>NZ_JARD01000008.1:0-367517 GCF_000708345.1 Microbacterium sp. Cr-K32 | reverse complement strand
CCTGCTGCTCCGGCACCTGCCGCTGCACCGGCCCCGGCTGCTCCGGCACCCGCTGCTGCTCCGGCCCCTGCCGCCGCTCAGCCCGCATCGAAGCTCGCGCTCCCCACCGAGAACGACAACCTCTATGTGACCCCGCTCGTGCGCCGACTGGCGTCGCAGCAGGGCGTGGATCTGGCTTCCGTCACCGGAACCGGTGTGGGCGGTCGCATCCGCAAGGAAGACGTGCTGAAGGCCGCGGAGACCGCGAAGTCGGCGCCCGCTGCAGCAGCAGCGGCCCCTGCTCCGCTCGAGGTGTCGCCTCTTCGTGGGACGACCCAGCCGATGTCGCGTCTGCGCAAGGTCCTCGCCAAGCGCGCTGTCGAGTCGATGCAGCAGACGGCACAGCTGACCACGGTCGTCGAGGTCGATGTCACGGCCCTCGCCGAGTACCGCGACAGCGTGAAGGCCTCGTTCCTCGAGAAGACGGGCGACAAGCTCTCGTTCCTGCCGTTCTTCGCTCTCGCCACGGCCGAGGCCCTGCAGGCGTTCCCGATCGTCAACGCGACGGTCGACGGTGAGAACATCGTCTACCCGGCCAGCGAGAACGTCTCGATCGCGGTCGACACCGAGCGGGGCCTGCTGACGCCGGTGCTGCGTGACGCGGCGTCGAAGAACATCGCCCAGATCGCGCACGAGATCGCCGATCTTGCGGCACGGACCCGTGACAACAAGCTGAAGCCCGACGAGCTGGCCGGTGGAACGTTCACGCTGACCAACACCGGTTCGCGTGGCGCCCTGTTCGACACGCCGGTCGTGTTCTTGCCGCAGTCAGCGATCCTGGGCACCGGAACGGTCGTCAAGCGTCCGGGTCTCGTGAAGGTCGGAGGCACCGACGCGATCGCTGTCCGGTCGTACGTGTACCTCGCTCTCTCCTATGACCACCGCATCATCGACGGTGCAGACGCCGCCCGCTTCCTGGGCGCCGTGAAGGCGCGACTCGAGTCGGCACAGTTCGCCGCTCATCTCGGCGCCTGACGGGCGAAGAGTCATCCTGGCTGGTCCGCGACGTCGTAGACGTCGCGGACCAGCCATTTCTCTCCTGTGCGGATGAGCACGACGATCGTCTGATCCGAACTCTCGTCTTCCTCCCCGCCCTCTTCCCCCTCCGCGCCTCCCTCCCGACCTGCCGATGCGAGGCGCACCACCGCGACGTCGCCGTATTCATCCACCAGTTCCGCGGCCGAGGGCGGCAGCCCGTCGAGGGCCTTCATCACTCGCGCGGCGTCGCCGGACACCGCGTCTGCGCACGAGGTGTCTCCCGCGGCCCGACAATCCGCGATCGCGCGGAGGAGCGATGAGGCTGCCGCCACGGGATCGATGCCCGCGGCCGACTCCTCGGGCTCTGAGCCCTCGGGGGCTGAGTCCTCAGGGTCGGAGTCCTCGCTCTCTTCCGGGGCACCGATCACGGAAGGCGAGGCCGCCGGAGACGCATCGTCGGGCGACGACGATGCCCGCGCCTGACCACTGCCACCAGACAGGTCAGCGCCCTTACCCGACGCTTCTCCCTCCGGCAGCAGCAGTCCGCCGGCAAGCACAAGCGCCGCAGCCGCGCCCGCGACGAGCAGGGAACGTCGACGCAGCTTCCCGGTCTCAGCGGATCGCCCACGGCGTACGCTCTGGCGACCGGTTCGCGAAGCCTGCGTTCCTCTCATGCGATCCACACGCGCAAGAACCTCGCCGATCGATGAGCGCATCGCATCGCCGATCGCCTCCCGCGCGCGGCTTCCGCGACGCGACCCCCTGCTCGGAGTCCGGTCCGCGCGCAGACGTCGCCCCCCTTCGTGAAGGCCAGAGACGTGCGGAACGACGGCACGGGCGACGTCCCGCGCTCGTTCCGCAGCATGGATCTCGCGTTCGAGCGGCTGCGGCGCGGCGACGTCGAGCATCGACTGCTCCCACGCCTCGGTGAGCCTGCGGGGCAGACGCGGCTGGGCGATGACCTTCCGCAGGGCCTCCTCGATCGCACCGGTCGCGCGTCTGAGCACTTTGTCCGAACTGCGCTCCGCCAGCTGTTCCAGGATCTCCACGGTCCCCGCCCTCGCGTCCGTGCCGTCCCCCAGCACGAACACCGGTCGCCCGCCATCCGTCAGCCACCATGCCCCGGTGCGCATGCCGTCGATGCCCTCTCCCAACTCGTCGAGTCCCCGCAGGAGACTGACGACGAGAGTGGTGGTTTCGCCCGGCGTGATGCCCCCTCCTCCCACCGAACGGCGGCCCACGAAGCTGCTCACACGCTCCGTGCACCACGGAAGCAACACGTCGTGCCCTCCCTGGCGCCGGACGACATCGATCGGCGCAGCGATGTGTTCGGCGCCGGAGAAACCCCATCCCACCCACCCGCCGAGCGCCGCCGCGTCCACTCTCACGGCGACGCCGTCCCCGTTCGCGACGAGAGTGCCGGGGAAGGGCCCCTCCGTCGCATCGAGCGTTCTCACCACGCGATGCGCGCCCGGTACGAGCGGCCCGCCCCGGCCGTCGTCGATCGCGATGTCTTCCATTGCTCCATCACAGCGCAGACCTCAGCCCGATCCCGGTGCCCGGGGATGATCGCGACGGATTCCGCCGAATCCTCTGATGTGCAGGAGTGGTGGCGCCGGTCCCCTCCGCTTCGCGCGAACGCCGACATCAGGAGGCTCCGGGACTCGGTAGGCTGGTCCTCATGGCAAAGCGTGCTCCTGAACCCGAAAAGCGTCCTGGGTTCTTCTCCCAGATCAAGTCCCTCTTCCGGTTCACACGTGAGGCATACTCCTGGTTGCCGTGGGCGCAGGCTGCCATCCTCATCGGCGGCGTGCTGCTCGGCCTCGTCGCCGGCTATCTCATCCCGCCCTTCCAGATCTGGACGCTCGTCCTCTGGGGGATCACCGGTCTCATGCTCGGCATCCTCGGTGCCCTGTTCCTGATGACGCGCCTCTCGACCTCCGCCATGTACAGCAAGATCGACGGCATGCCCGGCGCCACCGGACACGTGCTCAGCACGAGCCTCGGGCGCAGCTGGCAGGCATCCGAGACTCCCGTCGGCATCAACCCGAAGACCCAGGAGGCTGTGTACCGCACGATCGGGCGCGGAGGCATCGTCATCGTCGGTGAAGGTGCACGCGGCCGATTGACGCGTCTCGTGAACGAGGAGCGCAGCAAGGCACAGCGTGTCGCGCACGGCGTCCCGGTCACCGTCCTCTACGTCGGTCACGGCGACGACGAGGTGGCGATCGCCGATCTCTCGAAGACGATCAAGAAGCTCCCGAAGGCGATCGACAAGGCCACTATGGCCGCCGTCATCCGCCGCGTGGACTCCGTCTCCCAGTCGCTGTCATCGCTGCCGATCCCGAAGGGCATCGACCCGACCAAGGTGCGCTCCCAGCGTCCTCGTTGACTCTCCGCACCTCAGAAGCACCGAGCGCGGCCATCCTCCTGTGAGGGTGGCCGCGCTCTCTTTCACTCGGAGAGAGGCTGTCGCGGCAGCCTGCGGACTTTGGCGCGCCGACGACGACGCTCAGGAACCATGGAGCGCATCTCGTCGAGCTTGCCGAAGCAGAACAGCCGGTCATCGGCTTCCAGGACGACGTGCTTGCGCGGGTTGGGAATGACACTGACTCCTCGGTGCAGCGTGAGGACCGTGATGTCGCGTTCCCAGAGCCCGGCCTCCCCCAGGGTCTTCCCGACGAGGTCGACCGCGCCGTGGACCATCAGCTCGGCGACGCCATAGCCCGTCGAGACGGTGAGACGCTGACGCACGTCGATCTCGGGGAAGGCGACCTGACCGGCGATGTAGTCGATGATGGCGCCGGCGACGTCGAGCTTGGTGGCCGTCTCGATGCCCTGCAGCCCGGGTGAGGAGTTGACCTCCATGACGAGCGGGCCGTCGTCCCCCTCGAGCATGTCGACACCGGCCACACGCAGGCCCATGATCTGGGCCGAGCGCACGGCCGCACGCTCGTAGACCGGATCGAGCTCGATGGCCTCGACCGATCCGCCACGGTGCACGTTGGATCGGAACTCGTCACCGGCCGCCGATCGTCGCATCGCCGCGACGACACGGTCGCCGACGACCAGCGCCCGGATGTCGCGACCGCGGCTCTCCGAGATGAACTTCTGGATGAGCACGTTCTGCTTGGTGGAGTGCAGGGTCTCGATGATGGCCTCGGCGACCTTCACCTGAGGGGCGAGGATGACCCCGATCCCCTGCGTACCTTCCAGGAGCTTGATCACGACCGGAGCCCCGCCCACGCGCTCGATCGCCGGACGGACGTCGGCGCGGTTGCGCACGAACGCGGTCGGCGGCATCGCGATGTTGTGGCGCGAGAGGATCTGGTTCGCTCGCAGCTTGTCACGCGCGCTGGAGATCCCGTTCGCCGTGTTCGGCGTATAGACGTCCATCTGCTCGAACTGGCGCACGACGGCCGTGCCGAAGTACGTGATCGAATTCCCGATGCGCGGGAGGATCGCGTCGTAGTCGCTGAGCTGGCGACCCCGGTAATGCAGGTCCGGTTCATCGGCAGTGAGGTCGATCGCGAAGCGCAGAGTGTTGAGCACCTTGACGTTGTGTCCGCGTTGAAGCGCGGCTGCACGCAGCCGCTGGGTGGAGTACGCCTGCGGCGCGCGGGAGAGCACTGCGATCTTCACGGGGGATTTTTCCTGCCAGGATGTATCAGGTGAGTAGGACTACCCCCCATTCAAACACCCTTACGGGGTGGCGAGAATGGGTGAGCCTGCCCGATCTCGGAGTGGACTGGCTGAAGGCCAAGATCGACACGGGTGCGCGCACGTCGTCTCTGCATGCTTTCGACATCGTGGAGTTCGAACAGGACGAGCAGCCGTGGGTGCGGTTCAAGGTCAAGCCCTGGCAGGACAGCCAGGAGGACGCGGTCGTCGTCGAATGCCCGATCCATGATCGTCGTGCGGTGCGGAGCTCGTCCGGGCACGCCCAGGAACGCCTCGTGGTCGAGCTGCTGATCCGGCTGGTGGACCGCGAGGTGCTGGCGGAGGTCACCCTGAGCAACCGCGACGAGATGGGCTTCCGGATGCTCATCGGCCGGGAGGCGCTGCGCCGCGGCTACGTGGTCGACCCCGCCCGCTCGTTCCTCGGCGGACGAGCCCCGCGCGAAGCACGTCGGCGCAACCGCGGGCGAGACTGACGGCAGCCCGCCGCAGGTCAGGTGCGGATCAGAACCGTGCCGACGGCCTTGTCGTGGAGACCACGCTGATCGGCATCCCAGATCACCGCAGGCACGACGACCACGAGCAGAAGCGTGCGGACGATCGGACGCCACAGACCGACCCAGCTCCCGTCCATGCGAGCAAGACGCATGCCGAGGATACGGTGTCCCGGGCTGCCGCCGGCGGTCGGGATGAAGACGATCTGCAACACGGCGAACACTAGCATCGGAGCGAACTGGCTCAGGCCGGCTTCCGTCGGCAGTGCGAACTGGTTGAATCCGAGGAATCCGGTCGCGATGATCGTCGCCGCGGTGTAGTCGATCAGGAGCGCTCCGATGCGGCGTCCGGGACGGGCGATGCTCCCGGAGCCGGATTCGGGGAGTCCGAGTCGTTCACCGGGGTACGTGTTCACAGCATCCGTCACTCCCCCAGCCTACCGAGCGCGAAATGCCGCTCTGACGCCCTCGCGCCTGTAACACGCCCGAAACAAAGCGGATACCGTAGAGAAATCCCCCGTCCGTACTCTGCAGAGTGGCCGTGAAGCCATCGATCCGCATTACAGGAGTCGTACATGTTCAAAGATTCGTCCGAGGTACTGAGCTACATCAAGGAGAACGACGTCAAGTTCCTTGACATCCGTTTCACCGATCTCCCGGGTGTTCAGCAGCACTTCAACATTCCTGCATCGACGGTCGACGAGGCTTTCTTCACCGACGGCCAGCTGTTCGACGGCTCGTCGATCCGCGGCTTCGCGAGCATCCACGAGTCCGACATGCAGCTCATCCCCGACGTCACGACGGCGTACGTCGACCCGTTCCGCGAGGCGAGCACGCTCGTCATGCTGTTCGACATCTACAACCCGCGCACCGGCGAGATCTACTCGAAGGACCCGCGTCAGGTCGCCAAGAAGGCCGAGAAGTACCTGACCTCGACCGGCATCGCCGACACCGCCTTCTTCGCCCCCGAGGCCGAGTTCTACATCTTCGACGACGTCCGCTACAACGTCACGTCCAACTCCAGCTTCTACAGCGTCGACTCGGAAGAGGGCGCCTGGAACACCGGTCGCGAAGAAGAGGGCGGAAACCTCGGCAACAAGACCCCGTACAAGGGTGGGTACTTCCCGGTCAGCCCGGTCGACAAGACAGCCGACCTGCGTGATGACATCACCCTCAAGCTGATCGACGCCGGGTTCATCCTCGAGCGCTCGCACCACGAGGTCGGCACCGGCGGCCAGCAGGAGATCAACTACCGCTTCGACACGATGGTGCACGCGGCGGACGACATCCTCAAGTTCAAGTACATCGTCAAGAACACCGCCGAGGAGTGGGGCAAGGTCGCGACCTTCATGCCCAAGCCGCTCTACGGTGACAACGGCTCGGGCATGCACACCCACCAGTCGCTGTGGAGCGACGGCAAACCGCTGTTCTACGACGAGGCCGGCTACGGTCAGCTCAGCGACATCGCGCGCTGGTACATCGGTGGCATCCTGGCGCACGCGCCGGCCCTGCTCGCCTTCACCAACCCGACCCTGAACAGTTACCACCGCCTGGTCAAGGGCTTCGAGGCTCCGGTGAACCTGGTCTACTCGGCCGGAAACCGCTCCGCCGCGATCCGCATCCCGATCACGGGCTCGAACCCCAAGGCAAAGCGCATCGAGTTCCGTGCCCCCGACGCCTCCGGCAACCCGTACCTCGCCTTCGCCGCGCAGCTGATGGCAGGACTCGACGGCATCAAGAACCGCATCGAGCCGCACGAGCCGGTCGACAAGGACCTCTACGAGCTTCCGCCCGAGGAGGCCAAGGACATCCCGCAGGTTCCGAACTCCCTGCTCGACTCGCTCGACGCGCTGGCGGCCGACCACCAGTTCCTCCTCGAGGGCGGCGTGTTCACCAAGGAGCTCATCGAGACCTGGATCTCCTACAAGTACGAGAACGAGATCCTGCCGATGGCGCAGCGTCCGCACCCGTTCGAGTACGAGCTGTACTTCGGCGTCTGACGACCGCGGAGCATCACGAAGAGCCCGTCCCCGCTTCTGCGGGGACGGGCTCTTCTGCGGTGGGGGTGGCGGCGCGGGGCCTCACTCAGATCGCTTCGGGCCGGGGCGCGACCCAGGTGCCGTCGAGCACGGACAGGCGCGGTCGGTAGAGGCGCAGTGTGTAGTTCCACCCCGGCATGACGACCAGCGCGTTCGTGAGGCCGGCAGGGTGCGCACCGAAGTGGATGGTGATCCCGCCGTCGTCGTCCGCGGTCGCCGTCAGGCTGTTGATACTGTTCACCCCGAGCTCGTTCTCCTCGAAATAGCCGGCGGCGTTGTAGAGCGAGACGGACCAGAAGGCGTCGACGGGAACGTCCGTCAGGCGCAGACGATAGTCCCCGACCGGCAGGCCCTCGTCAACGCTGATGTAGGTCGCCTCGTACTCGGGCAGGCCGCCCCATCCGCCGGCGACGCCCAGCAGGTGCATGACGGGATCCACTTCCTCCCTCGTGCCGAACGCACGATCGTAGGTCGAGACGCCGCGCCCGAGAGTGAGCAGAGCATCACGGGTCTCCGACTGCGACGACTCGTCGTACTCAGGGAGCGGGAACTCCCCCGATCCGCCGCCCACGAGACGAAGTGCGTCCTGGAGGCGATTCACCTCGGCGATGTCTTCGGCGTCGTTCGGGTCGACGAGGATGCGGATCAGGACCGCCGCGTAGTCGGTTCCGACGGCTGCGCGTGTGAGCGCATGGTCGCCGGGCTCGCGTAACAGGAACGGCGCGTAGTGATCCTGATTCACGACGAAGGCGGAGACGTAACGACCGCCCGTGTCGGGCAGCGTGAGCGTGACTCCTTCGCGCACATCGATGACGGCACTGCTGTAGAGAGTGTCCCGGTTCTGCCGGATGATGGGCTGATCATCGAGCGATTTCAGCTCTCGCGTGTGATTCCAGGTCCCGAGCGTTCTCCCGGCGGCGAGCCGGGAGAACATCAAGTCGGACTCGGCACGAGCGAAGTTGCGGACGTTCACCTTCGTGGCTGACATGTCGTCGTTCCTTTCTCTCGCGGCGCAGGCTCACCGCGAAGCATGGGTCGGGGTCGGATGGGCCGGCCCTGACACGATCCGGCAGCGCGGGCCCCGTTGCGATTCTGTTCGCCTCGTCGGTCTCCGGACGCACACGTCATCCTCATCGGATGAGATCTGCCGACCCCACCAACATCACGGATTCCCACGCCGATATCGTTGTCCCGTGATCGATGCCGTCCGCGAGGCCCTGTCTCCCAGCGATCCGGCACTCGCCCGCGCGGCGCTGCGCCGGAACTGGCTCCGTCTCATCCTCGAATCCCGCACCCGCGAACTCGAACAGCTCTGCCTCGCCCACCCCGAGCCGCACGACCCGCACGTCCTCCTCATCCGTGCCTGCTGCCGCGACCTCCTCGGCGATTCCCACGGTGCCACGTTCCTTCGTGGCCAAGGAATGCGCATCGCTGACGATGACTTCGTAGTCTGCTTCACCGAGCTCCTCCTCGCTGCCGACACCCCGACGAAGGCCACGGTCGCCGATCGCGCTCGAGAAGCTCTGACCGAGTGCGGGCCCGACGACGACTATCCCTCGGCGCTCTTCCTCCTCGGCTGGACGGAAGTGCGCCTCCGTCGCGACCTCTCCGGTGCCATCGGCCTCCTGCGCTCAGCCTCAGACGAAGCCCGCTTGCGCGGCCGACCGGAGACCTACCGCCTCGCCCAGTCCAATCTCGCCTTCGCCTTGACCCACGCCGGTCTCTTCACCGCTGCCGAGCAGACGCTCGATGCGCTTCCCGTCTCGTGCGAGCCGTCGGACTGGGACATCTTCGAGGGCGGGCTCCCCCAGGCGAACCGCGGCACCATCGCATACTGGCGAGGCGACTACGACGAAGCGATCGCCCACCTCGAACAAGCAGTGGACGACGGCGCTCCCGGCAACAACTTCGAAGCCCTCGCCCGGCTGTACCTGGTCATGAGCATCATCGCGCTCAGGCGCGAAGACCGATACTTCGCCGCGGCCGGCCTGCTCCACGGGGTGAGCAAGGACGATAAGCACGGCATCCCCTGGGACACGCTGCGACGCGTGATCTCCGCACTGCTCGCGCACGCCGAGGGACACGACGACCGCGCTCGAACCATCGCGGCGCCGGCACTCGCCCGCCCCGGTGCCGCTGTCGCCCACGCGGTGCTCGCGGAGCTCTATCGTGTCCTCGAAGAACCCGCGTCGGCTGCGCAGGCGCTGCGGCTGGCGATATCGGGCGCGCTGCCACGCTACGCGCGGGCGAGCACGCTCGTCACTGCAGCGGCCCTGCGCTCCACCGCAGGGCATGGAGCGGACGCGCACGAACAGCTCGACAGAGCCCTCGAATCCGCAGCCCCCGAGCGGATCCTCACTCCATTCCTCTCGGATGATCCGCTCATCGGCGATCTCCTGATCGCCCATGCCCACCGCGGATCCCGCCACGATGAGTTCCTCGGAACGATTCTCGAACGACGCGGAGAGCTGGCCCGACGACGGACGGGCATCTTCACCCCGCGCGAGAGCGAAGTCCTCGCATACCTGCGCACGACGATGACCGCCGAGGAGATCTCCACGCGTCTGGGGGTCGCCTATCCCACCGTCAAGACCCACATCAGCTCCATCTATCGCAAGCTCGGCGTCACCTCGCGTCGGGAGGCCGTCCTCAACGTCGACGCGAGGTCAGGAATCAGACATCGCCACGCCGCGCCACCGGCTTGACCGCGCGGGATCCAGGGTGATCAACTGGTGAGTCTGACCATCGACCGGGGGAATCATGCGCCGTAGAAGAGTGACCGCGAACACCGAGCTGCGCGCGTCGGCGGAGCCGCGTTCATCGCAGCCGTCGAATGCGGTCGCCGCATACGCCAGGACCAACCCATTCATGTTCGGCCTGCTGGGCGCCCTCGGAGTCCTCGTGGCGCTGGGGATCGGCAGCATCGTCGGGCAGCTCGCGACCGTGCTCGTCTACATCGGCGTCGCCGTGTTCCTCGCACTCGGGCTCGATCCGATCGTCACCTTCATCGAGAAGAAGCTCCCCCGCCCCGCGGCCGTCACCATCGTGGTCGCCGCGGTCATCCTGGCGTTCGCCGGCGTCATCCTCGCGATCGTCCCGCTGCTCGTCGAGCAGATCAGCAACCTGATCAAAGACGGACCGCAGATGATCAAGGACTTCATGGCCAGCGACTGGTTCAAGGACGTCAGCGGTCAGTTCGGCTCGACGATCGACGACGCCGTGCAGGGCATCCTCGGCTTCGTGCAGGACCCCAACAACTTCCTCGACATCGGGGGTGGTGTGTTCGCCGTGGGCGCGGGTATCGCCGGCGGCTTCACCGGGATCACGATCGTCCTGATCCTGACCCTGTACTTCATGGCGTCCCTGCGCAGCATGAAGCACGTGGCCGCCCGCTTCGTGCCCGCCTACCAGCGCGACACCTTCAGCGGCCTCCTCGAAGACGTCTCCGGCGCCGTGGGCCGCTACGTCATCGGCCAGGTGAGCCTCGCACTCATCAACGGCATCCTGAGCCTCATCTTCCTCAGCATCATCGGCGCCCCGGTTCCGGCCCTGCTCGCCCTGATCGCCTTCATCGGCTCGATGATCCCGCTGGTCGGCACGCTGACCGCGTCGATCATCAACTCGCTGATCTGCCTGTTCGTCTCTCCGCTGACCGCGCTGATCGCGATCATCTACTACCTCATCTACATGCAGATCGAGGCATACGTGCTGTCGCCGCGCATCATGAGCAAGGCCGTCGCCGTGCCGGGTGCGCTCGTCGTGATCGCCGCGGTGGCCGGCGCCGCGCTGGGCGGCATCCTGGGCGCCCTGGTCGCGATCCCCGTGGCCGCGAGCATCATCATCATCATCCAGAAGGTGACGTTCCCCGCGCAGGACCGCAAGATCGTCCCCCCACCCATCACCCGCTGACACGGGGACGGGACGGGGCGTTCGACCTCAGCGGACCAGGAGGGCGCCCGGCTCGACGCGGACGTCGAACGCGGTGACCTCGCCCATCTCCTCGCCGTCGATCTCGAACACGAGGGGCGTCTTCAGCTCGACCGAGATGCTCTCGACCGGAAGGTGGCGGGCGGACTCGGTGCTCACGGCCTCGTCGGTGGCACCGAAGAGACGGCGGATGCCGTTGTCCCAGACGAAGGAACGGAGTGTGTCGAGCCACTGCAGCGCACCGTCCGCGCTGATCATGAGCACGTCGAGCTTGCCGTCGTCGAGCACCGCATCGGGAAGCAGCCGGATGCCGCCCTGCACCATCCCGCAGTTGCCGATGAGCATGGTGTGTCCCCGCACGGCCACGGCCTTCTCCCCGTCGATCGCCAGAGTGATGTCGGTCATCTCGGTGCCGGCGAGTGCGCGGCCCATCGCCTCCACGTAGGCCAGCCAGCCGGCCTTGGACTTGAGGTCGTCGTCGGTCTCCACCAGCATCTGCGCATCGACGCCGAAGCCGACCATCACGGCGAAGGCGTGCTCGGTGCCGTCGTACGAGACCCAGCCGAGGTCGATCCGACGGGGCTCGGCGTCGCGCACGCGCTCCAACGCCGCCTTCACGTTGTTCAGCGGAACGTCGAGGTTGCGCGCAAGCAGATTGCCCGTCCCCTGCGGCACGATCCCCAGTGCTGTGTCAGACCCCGCCAGGGACTCCGCGACGGCGCGTACAGTGCCATCGCCGCCGACGGCGATCACGATGTCCCGGCCGTCTTCGCGGGCCTCACGAGCCATGCCCCGGCCCGGGTCCTCCGGAGTCGTCTCCCACCAGCGGATGTCGTACTGAGCGTCGAACACGCCGCTCACGGCGGTCTGCAGGACCTCCTGCTCGACCTTCGAAGGGTTCCAGACGATGCCGATACGTGCGTGGGTCATATCGTCAGCTTGGGACACCTCGCCCGATACCGCAAACTCAGGCTGCGGACTCAGCCGTAGAAGAGCTGCTCGAAGGTCTTCCGTGCGCGTCGGGTGACCCCGAGGTAATCCTCTTCGAGCTCGGTCGCCGATCGATCGGGGTAGCCCAGGAGCCTGCCGATCGCGTCGAGCTGTCGACGATCCGCCGGCAGCACGTCACTCGTCTGCCCCGTGAGCAGGGTGATCGCAGAGCGGAGACGGCTGGACAGGAGCCAGGCTTCACGAAGGCGCAGCGCGTCCTCCTCGGAGACGAGATCAGCGGCGACGGCAGCCTCGAGGGCACCGAGCGTCGACGTCGTGCGCAACCCGGGAACCGCGTGCGCATGCTGCAGCTGCAGCAGTTGCACCAGCCACTCCACGTCGCTGAGCGAGCCGGGACCGAGTTTCAGGTGACGCCGCGGATCGGCGCCCTGCGGCAGCCGCTCCCCCTCGACCCTGGCCTTGATCCGCTTGATCTCACGTGTGCCCTGCAGATCGACGGACTCGGGATAGCGGATCGTGTCGGCCAGGGCGGTGAAACGCGTGATCAGCTTCGCGCTCCCGGCGACGCCGCGGGCGCGGAGCAGGGCCTGCGCCTCCCACGACAGCGACCACCGTCGGTAGTACTCCGTGTACGCCTCGATGGATCGCACGACCGGCCCGTTGCGTCCCTCCGGCCTCAGATCGGCATCGAGGTCGAGCGGGAGGCGATGATCGGTCAGGTGCTCGCGCAGCCCCGCCACGATCTGCGTCGCCAGCTTCTGGGCGCGCTGCGGATCGACGCCGTTCGCGTCGTACACGTAGAGGATGTCGGCGTCGGACCCGAAGCCGAGCTCGGCGCCACCGAACCGTCCCATCGCGATGACGGCGAAGTCCAACGCCTCGTCTTCGAGCGGGACCACCTCGCGGATCACCGCGCGCAGGGCGGCTTGAATCGTGGCCTCGGTGATCTCGGTGAGTGCGGTGGCCACCTCTTCGATGGTGAGGACGTCGAGGACTGCTCCCATAGCGGTGCGCAGGAGCTCACGCCTGCGCAGCGCCCTGACGGCGCGCAGCGCATCGCCGATGGACTCATGACGCGTCTGTATCGCACGAGCCTCCTCGTCGAGCGCTGCCGCGCCCCGAGGGCGCAGACGCCCCGTGCTGTCCAACCATGCCACGGATTCGGGGATCCACTCCAGGAGCTCCCCGACGTAGCGTGAGGATGACAACAGGCGGGTGAGACTCTCGGCGGCCCCTGAGGAGTCCCGCAGCATCCGCAGGAACCAGGGAGTGTCCCCGAGACGCTCGCTGATGCGCCGGAATGCGAGGAGCGCATAGTCGGGGTCGCTGCCGTCCGCGAACCACCGCACCATGATGGGCATCAGGTGGCGTTGGATCGTCGCCTTACGGCTCAGTCCGCTCGTGAGGGCGCCGATGTGCCGGAGAGCTCCCGCCGGGTCACGGAACCCGATCGCCGCCAGGCGGTCGTGCGCCTGGGCTGCGGAGAGCGTGCGCTCCTCCTCCGGCAGCCCGGCGACGGCGCTGAGCAGCGGCCGGTAGAACAGGCGGGTGTGGATCTCGCGCACCTCGCGACGCACGCTCTCCCAGCGCGCCCACACGCCCTCGCCGCTCTCGGCCAGTCCGGTGCCTCGCGCCAGGATCCGAAGACCGGCAGGAGTGCGCGGCATCAGATGCGTGCGGCTGAGCTCCCTGAGCTGGAGGCGGTGCTCCATGAGCCGCAGCAGACGATAGTCGTCGGCGAACGCGGCTGCATCGACGCGTCCGATGTAGCCGCCCTCGACGAGTGCGTCGAGACTCTCCAGGGTTCCACGCGTGCGCAGCGATTCGTCGGTGAGACCGTGGACCAGCTGCAGCAGCTGCACCGTGAACTCGATGTCTCGCAGACCGCCGGCTCCGAGCTTCAGCTGATACGGCGCATCCTCGGGATCGATGTGCTCCATCACGCGCTCCCGCATGCGCTGCACGCTCTCCACGAAGTCCTGTCGCGCCGCGCTCGACCAGATCTTCGGCTGCACCGCGGCGATGTACTCGCCCCCGAGCTCGGCGTCTCCCGCGATCGGACGGGCCTTGAGCAGCGCCTGGAACTCCCAGCTCTTCGCCCAGCGGTCGTAGTACGCGAGGTGCGACGCGAGCGAGCGGACCAGTGCACCCTGCTTGCCTTCGGGGCGGAGAGCGGCGTCCACCTCCCACAGCGGCGGCTCCACCTCGATGGCGTCGAGGTTGCGCATGGTCTCGCGCGCGAGTCGCGTGGCGATATCGATCGCCCGCGCCTCCGAGAGGATCTCCTCGTCGCTACTCCCGCCGACGAAGATCACATCGACGTCGCTGACGTAGTTCAGCTCGCGAGCCCCGGCCTTGCCCATCCCGATGACGGCGAGACGCGTCGCGGCCACTTCCGCACGGCCCATCGATGCCTGCAGTCTGGCCCTGGCGACGGCGAGCGACGCTTCGAGGGCGGCACCTGCGATGTCCGCCAGCGCCGCAGACACCGGTCCGACGATCGACTCCGGGTGCGGATGCGAGAGGTCATAGGCGGCGATCGCGGCGAGATGCCGACGATACGCGATTCTGATCGCGACGACCGCATCATCGTCGCCCGACTGCGCGAAGCCGTCTTCCGCGCCCACCGCAGCCAGCAGGCGCTCCTGCAGCTCCGCCGACGAGGGCAGCCCGACGATCGGCCCTTCCAGGACCGAGAGCTGATCCGGGTGGCGGAGGAAGAACTCGGCGAACCCTTCCGACGCGCCGAACACCCGCCATACCCGCCGACGGGTCTCCTCGTCGACCAGCAGCCGCCGCAACGGCTCCTCGTCGCGGCGCGCCACCCGCAGGAGTCCGCGCACCGCTGCATCGGGGTCGGCGGCGTCGGCCGCCTCGAGCAGGACCGAGCGCGGCTGATCCAGAATGGCCGCCAGCTCAGCGAGAGAGGCCGCGGCTTCACTCAACTCGGAGAAGCCGAGCCTCGCCAGCGCGGAGAGGGAGACCGAATCGTCAGGACGCGCCATCTGTGCGGATCAGAGCAGTTCGAGATTGCTCTTCAGCTCGAACGGGGTGACCTGACCTCGGTAGGCCTCCCATTCCTTGCGCTTGTTGAGCAGCACGTAGTTGAAGACCTGCTCGCCCAGCGTCTCCGCGACGAGCTCGGATGCCTCCATGTACTCCAGGGCATGGTCGAGACTCGCCGGCAGCGCCTCGTAGCCCAGTGCACGCCGCTCGGCGTCGCTCAGCGACCACACGTTGTTCTCGGCCTCGGGCGGGAGATCGTATCCCTCCTCGATTCCTTTGAGCCCCGCTGCGAGCAGGAGTGCGTACGCGAGATACGGGTTCGACGCCGAATCGATGCCCCGGTACTCCACGCGGGACGACTGGCTCTTGTTGGGCTTGTACATCGGCACGCGGACGAGAGCGGAGCGGTTGGCGTGGCCCCAGGTCACGAAGCTCGGCGCCTCGTCGCCGCCCCACAGGCGCTTGTACGAGTTGACGAACTGGTTGGTGACTGCAGAGATCTCGTTCGCATGACGGAGCAGGCCCGCGATGAAGTGCCGCCCTGTCTTCGACAGCTGGTACTTGGCGCCTTCTTCGTAGAACGCGTTCTGGTCGCCTTCGAACAGCGACATGTGCGTGTGCATCCCGCTGCCGGGCTGGTCGCTGAGGGGCTTCGGCATGAACGTCGCATAGACGCCCTGCTCGATCGCCACCTCCTTGATCACCGTGCGGAAGGTCATGATGTTGTCGGCTGTCGTGAGTGCGTCCGCGTAACGGAGATCGATCTCGTTCTGCCCGGGGCCGCCTTCATGGTGGCTGAACTCCACGGAGATGCCGAGGTCTTCCAGCATCCGCACCGAGCGGCGGCGGAAGTCGTGTGCCGTGCCACCGGGAACATTGTCGAAGTATCCGGCCGAGTCCACGGGCACGGGGCCGTCGGGACCGAACGAGGAGGACTTCAGCAGATAGAACTCGATCTCCGGATGCGTGTAGAACGTGAATCCGGCGTCCGCGGCCTTCGCGAGCGTGCGCTTGAGCACGTGACGCGGGTCGGCGACGGCCGGCTGCCCGTCGGGCGTCGTCAGGTCGCAGAACATGCGCGCGGTCGGGTCGATCTCCCCGCGCCAGGGCAGCGTCTGGAACGTCGTCGGATCGGGCTGCGCGAGCAGATCGGATTCGTAGGTGCGTGTCAGCCCCTCGATCGCCGAACCGTCGAACCCGATGCCCTCCGCGAAGGCGCCCTCGACCTCGGCCGGCGCGATGGCCACCGACTTGAGCGTGCCGATCACGTCCGTGAACCACAGCCGCACGAACTTGACGCCGCGCTCCTCGATGGTCCGGAGGACGAAGTCCCTCTGCTTGTCCATGGCTACTCTGCGCCCTGGCCCTTTGCGTCGCCCTTGACATCCCAGCCCTGCTCGACGGCCTCTTCCTCGGCCCAGGCGCGCGAACGCTCCTTGACGACCTCGGGCGCACGGCGGGCCTCGGCCTCCGTGTCGAACGGACCGATGCGGTCGATGGAGGGCGAGATCATGCCGAACTCGATCTCGCCGGTCGTGGAGTTGTACCAGTACTTGTGGTCGCCGTCAGACATGTCTGCCCCTTCTTCACGTGATGTCATCGATCCTACTGGCGCGCACCGCGGTCGCTAAGCTATCGCCCATGGCAAAAGCGATCGGCGTCGACATCGGCGGCACGGGTATCAAAGCAGGAATCGTCGACCTCGAGCACGGAATCATGGCATCCGACCGGGTGCGGGTCCCCACTCCCGAGGGCGCATCGCCGCAGGATGTGCTCAACGCCGTGCAGACCGTTCTGAAGACGCTCGACGTCCACGACTCCACCCTTCCGCTCGGTGTCGCCTTCCCGGCGATCGTCAAGCGCGGCAAGACCCTCTCCGCCGCGAACGTCTCGAAGGAGTGGATCGACTTCGACGCGGAGCGGTTCTTCCGGGACGGCCTCGGCCGCAACATCGTCTTCGTCAACGACGCCGATGCCGCCGGCGTCGCGGAGGCCCGCCACGGAGCCGCCAGGGACGTGCGCGGCTTCACCCTTCTGACGACCCTCGGCACCGGTATCGGATCGGCTTTCCTCTACGACGGTGTGCTGCTGCCGAACACCGAGCTCGGGCACCTGAACTTCCGTGAGTACGAGTCGGTCGAGACGTACGCCGCGACCTCGGCGCGCGAGCGCGAGAACCTCACCTGGGCCGAGTGGGCCGAGCGCCTGCAGGCGTTCTACTCGCACATCGAGTTCCTGTTCAGCCCCGACCTGTTCGTGGTCGGCGGCGGCGTGTCGAAGAATGCGGGCGACTTCCTCCCGCTTCTCGATCTCAAGACCCCGATCGTCCCGGCGATCCACCGCAACAACTCCGGCATCATCGGTGCGGCGTCCCTGGCCGGGGACTGATCGCCACGACGCCGGACACACCAAGGCCCCGCTGACTCTGCAGTCATCGGGGCCTTCGTTCGTGTGAGGCGAATGGGCCGACCTGTACGCCGGGTTCTGAACCTCGTTGTTGACGATGGTTGGCGACACTCGGTTATCAGTCTTGAACAGGGTTTTGTTGGTTGGTTCCCGATGGCTCGCGCGGGCGCTGATTGACAATTCTGCGGACTATCTGCGGACTGGGTGCGGTGTACATACACCTCGCTATGCCCCCCGCTATGGCGCCCATCGCCGCGTCACGCCGCTCTTGCGCACCCAAGGATCGACCTCGGGTGGGGCGCTCAGCTTTGCTTTGACTTCTTCGAGGTCGAACCGCCACGACCGGCCCACACAGATGCCGGGGATGTCACCTTGGTGGGCCAGGCGATACACCGTCTGTGCAGAGCAGCGGAGTTCGGCCGCCAGTTCGTCGGCCAGCAGCAGGGTCATGCGCGGTCGGCCCGTGCGAGTCGGGCACGGTTCCAGTCGTCCAGGTCGGATTCGTAGAAAGCGTTGCGGCGACCCTGTTTGAAGTAGACGGGTCCGACACCCTCACTGATGAGGTTGTAGAGGGACTGGGCGGATGCGAGGCCACAGTATGCGGCGGCCTGCTTCGTGGTCGGGATCGGGGTACTCATGGACGGAGACGATAGGCCCGCTTGCCTGTGAGTCTTGTGGTGTACATACACGCCTTGAGGTGTACATACATAAGGCTCCGCACACCTTTCGGCATTGAGACTTTGCGCATGGCATCCGTCGCAGACAAGTTCATGGCCGAGTTCGCAGGCATGGTCGCCGATCAGGTGATCCGGAAGCTGAATGGGGACGTCACGACAGCCCCCACCGGCTCCGCTGGTTCAGTCGATCGTCTCCTCACACCCGATGAGGCCGCATACATCTTCCGCGCGAAGAAGAACAATCTCGCCGTGTGGCGCATGACTCCCGGTGCTGGTCCTGAGTTCGTGAAGCATGGTCGGCTCGTCTTTTACACGCGTGAAGCGATCCAGGCGTACATCGATCGGAACGCGTCGCGTCAGTAGATTCTCTCAGCCCGATGAGATAGTCGCTGTATGGCGAGCAGGAAGAGCGCACTCGGGTTGCAGACTTGGCTACCGCTGGTTGCGGGCTTGGTGGGAGTCCTCATCGGCGGTGGGATAACGATGCTGACCGTGGAGCGTCAGATCGAAGTGAGTCAACAAGCCGAGCAACGAGAACTGCGTGCGGATGCGTACCTGGCGCTCGTCGATGCGGCCGATGACTACGCCAATCGCACCAACGACGTACTCAAGGCACACGATTTGCGGGGCACGCTACCGCCGGATGCGATCGACGTGCTGCGTTCTGATCAGTTCGTTAGCCGCTGGCTTGACTCTCGAAATACCTTCCAGGACGCGCTCAACCGCGTGTACGTCTATGGAAGCGCTGAAGGATGGCAAGCAGCCCGAGGTCTCGCTGGTGCACTCCCGTACGCCAGAGGCGAAGAGTATGAATGGGTTGAGGTCGCGCCAACCATGAGCGACCGGTATACGGACGTGCTCAAGCTTGTATGTGGGGAAGCAACCGTCACCCCCCGAGCCGACTGCAATATGGACTAGCGACTGAACGGGAGGTGAAGCTGTGATTGGTACGACGATCCGCGGATGGGCTACGGGAGTGGTTATGCCCATCAGAGCATCCCGGTAGATCGCCTCGCTGCCTAGCGATGCCAAGCGATCTCTCTCGTTGATTTGCTTGACGACGTGTTACACTGGTATCACGGGTGTGGACCTCTGGTCTATAGCCCTACGTCTTACGGAACAGCCCTGGCACTGCCAGGGCTGTTCCTTTTTTACGGCGCCACCTGGCCGTGCCCATGGTTGTAGATCTGGATGCTGTGATCAGAGTTGCGCCATCCCGTCAGACAGGTCTCCGTCCCGAGGGACTCGCGAACGTATGCCGCGAGCTTGCCCTTCTCGCTTGAGTGACTCGCAAGGCCCGCGTTGGCTCGGAACTCGAACGCTGCAGCCGATGTAAACAGGTCGACCACCTGAAGCCCATCGAAGGCATGCGAGTCCGCGCGGTAGACCGATTGCACTGCAAGACGACGGAACCGTCGGTTGATGCTGTAACGGAGTTCTTCCTCGAACAAGACTGATGCCGGCGTCGAGTAGTTGTCGGCGACGACGCTAACCACAGCTCCTGGCGGAAAGCTTGCGACAACAAGCTGCTCGGACATCTTCAAGTACGCAGTCCAACGGTCACCGAAGCGTTCGACGGGATCAGCGCCAGTTCGGTCGGCGATGAAGCAATAGAAGTGAAAGCCCTGGACTGCCAGCGAAAGGTCGACAAGCTGTTTGTAGATCTCGAGGCTGTCCCTCGTGACACTCGAGAAGTGGAACTCGTTGTACCAGTGTTTCCGATCACGCAAATTCTGGACGCTCCGGAGAAGGCGCGACGGTTCCTCTAGGCTCACGAGTCCGACTCCGAAGAACCGATCGTTCGAAATCGAACCAGTTTCATCGAGGAAGCACGTGGCGACCGGATGATTCTTGGGCAGCTTGGCGTATGCGGGCATAGGGATGATTCTGACAGTCGGCCCCCGCGCACGCTCGTAAAGTCGCCGAATTAGTCATACGTCCGGTGGACGTGCCAGCCGTCTTCGCCCTTGTAGACGTCGAACACGAATGAGATCCCGCTGTCGTCGGTTCCTTGAAATCTCCACCCTTACAGGCCGTGGTGTGGTTCGTCGAGGGGGCGGTCCAGGTGGAGTGCCTCAGAGTCGTGTGGGGGTGTCTGTGACGCGCCATCGTCGGCCTGCGTAGATCATCCGTGCGGGGATGTCGTTGGCCATCCACAGGGTTACGACGCGTTCGATCGCTGGCGTTTCCATGGATCAAGAGAATAGAACATTTGTTCGAAGATTGCTACCCTGGGTGTGGGCCGGAGAAAGGGGTGCCGGTGTGGGGAATCCGGGTGCGACGTTATCGGCGTACGGCTACATGCAGTCGCAGGCGCGGGTCGTCCTTGAAGCAGCGAAGCGCGGTCCCCTCCAGTCGCTCACCGACCGCGATCTGGCTCTACGCGAGCAACCAGTCACCATCTACCCGCACGGCACTCAAAAGCGGGTACGGGCGTGGGCGCGATTCGGCGCCGAGGCAGTGAGGGCCGACGCGAAGATCGTACGTTCCATACCGCTCGCCGCTGGCATCGAGTTCAGGGCTGGCCAGCATACGTTTCGATGTTGGACGCTTCTATGAATGTCAAGCTGACGCGGGGTGGTGTGGAGGGTGTTCACCGACGTTGCTGCCAGGGTCCGCGCGTACATCGTTGACCGGAAGGCGAACAAATATCGCGCCGCCGACGCCCACTGAAGCGTCCGTGATTGAGCCAGTGACCGAGGCCGGTCTGGTGCCTATTGAGGCGGCTGACACCAGGAGAGTAGTAGCAGCCTGCGTTGCGTTTCGAGCTGGTCAGTAGGATGCGGGGATGACGTCTTCCACACCAAGCTTCCGCTCACCTCGTCCGTTGTCCCGCCGCACGTTCATCGCAGCGGCGGGGACAGCTGTTGCCGCATCAGCGGTCGCAGCAGATATCTTCGGACTCCCGACTGCAGCATCCGCTGCGGTGACGTGGGGCTACCCGTTTACGTCCTTGTCCTCGCGATCTCGCGGATTCATACCGAACGTGCACGCAGGGATCGACTTCACTCCCGGTGAGGGCACTCCCATCTATGCAGTCGCAGATGGGACGATCATCATCAGCGACGTCACCGGTACGGGGGGTGCCTACGGCGAGAGCATCTGGATTCAGCACGCAGATGGCTACCGCTCTATCTACGGGCACATGCTTGAGGGGACTCGAGTTTCCGTGGGTCCGGTGCGGCGCGGAGACTATCTCGGCAGGGTGGGTAACACGGGAAGGTCTTTCGGGGCGCACCTGCACCTTGAGATCCGCCTCAACGATGTCCCCATCAATCCTGACCCTTTCATGAACGGCGCTCCACTCGCCACAACGACACCAAGCGGTGCAGCCCGGGCGGCCAACGGACCGAGCGCAGTCATCGACACGGCGAATCGCATTTCGCTCTACGCGATCCGTACCGATGGAAACCTCTGGGGCGCCAGTCAAGCCAGCCCCGGGGCGGGGCTGTCGCCCTGGGCGAAGCTCGGCGGGGATCTTGGGACTTTGACCGGTCGCCCATCTGTGCTGTGGCTCAACGGCAACATCCTTGCGATCTATGCCCGCACCACTCTTGGCACGATCGTAGGCACCAACCAGACCTCCATCGGTGGGCCTTTCACTCCCTGGACAACGATCGGCGCCGGCGGCAACGGAATCGTCGGTGACCCCGTCGCTGTCCAGTACGATAGCGGCGCCATTGGAGTGTACGCCGCGACCGATTCCGGAACCATCGCCGGTGTCGCTCAGACGTCTGCCGGCGCATCTTTCGGCTCATGGACCCCGATCGGTACGTCCAACACCCGCCTCCTAGGCAAACCGGCCCTCGCAAAATACTCGGACGGCCGGATCGCTCTGTTCGCCCGAACCGAGTCGTCCCAGATCTTCGGCACCGCACAGACGTCCGTGGGCTCGACCTTCGCCGCGTGGGCCGACCTGGGTACAGGCGGGGCGGGCATCTCCACCGACCCCGCTGTCATCAACGATTCGGACCGACTCACCGTATTCGCCGGGGCCGGTAGCACTGTCTCGAGCGTGTCGCATGACGTCCCTAACGGAGCATTCGGCGCCTGGGTCAACTTGGGCTCCGGTCCAGTATCGGTCGGAAGCGCGACACCGTCAGTCCTGCAAACAGGGTCTACCTACTCCATCTATTCTCTGGGCGGCGACGGCACGGTCTGGGGCTCGACTGTGAACACCGTCCCAACTCCAGCAGGGTGGGCGCAGATCGGTTCGGGAGCAACCCTGATGACCGCCCTTGCCAGCATTCGCACCACAGCGGGCCTCAATGCGGTCTACGGCACGAGCTCGGCTGGTGCCGTCGTCGGATCGGGGCAATCCACACCCGGAGGCGCGTTCGGCCCTTGGGCAGCTATGTAGCCCGCCAGCCCCGAACGCCCTTGGCCGTGCAGAGCAAATAGCGAACGACGAAGGATCCCCACTTGGCCAGGTGGGGATCCTTCGTGCTCAGATGCCCAATGTCAAACCGCTGACGGGACGCTGTGGAGTGTGTTCAGCATTCGGAAGAGTCTGCGGGCGAGGTAGCGCTTGATGATGCGGAGGATCTCTCGTTTGCTGTGGCCTTCTGCAACTCTTCGCGCGACGTAGGCGCGTGTGTCGGGATCGTATTGGAGCTTGTTGACGACGGCCATGTGGAGCGCTTTGTTGAGGCGTCGGTCGCCGCCGCGGTTGAGGCGGTGTCGGGTTGTGTTGCCGCTGGAGGCGGGGATGGGGTTGACGCCGGCGAGAGCGGCGAACGCGGCTTCGGAGCGAACGCGGCCGTGGTGAGACCAGGCGGTCAAGACCACTGCGGCGGTAACGGGGCCGATGCCGGGTTCGTCAAGTATCGGAGCAGCCGGGCTGCTCTTGATGAGAAGCACCATGTCAGCTTTGTTCGTGGCGAGCTGGTCGTTCAGGTCACGGATGCGTCGAGCGAGCCGGATGGCTTCTGCTCGAGCGATTTGGGTCTCGAGAGTCTCGGAGCGTTCCCGCCATTTTGAGACCGCGGCGATCTGGGTGCGGGTGAGTGACTTTCGAGCGTCGACACCGAGACCGTTGACGCGGAGCAGGGCGGTGAGGGCGTTGATGTTCATCGTCCTTTCGCCGGCCATCATGTCGCGCGCCGCGACGAGCGTGCGCAGAGCCGCGCGGACGCCCCTGTCTTGTCGAGGTCGCCGCAACTGGGTATCGTCCAGCCCGAGAGTTGCCGCGGCGATCATTCGTGCGTCGATCGGGTCGGACTTGCCGATTCCGTGCCGTGCTCTGGCGCTCGTTTGCGGTGCTTCAACGACATCGAATCCGGTATCGGTGACGGCGCGCGCGAGCTGGGCGCCGTAGGTGGCGACGCCCTCGATCGCCCAAAGCGTGGTCGCGTCGCCGCCCGTGCGTCGGGCCGCCCAGCTGATCGCCCGGTTGAGGCCGGACGGGGTCGTCGGGAACTGCTCGCAGCCGAGCTGCTCGCCGGTGCGCGGGTCGATGATGGCGTAGGTGTGGGTGCGGGCGTGACAGTCCACGCCGATGACATAGGAGCGGGATTGCGCGACGATAGTCACTGCGGCCGCCTCCTTCCTCTCGATGGATCATTCAGGGCTGGCCGCACGCGGCCGGCGCTGATCCGGGAGGAATCACTTCGGGGCAACTCTGTGAGGAGTCACAACCTTGATCGGTTGGACAGGCTTCTAATCAAGCCACCGACGTGGGCCGGATCGACGTCGGCCGTCCCACCAGGAACGGACAAGTCCAGCAGAAGGCACCCTTACGGGGCCAGGTCTGGGGTGAGTCACGAACCTGTTGAGAACTGCCAACGCCAACCCTGCCAGCCAATCCCAGATCGGCCGCCCCGAGTCTCACAGGTATGGGGCGACTCGATGTTGGGTGTGGGGCAACGCCGTAGAAGGCAAGGATCCTGCTATCTAACCTCAACGCTTAGGGTCGTGATCCTCGAACAACAATACGAGGCTGTCTGCAGCGAGTGACGCATGCTTAAGCTCGAAGGCATGCCAAGATGCCGCCTCGGTGATCTTGTCCACTAGTTCGATTCCGTGCGGCGTGTGGGGGAAGATCAGCCGTAGGTCAGCGCCTTCGAATCCAGTTTGCAGCTTGTACTGCTTTACCCCGAGCACACGCGCCACTTCATGCGCAACATCTCGTTCGCGCTGAACCTGCTGTTTGTTCAGCTGGTCCGTGTGCGCGCTGGCGTTTCCTGCTGAGGTGAAATCTCGCCGAAGGTCTCGCAGCCCCTCCCAAATCAGCTCGAGCTTCGCGTCTGCTGAAGACTCCGTGACCTCAGGCTGTGAAGCGGTGATTGTCAGTCCAAAGTGGCGCCAAAGCGGATTTTCGCCCTTGCACGTCGCGACGCTGTCCTCGATGTGAGTCTTCAGCTTCTCAACCTCGGAGGATGTGTCCCAAGCGTTGAGGGTCGACTTGTACCGGTGGGTGTTGAGGTTGGAAGTGTCGAAGGGGAGTTCAGTGTGTTCGTCGCGCACGAGGGCGATGGGCTTGTTCACGGACGTGCGTACGCCGAGTTCAAAAAAGACGTTGGGGTTGTGATCACTCAGATCGCACAACACCATGTCGGCGCTGGAGAGCTGCCGAATGATCTCGCCGTGGATGAGATCCGTCCCCCGCACGCTAGGACGAACCGGAACGAATCCTGCGGCTTCGATCGCCGGCACGAAGATTGTCTCGATGACGTGATCCCAATGGGCCGTGTCTCCGCCGAACCTCTCGACAGTGTCGCTATGCGTGGTGATCGGCATCGCGATGAAGCATGTAGGTCGGGGGTCAGAATTGGCCATCTCTCCGAACATAGCGGTGCTGCCCGCGCGACTACGTACAGACTGACCATGCTGGGAGTGGAGCAACGCGGCCCCAGCTCACGGATGCGCGAGCTGGGCACGGTTAGTCCTCGCCGCGTGCCGCGCCAGACCAGTTGCAAGCCGAACGCCGCGGACATGGGCCAATCGCGGACGCGGGTGATAAGTAGGGCATCTGGCCGCGTCCCGGCCGGACTACCTACTTGTGAGATTTCGGGTTGTAAATGGTTCCAAAGGCAGCACCAACAAATAGCATCAGTGCGAGTCCGATCACGATGCTCACGGTCAGCGAAACCCACCCCCAGGGTGTTGCCCAGGTACTAATGCACCAGACGGAGAGTCCGTACGTGGCCCAGGCTGCGAACCCTCCAAGGATCATGGAAAGGATGAGGTTCGTCACGTTGAGAGTTCGAGCCTCACGCGCGGTCATCGATCGTGCTTGAGCTGCGACGAGTTCGCTTATGGCTGCGTGAGCTTCAGTTCCGGGCGGCAGGTCCTTGAGCGCCGCAGCCGCTTCCCGCAAGCGCCGAAACTGGCCCGGAGTCCGTTCGCGCTGGCCGAGGGCACCGAGGAAGCCAAACACGGGTACGGCTACAGCCGCAAGAAATTGCCACTCATTCACCTTGCTGAGCGTAGCGGGCCGCCTAGTCGATCTACGCGAGCCTGTTGATCCGATACGGCGAGTCAGTGAAAACGGTTCAGGCTCGGCTAGGCCACGAATCCGCGATAGAGACGCTGGACACGTACGGGCACATGTGGGCGGACTCTGATGACCGGACTCGAGAAGCCGCCGACAGCGTGCTTGGGAGTTCTGCGGACTCTCCGCGGACTCTGCCCGGAGTGGTCTAGGAAAATACCTGCTCAAGTCGGATTAATGCGAATGGGCCGACCTGTACGCCGGGTTCTGTTCCGGGGTTCTTCGCCCCTTCGACGGCCATCTCTCTCGGCGACACGTTGCCGTGGCACTCTAGCGGTCTACCCGAGGACTCGGCGAGCCGCGTCAACATCCTCTGTCTGACCTTGCTCCGGACGAGGTTTACCTGGCGGGCCATGTCACCATGGCCCCCGGTGGTCTCTTACACCACCCTTTCACCCTTACCCCTTGCGGGGCGGTCTACTCTCTGTGGCACTTTCTCGCGGATTGCTCCGGGTGGGCGTTACCCACCGTCCTGCCCTGAGGAGCCCGGACGTTCCTCGGTGCGGTCACCCGCAACGCGGCCGTCCAGTCGACCCATTCGCGTCTCCAGTCTACGTTCTCCGGATCCCCCGGCCTGCGACTACTTCTCCGCCGACTCCGCGATGCGCAGGTCGAGGGGCACATCGATCGGGAAAGAGCCGAACAGTCTCGTCGTCGCGGTGGCCGCTGCCTCTCGCACGGCCTCCGCAGCGGCCTCGGCATGTTCGAGCGGAACATGCAGGATCACCTCGTCGTGCAGGAAGAACGCGAGGTGCGGCGCGCGTGCGAACGGACCGGATGCCGCAGCCTCGGCGAACACCTCGGGGATCTGCTGCAGCCGATGACGGATCTCCGCCAACCAGATCAAGGACCACTCGGCAGCCGTGCCCTGCACCACGAAGTTCCGGGTGAACCGCCCCCAGTCGCGTGCTCTGCGTCGCGCGAGAGCCACGACCGCCGGGTCGGCGTCCGCGTCGGTCGCTTCCGACTGCAGCCGCATCCACTCCACCGATGGCCGCGGGGAGGATCGGCCGAGCCAGGTCGACACGATGCCACCGTCCTCTCCCGTGCGCGCTGCGGCATCGACGAGCGCCATCGCGCGCGGGTACACCTTGCGCAGGCGCGGAACCAGCCGGCCGCTGTCGCCCGTCGTGGCTCCGTACATCGCTCCGAGAACCGCGTACTTCGCCTCCTCCCGAGTCGCGACCGCACCGGAGGCGACGACTCCGGCGTAGAGATCACTCCCCCGGGCGGCCCGGGCCATCGCCTCATCGGCCGCCATCGCGGCGAGCATCCGGGGTTCCAACTGCGCGACGTCCGCCACGACCAGAGTCCATCCGGGATCCGCCCGCACTGCGGGGCGCAGGCTCCTCGGCAGCTGGAGCGCCCCACCGCCGGCCGAGGCCCAGCGCCCGGTGACGACGCCACCCGGGATGTACACCGGACGGAATCGTCCCTCGTGCACCCACTCCGCAAGCCATGCCCAGCCGTTCGCGCTGAGCAGTCTCGAGAGCTTCTTGTACGCGAGCAGCGGTTCGACCACGGGATGATCGTGCTCTGCAAGCTCCCACCGACTCGTCGACTCCACCTGGATGCCGACGCGATGCAGCGCCCGAAGCAGCTTCTGCTGGCTGTCGAGGTGGAGCGACGAGTCACCGAGGAGCTCACGCACCCGATCGCCGAGCTCGACCATGCGGCTCGGCACTCCCCCGGCGACCGGACGCGTCCCCAGGGCGTCGGTCAGGATCGCATCGTGCACGCCCGCGTCCCAGGGCAACCCTGCGACCCGCATCTCCTCGGCGATCAGGCCACCCGCCGATTCGGCGGCGCACAGCAGCGTGAGACGTCCGTCCGGTGCCGCAGCGATCACGTCGCGCTGCGCCCGGTACTGATCGAGCGTCACAGCGACCGCATCGTCATCGACGACATCGTCGAACACGTCGAACAGCGATGGGACCGCTGCGGCCGGTTCGCGTCGCTCCCAATCGGGCGATGCCGGGAGCGGGCTCGGAACCGACGAGGTGTCCCGCAGGATGGCGTGGCACAGGACCAGATCATGGCTGCGCGTGATCCGAACTCCGTGGCCCAGGAGAAGCGCGTAGGTTTCCGCGGCGGAGCGCATGATCCATCGCGGAGCATCGGAATCCTCGACCGAACGAACCCACGCGGCGAGATCATCGGCGCGCAGAAACGTGCGGTCCTGCTCTCGGTCGTTCCCGTCGAGTTCGATCGCCGCGTACTCCCGCGGCCCGACGGATATCAGCACGATGCGTCTCTCGACGCGCGACGCCGGTGTCGTCATCGCCGGCGCGCGCAGGCGCCGCTCATGCGAGCCCGGACTCCTCGGTGCGCACGAGGATGCAGCCGCACTCAGGACATGAGACGACGAGGTCGTCGGCCGCGCGACGGATGTCATTCAGGTCGGTGCTGGGGAGCAGGATGCGGCAGCCTTCGCAGGTGCCGCGAGTGAGCAGCGCGGCGCCCGCGCTGTTCGCGGCACGGCGTGCGTACTCGGCCAGCAGCTCCGGCGCCACGCCTTCCGCAACGGCAGCCCGATCGCGGGCGAGTTGTGCACCGAGCTCGGTGGCCGCGGCGACATCCGCCTTCGCCTGCGCCGTCAGCGCGGAACCCTCCGCCGTCGTGGTGTCGAGAAGTGCCTGCTGGGCGGCAAGGGCGGCTTCCGCTTCCTCGAGCCGTCCCATCACATCGAGTTCGGCGTCCTCGAGGTCGCTCTGCCGGCGGGCGAGGCTCGCCAATTCGTGCTCGAGCGCCTGCGCGTCCTTGGAGTTCGTCGATGCGGCGAGCCGCTCCGCGTCGCGATTCCGTCGTGCCTCGACGACGGCGACATCGGATTCCAGGCGCTTCAGCTCGGTGCGCACATCGTCGCGGGTGCCGGCGAGCGCGGTCAGCTCGCGGAGCTGCTCCTGGCGGATCGCGACGAGCTCGGTGATCCGCCCCGCCTGGCTCGGCTTCGTTCGTGCACGCTCGGTCTGCGCGATGCGCCGATCGAGGTCGGCGATGTCGAGCAGGGTGCGCTGGTTCTCGGGGCTGGCGTTCACGCTCTCAAATCTAGTCGCTGTCACGACATCCGCCCATCAGTGCACGTCGCCGTCGACGTAGTACCAGTGACGGTCCTCCCGCACGAAGCGGCTGCGCTCGTGCAACGAGCCCCTCACTGCTCCCTGACGCCAGAGCGCCTCGAACTCCACCACGCCGTCGCGGTCGAAGGGGCCACCGGCCACGCGATCGATGACGACCAGCCGCCGCCACTCGAGGTCGGGCTCGAAATCGATCATCTCCGGCCTCGTCGTCGGATGCCAGCTGCGCAGAAGGTGCGCCGCGTGCTGAACGACGAAGGCCGTGTAACGCGAACGCATCAGACGCTCCGCCGTCGGAGCAGCGGCTCCATCGAGAATCGGGCGGCAGCACGCGCCGAACGTGTCCCCGGACGAGCACGGGCAGCGTGACCCGTCGTCGATCACGACGTCATCCGGCGCCATCTCCGCCTCCGTTGTCATCCCCTCAGCGTACGCTCGACGAAAAGGCCAAGAAGGAGCATCGTGACCACTCAGCCCGTCGTCCCCTCGTTCACAGCCCACAACGGGTTCGCTCTCCCGGCCATCGGCCTCGGCACCTACGGACTCCACGGCGATGTCGGGGCGGAGGCCGTCAGCGGCGGCATCGCCGCGGGCTACCGCCTGGTCGACACGGCGTTCAACTATGAGAACGAGGGCTCGGTCGGGCGCGGGGTCGCCACCTCGGAGGTCGATCGCTCCGAGATCATCGTGACCACCAAGCTCCCCGGCCGCCACCATCCCTCGGCGAAGGCGCGCACGAGCATCGAGGAGAGTCGCTCCCGGCTCGGTCTCGACGTCACGGATCTGCACCTCGTCCACTGGCCCAACCCCATTCAGGACGAGTACGTCCAGGCCTGGGCCGCGCTCGTCGACGCCCAGGCCCGCGGTGTCGTCCGGCAGATCGGCGTCTCGAACTTCCTCCCGGAGCACCTGGAGCGCATCGAGCAGGAGACCGGGGTGCGGCCCGTCGTCAACCAGATCGAGGTGCATCCGTACTTCCCGCAGGAGGAGCAGCTCGCCTACCACCGAGAGCACGGCATCCTCACCGAGGCATGGAGCCCGCTGGGTCGCGCGAAAGAGCTCTTCGACGAACGGGTGATCCACGACATCGCCGCGGCCCGTGGCATCACGACCGCGCAGACGGTCCTCGCGTGGCACGTCGCCCGCGGCACGGTGTCGATCCCGAAGGCGTCGTCGCTCGCACACCAGGTGGCGAACCTCGCGGCGGCGGAGATCGTGCTCGACGACGCCGAGGTCGCGGCGATCACCGCGCTGGGACGCGCGGACGGACGCCTCTTCGACGCCGACCCGCGAACCCACGAGGAGTCCTGAGGCAGGCTCGCGTCAGACCTTCTGCGTGCCGAGCACCCTCAGGAACTCGAGCTTGCTCGCCGATTCGCTTCCGGGTGCGGCGGTGAGAACGATCAACGCGTGCGATTCATCCTCGGTGAAGAGCGCCTGACAGTCCACCTCGATCTCGCCCAGTTCCGGATGCACCATCACCTTATGCTGCTCGAACCGACGGCTCACCACGTGGGCGTCCCACAGCTCGACGAACTCCGGGCTCCGGGCGGTCAGCTCTGCGACGATCTCCCCGGCGCGGGATCGGGGGCCCATCACGCCGTGCGCGGCACGCAGCGACCCGACCAGGGCGCGGGCCTGTCGCGGGTGATCGGCCTCGCGATACCGACGCCGTTCGACGTCGGGATACGCGAACCAGCGGTAGATGCCGCTGCGGTCGAGCCCGGTGAGTGCACTCGCATCGCCCACGAGCGCGCGGGACGCATCGTTCTGCACCAACACTTCATCGAGGACGGAGACGACGAAGGCCGGGGTGTCGTGCAGTCGGTCGAGCACGCGGAGGATGCCGGGGCGTACGTACTCCGTGATGTGTGCACGATCGGGGGCACTGTGGCCGCAGAGCCGGAAGAGGTAGTCGCGCTCGTCCTCGGTCAGGCGCAGAGCCCGGGCCAGCGCGGCGAGGATCTGCACGCTCGGCTGCGGACCACGCCGCTGCTCCAGACGGGCGTAGTAATCGGTCGACATGGTCGCCAACTGCGCCACCTCCTCCCTGCGCAGTCCCGAGGTGCGTCGTCGCGGCCCTGCCGGGAGCCCGACGTCGACGGGCCTCAGCGCCTCCCGCCGACGGAGGAGGAATTCGGCCAGTGCATCACGATCCACCCCTGAAGTATCCCCCGCTGTCGACCCCGGTTCCAGGGATCCCCGATCCCTGGATGTCCGCTCTCTGGATGGACGGCGCCAGGAGGCCGAGGCTGGTTGCATGAACACCAGCGGAAACACCATCTTCATCCCGGGAGCGACGAGCGGTATCGGCCTCGCCCTCGCGCTGCGCATGCACGATCGGGGCAACACCGTGATCGTGGGCGGACGCCGCGAGGACCGCCTCGCGGCCATCGCGACCGCGCACCCCGGCATCCATACGATCCGCATCGACACTGCCGACGCGCGCAGCATCGAGGCCGCTGCCCGTGCTGTGCTCGCCGAGCACCCTGATCTCAATGTGCTCATCACCATGGCCGGCGTCATGCGGGCAGAGGACTGGACGACCCCGTCGGGCTTCCTCGCCACCGCCGAGGAGACGGTGACCACGAACGTCCTCGGGCCCATCCGGCTCATCGCCGCTTTCATCGAACACCTGCGCGCGCAGCCGGATGCGACGATCATGACGGTCTCCTCCGGGCTCGCGTTCGCCCCGCTCCGGGTGACGCCGACCTACAACGCCAGCAAGGCCGCCATCCACATGCTCAGCGAGTCTCTGCGCCTGCAGCTCGAGGGGAGCAGCGTGTCGGTGCTCGAACTGGAGCCGCCGGCCGTGCGCACGCCACTCATGCCCGGGCACGAGGAAAACGAGTCGGCGATGCCGCTCGACGAGTTCATCGACGAGGTCATGATGCTGATCGAATCGCAGCCGGACGCCACCGAGATCCAGGTCGAGCGGGTCAAGTTCCTCCGCTACGGCGAAGCGCGCGGCGACTACGACCAGGTCGTCGCGACGCTGAATCGCACCGACCCGCACGGTCGCTGAGAACTGAGGGCGTCGGCCTCCGAGCCGGCGCCCTCAGGGACGCAGGGTGGCAGCCGCGGCGGTGAGGGCGTCGGCGGACTGACGCAGCAACGCCAGCTCACCGTCGGAGAACGATGTGTTCCGGATCGGCACGGCACCCGCCGCACTCACGATCGACGGCACCGAGAGGGCGACACCGTCGAGCCCGTGGAAGTCGCGCAGCACCGTGCTCACCGGCATCACGGCATGCTCGTCGCTCAGGATCGCCTCGACGATGCGCGCGCTCGACAGGCCGATCGCATAGTTCGTGGCTCCCTTGCCCTGGATGACCTTGTACGCGGCGTCACGCACGTCGACCGCGATCTCCTGCAGCTCGTCGAGCGTGAAGCGCGGGTGCCCCGGCGTCTCCCACTCCAGGATCGGCACGGTGCCGATCGTCGCGCGGGACCAGAGCGGGAACTCGGTGTCGCCGTGCTCGCCGATGATGTGGGCGTGCACGCTGGCGGTCGACACTCCGGCGCGCTCACCGAGCTTCCACCGCAGCCTCGACGTGTCGAGCACGGTTCCCGAGGCGAAGATCCGCTCCGGCGGAAGCCCCGTCTCCTCCTGTGCGATCACCGTCAGCACGTCGCAGGGATTCGTGACGATCACGTAGATGGCGTTCGGTGCGACTTCGAGCAGATCGGGCATCATGCGGCGGATGATGCCCGCGTTGACCTCGGCGAGCTCGATGCGGGTCTGGCCGGGCTTCTGCTTGGCCCCGGCCGTGATCACCACGACGTGCGAACCGGCTGCGACAGAGATGTCGCTGCCGCCGATGATGTCGCTGGAGCCCGTGAACTGCGTGCCGTGGGCCAGGTCGAGCACCTCGGCCTCGACCTTTTCGGTCGCGATGTCATACAGCGCGACGTGCCGGGCAGAGCCACGGATCAGTGCCGCATAGGCGACACTCGATCCCACGCTTCCCGCACCGACGACCGTGAGCTTCGAGTTCTCGATGATCTCCATGCGCACAGTCTTGCAGTGCGGCACCCCGATCCGGGAGGGGTCTCACCGGAAGAATGCCGTCCCGTTCGACGACGTCACAGCGCGGCGGCGACAGCCTCCGCCGCAGTCGCGTGTGTGAACCGGAATCCGGACCGCTCCAGCACCTGAGGCCGGACATCGGCGTCGGGGAGCAACAGCGATTCCGCAGCGTCCCCGAGAACCCAGCGCAGCGCCCAGGCCGGCGCGGGCAGCCAGAACGGCCGGTGCATCCGCGCGGCGAGCGCACGACCGATGTCGTTCGCGGAGGCCGGAGTGGGTCCGGTGAGGTTGACCGGACCCACGATCTTGGCGTCCAGGATGTGGCGGATCGCCCGCACCTCGTCATCGAGCGAGATCCACGGCCAGATCTGCGTGCCGCGGCCCAACGGCCCGGAGACGCCGAATCGGGTCAGCTGGATGAGGGGCTTGAGGACTCCGCGTCTGTGCACCACCGGCGCGGTACGGAGCAGGGCGACCCGGGTGTGGTCTTCCGCGCGTCGCGCTTCGGCTTCCCACCGCACGGTCAGATCAGCCAGGAAGGTCTGCCCTGCGGCCGAGTCCTCGGTGAGGATCTCACCGGGGGCGGAGCCGTAGTACCCGACGGCGGATGCCGAGACGAGCGCCGGGGCGTCGGAGCGCAGTGCCCGAAGCGCGGTGGTCAGGGTACGCGTCGCCTGGAGCCGCGAGTCGACGAGCTCCCGACGATAGCCGCGTGTCCAGGGCAGCCGTCCCACGCTGGCTCCGCCGAGGGCGACGACCGCGTCTGCGCCCGTCAGAACCTCGGGGTCGAGTGCGCTCTCCCCCGGCGCCCATTGCGCCTCGTCCTCCGATCGCGGGATCCGACGGACCAGAGCGGTGACTTCGATCCCATCCGCGCGGAGCGATGCGGCGAGTGCGGTGCCGATGAGGCCCGATGCCCCGCTGATGACGATACGTCCCGCCATGTGTGAAAACTCCCCTGTCCGATCGCCGAATCGTGTCGTGCGGTCCAGCGTACGCGCCGCCTCGCTCCCCGGAGGTCAGGTCTCAGCGGGCCCGCCGATAGTGCGTCGCTATGACCCCGCTGCGAAGCGGTGTGGCGGAGATCAGCTCGAGACGGCGTGTTCCTGGCAGTCCGTCCTGATAGAGGGTCGGGCCGTGACCCACGATCCGGGGGTGCACGAGGAACCGGTACTCGTCGATCAGGTCCAGGCGATCGAGTTCGCTCGCCAGCATCCCGCTGCCGAGCAGGACACCATCGGGGGTGTCGTCCTTGAGTCTCTGCACGCTCGTGCGCAGGTCTCCGACGAGGCGATGGCTGTTGACCCAGGGGAAGTCGTCTCGCGTGGACGAGACCACATACTTCGGCTTCGCGTCCAGCGCGACCGCCCAGTCGTACAGCGCGCGTGGAGCGTCCACCTCACCGCGGGCGACCGCCGGCCAGGCGTCCTCCATCATCTCGTAGGTGGTCCGGCCCCAGAGCATCGCACCGGATTCCTGCAGCAGTCGCGTGAAGTGGGCGTGGGTCTCGTCGTCGGCGATCCCCTCACGATGATCGACGCAGCCGTCGAGGGTGACGTTGATGCTGAAGGTCAGAAGTCCCATGCGGGGAGCATAGGTCTGCGGCGAGGCGACCGCCAGGGGTTCTCGGGCGGTCGCCTCGCCGCTCATCGGCTGCCTTCACCCGCCCTTGGTGCCTCGCGAACGCGTGACGCCGATGACCGTGTCGAGGATCACGAAGCCGAGGAGTGTCCATCCGACGAGCGGAAGCCAGAAGCCGATGAGAACGGCGGCGACTCCCACCGCTCCGATCCCCCACCACGGTGCCGTCGGCAGCACGCGGCGGGGTGGGGCCCCGACGACGGGGCCCGTGACACGCGGCGTCCTCCGTTTCCACCACAGGAGATAACCGAGCACGACCATCGCGGCGAGTCCGACCGCGACGACGAACAGCACGACCTGGTTGACGAGTCCGAACATCACCCCCATGTGCACATTGATGCCCCAGCTGGCGAGCTTTGCCGCGAGCGGGAGGTCCGCGAAGTCGATCCGGTCGACGACCTGCATGGTGATCCCGTTGATCGCGAGGGAGTCGCCTTCCGTGGGGAAGCTGCTCTTGATCTCGCGGATCGTCCATGCCGTGCCGGGTTCTGCCGGTGGTTTGATCTCGACCTGCCCCGTGTTGACGTTCTCTTCTTGCGCGATCGCGAGGATCGCGTCGAAGGTAGCAGGATTGGCGGCGCCGGTCGGTGCGGTCATCGCGCCGTTGTGGCCGGCGTGCTCATCCGCTGACGCGGTTCCGCCGTCGAGGCTGGTCTCGATCGAGGGCGTGCCCCAGTCGAGTGCGGCGCGAAGACTGCTGACGTTGTTCCCGGCATACTGCGACCAGGTGATTCCGGTGGCGGAGAGGAAGAGCGCACCGAGGATGACCCAGATCCCGATGCTCGTGTGCCAGCCCAGCATCCCGCGGTAGCCCTTGTGGGCGAGGTTCGGGCGAAGGAGGTCCTTCTTCGCACGGGACTTCCGGATGCGGACGATCCACAGCGCCAGACCCGCCACGACCACGATCCCGAGCCAGGAGGCGGCGAGTTCGCTGTAGAGACGTCCGGCGTCTCCCAGGTGGAGGTTGCGGTGGAGATTGCTGATCCAGGTGCGGAGCGGCGTCGCGCCGCTGGTGCCGTAGACGACCAGATCGCCGCGGATCTCTCCGGTTCCGGGATCGACGAACACGGCCCTGGATTCGCTCGGTCCCAGCCCGTCCTCGGCGTACATGATCCGTGTGGTGTCGCCGGGTTCGGGTGCGGGCCGCACAGCGAGGAGTCCGGAGGGGTCGCCACGGTAGTCGGCGGCGGCCTCGATCTGCTCCGCGAGGGTGAGTGATGTCTGCGTGTCGGGTGCACGCAACTGTTCCGCGTAGACGGCCTGTTCCAGCTGCGGGGTCAGCGCGTACAGGGCGCCGCTGACGGCGGCGATGAGGATGAACGGCCCGACGAGGATGCCCGCGTAGAAGTGCAGACGGAGCAGCAGAGGGACGAACCATCCGCGTCGACGGGACCTGGCGGGCGGGGAGGGTGGGGAGTGTGGGGCGGATTCGGACGATGTGAGGGTCATGGTGATGCTTTCCGGATGTGAGGGGTCGCCGATGGATCGTCGTGCACACCCGGAAGAAGGGAATGCCCCGGGCGCAGACGGACGGCACCGACGGTCGTTCAGGAGGCTCTGGGCGCGCGTGGCGACCAGAGCGGGAACACACCGGCCGCAGACGAGCCGGTGCGGATCAGATCACGCCGTGCGCCGGCGGAGCCCGCCCCCGGAGACTCGCCAGTGTCGACGACTCACGCAGACGACGACCATGCGGCGAGACGCCGGGTTCGCGCAGATCGAGCATCGCGGGCGCGCCCAACGCCGCTGCCACCCGACGACGCACCCAGAGGACCACCCGAATCGCGAGGTCTCGCAGCGCGAGCAGCATCCGCTCACCGCGATGCGCGGCGGCGACCGTCACGATCGCCGCCGACAGGTGTCCGATCCACATGGTCCCGTCGGCGACGACCAACTCCGTCGTGCCGGAAGCACCGGGCAGAACCATGGCAGTGCCGTGCACGTGACCGAGGGACCGCCCCGAGGGCTCGATCGTCCCCAGGACGAACAGGAGGTGGAACAGGAGTTGGCTGATAGCGATGGAGATGCTCGATCGGATCACCGAGAGCTTCCGGCCCGCGAGGAGCACGCAGACCATGAGGGAGAAGATCCAGGGCACCAGGATGCCCAACGGGCCCGGCATCTGTCCGCCGCCGGTCACGTGGCCGGCCAGCGCCGCGAACGTCGCGAGCGACGCCGAGGAGAAACCACGCACGAGTGCGCTCTTCCTCGACGGGATCATGTTCCCATCCTGTCATCGCCGCGGCGACAGGATGGAGCTCGCGATCTGGGGTGGGCCCTGCCGGGATCGAACCGACGACATCCACGGTGTAAACGTGGCGCTCTACCAGCTGAGCTAAAGGCCCTGGTGTCGTCAGTCTATCGGGAGCCCGATGCGCACCCGTGTCGTAGAAGAGGGATAGGCTGAATCCGGCGCGCGTTGTGCACAGCTGACAAGGCTGCCCGTGTCGCTTCCCGTTTCCTTGGCATGACCTGCCAGCTTGACGAAAGGTTCCCCCGTGACCGTGCACGACCAGGATCCGTACTCCCAGGGCCCCCTCGACAGCGATCCGGAGGAGACCGGCGAGTGGCAGCAGTCCCTCGATGAGCTGGTGGATGCCAAGGGCCACGGCCGCGGCCGCGAGATCATGCTCAGCCTGCTCAAGCGCTCGAAGGAGCTGCACCTGGGCGTGCCGATGGTCCCGACGACGGACTACATCAACACCATCGCCTCGGAGAACGAGCCCGAGTTCCCCGGCGACGAAGAGGTCGAGCGTCGCTACCGTGCATGGATCCGCTGGAACGCCGCGATCACCGTGCACCGCGCGCAGCGCCCCGGCATCGGCGTCGGCGGACACATCTCGACGTACGCGTCGTCGGCCGCGCTGTACGAGGTCGGCTTCAACCACTTCTTCAAGGGTGCCGACAACCCCGGCGGCGCCGACCAGATCTTCATCCAGGGTCATGCCTCGCCCGGCACCTACGCCCGCTCGTACCTCGAGGGACGTCTGAGCGAAGACCAGCTCGACGGCTTCCGCCAGGAGAAGTCGCACGCCCCGAACGGCATCCCGTCGTACCCGCATCCGCGTCTGATGCCGGAGTACTGGCAGTTCCCGACCGTGTCTATGGGGCTCGGGCCGATCAACGCCATCTACCAGGCGATGTCGAACAAGTACCTCGAGAACCGCGGCATCAAGGACACCTCGCAGTCGCACGTCTGGGCTTTCCTCGGCGACGGCGAGATGGACGAGGTCGAGAGCCGCGGCCAGCTGCAGGTCGCCGCCAACGAGGGCCTCGACAACCTCACCTTCATCGTCAACTGCAACCTGCAGCGCCTCGACGGTCCGGTGCGCGGCAACGGCAAGATCATCCAGGAGCTCGAGTCGTTCTTCCGCGGTGCGGGCTGGAACGTCATCAAGGTCGTCTGGGGTCGCGAATGGGACGACCTGCTCGCCCGCGACACCGAGGGCGCACTGCTCAACCTGATGAACGTCACCCCGGACGGCGACTACCAGACGTACAAGGCCGAGTCCGGCGCTTACGTGCGCGAGCACTTCTTCGGACGCGACGAGCGCGCCGCGGCCCTCGTCAAGGACTACTCCGACGAGGACATCTGGAACCTCAAGCGCGGTGGCCACGACTACCGCAAGGTCTACGCCGCGTTCAAGGCAGCGACCGAGCACAAGGGCAAGCCCACCGTCATCCTCGCGAAGACCGTCAAGGGCTACGGCCTCGGTCCGCACTTCGAGGGCCGCAACGCGACCCACCAGATGAAGAAGATGACGCTGGACAATCTCAAGACTTTCCGCGACGCGATGCACATCCCGATCACGGATGCGCAGCTCGAGGAGAACCCCTACCTGCCCCCGTACTACAACCCGGGCCCCCAGGACGAGACGATCCAGTACATGCTCGAGCGTCGTCAGGCGCTCGGCGGCTATCTGCCGGAGCGCCGTTCCACCCACGTCGGACTGTCGCTGCCGGACGACTCGGCGTACGCCCTGCCCAAGAAGGGCTCCGGCACGCAGGAGATCGCCACGACCATGGCGTTCGTCCGTCTGCTGAAGGACCTGCTGCGCTCGAAGGACTTCGGCCACCGCATCGTCCCGATCATCCCGGACGAGGCCCGCACGTTCGGAATGGACGCCTACTTCCCGTCGGCGAAGATCTACAACCCCAACGGCCAGCACTACACGTCGGTCGACCGCGAGCTCCTCCTCGCCTACAAGGAGAGCCCGCAGGGCCAGATCGTGCACGTCGGCATCAACGAGGCGGGTGCCCTCGCGGCGTTCACCGCGGCCGGCACCTCCTACGCCACGCACGGCGAGCCGCTGATCCCGATCTACCTCTTCTACTCGATGTTCGGATTCCAGCGCACCGGCGACGCCCAGTGGGCGGCCGGCGACCAGATGGCCCGCGGGTTCATCATGGGCGCCACGGCAGGTCGCACCACCCTCACGGGTGAGGGCCTGCAGCACGCAGACGGCCACTCGCACCTGCTCGCCGCCACGAACCCGGCGACGGTCTCGTACGACCCGGCCTACGGCTACGAGATCGCGCACATCATGCGCTCCGGTCTCGAGCGCATGTACGGCGGCAACCACGAAGACCCCAACGTCATGTACTACATCACGCTCTACAACGAGCCGATGGTCATGCCGGCGGAGCCGGAGAACGTGGACGTCGACGGCATCGTGCGCGGCATCCACCGCGTTTCGGTCGGCGAGGGCGAGGGCCCCCGCGCCCAGCTCTTCGCGTCGGGCGTCGGTCTTCCCTGGGCACTCGAGGCTCAGCAGCTGCTGAAGAACGACTGGGGTGTGATCGCCGACGTCTGGTCGGTCACGTCCTGGACCGAGCTTCGCCGCGACGGCCTCGCCGCCGACGAGCACAACTTCCTGCACCCGGAGGAAGAGCCCCGCACCGCGTACCTCACCCAGAAGCTGCAGGGTGCCGAGGGTCCGGTCGTCGCGGTCAGCGACTTCATGCACGCTGTGCAGGACCAGATCCGCCCGTGGGTGCCGAACCGCTTCGCCACGCTCGGTGCCGACGGCTTCGGCTTCTCCGACACGCGGGCCGCGGCTCGTCGCTTCTTCAAGATCGACGGCCCGTCGATCGTCGTCCGCACGCTGCAGTCGCTCGCCGAAGACGGGGTCGTCGACCGTTCTCTCGCCGCGCAGGCCATCCAGAAGTACAGCCTGCACGATGTGAACGCCGGAACCAGCGGCAACGCGGGCGGCGAAAGCTGAGCCCTCGGTGACAGGTTCTCCTCCTTCCGGCATGGACAAGGCCGCGACGCTCACCTGGCTGCGCCGGATCTCCGGTGACATCGCCTCGGTGACGATCAAGCGCCTGGAGGACACCCTCCCGTGGTACGCCGATATGCCACCAGCCCGCCGCTCTGCGGTCGGGCTGGTGGCCCAGGCGGGCATCACGTCGTTCATCCAGTGGTACGAAGACCCCACCTCCACCCCGTGGATCGCGGCCGACATCTTCGCCGCGGCCCCGCGTGAGCTCCTGCGCAGCGTCAGCCTCCAGCAGACCCTGCAGCTGATCCGCGTGACGGTCGAGGTCACCGAGGAGCGCGTCGCCGGACGGGGAAACGATCTCCGCGAAGCGATCCTGCTCTACTCGCGTGATGTCGCCTTCGCGGCGGCCGACGTGTACGCCAGGGCTGCGGAGGCCCGGGGCCTGTGGGATGCGCGCCTGGAGGCGCTCGTCGTCGACTCGATCCTCACGGGCGAGGCCGACGAAGAGCTCCCGAGCCGGATCGCCGCGCTCGGATGGCACGGACACGGGGAGGTCGCCGTCCTCGTCGGCACCACGCCTCCCCAGTTCGACGTCGATCTGGTCCGCCGTACGGCGAGGAAGCTCGCTGTCGACGTGCTCATCGGCGTGCAGGGCTCCCGACTCGTCCTGGTGCTCGGACGCGCCAGAGTCGAGGGGCACGAGGTCGAAGAGGAAGAGCTCGGCTTCCAGGAGATCGCCTCCCGCCTCGAGCCGTCCTTCGGCCCCGGATACGTCGTACTCGGCCCCGAGGTCGCCGCCCTCGTGGACGCGAGCCAGAGCGCACGCGCCGCGCTCGCGGGGTTCGCCGTCGCCCGTGCATGGCGCGGTGCTCCCCGTCCCGTCGAAGCCGATGACCTGCTCCCGGAACGGGCACTCGCCGGAGACCCGTTGGCGAAGCAGACCCTGATCGAGCGCATCTTCCGCCCCTTGCAGGCGCACTCCACCGATCTGGTGACGACCCTGTGGAGCTACCTCGACAACGGGCGCTCCCTCGAAGCCACAGCACGCGAGCTGTTCGTGCACCCCAATACCGTGCGCTACCGCCTGAAGCGCGTGAGCGAGGTCATCGGCTGGGACGCCACCGGCCCCCGTGAGGCTCTCATCCTGCAGACCGCGCTGATCCTCGGTTCGATCGGTGCGGCGGATCAGGTACGGCGGCGGCCACCGCTTCGACGTCCGCAGCGCTGAGCGCGCCCTTCTGTACGCCACACACAAGGGTTTTTCCGAATCTTGTGATGGATCATCCACCGATCTCCGGCAATCGTTGGCAGACTGGGTGGGTGATTGTCGTCGTATGCCCAGGTCAGGGCTCGCAGACCCCCGGATTCCTCGCCCCTTGGCTCGAGCTCGACGGGGTGGCCGAGCGCCTCGCCTCGTACTCCGACGCCGCGGAGGTCGATCTGCACGAACACGGCACGGCGTCCGACGCCGACACGATCCGTGACACGCGTGTCGCGCAGCCGCTGATCGTCGCCGCGTCGTTGATCGCCGGTGACGCATTGACGCAGCGCGCCGGTCGTCGCGCCGACGGCATCGCCGGCCACTCGGTCGGAGAGATCGCGGCACTCGTCGGCAGCGATGTGATCGACGCCGACACCGGCATGCGCCTGGTGGGCATCCGCGGCCGTGCGATGGCCGACGCTGCGGCGCAGGAGCAGACCGGGATGAGCGCCGTGCTCGGGGGCGACGAAGACGCCCTTCTGGCGCGCCTCGCCGAGCTCGACCTCTCCCCCGCCAACTACAACGGCGGCGGACAGATCGTCGTCGCCGGCGCCCTCCCGGCTCTCGCCGCTCTCGCGGAGGAACCCCTCAAGGGCACCCGCGTGGTCCCGCTGCAGGTTGCCGGAGCCTTCCACACGCGGTACATGGCGTCCGCCGTCGCCGCTCTCCGCGATGCGGTGGCCGACGTCACCCCCGCGAACCCCGACATCACTCTCTGGACCAACCGTGACGGCTCCGTCATCGCGGACGGGGCCCAGGCGCTGAGCTTCCTCGTCGACCAGGTCTCGTCGCCGGTGCGCTGGGACCTCTGCATGCAGTCCTTCGCGGACGCCGGCGTGACCGGGGTCATCGAGCTCGCCCCCGCCGGCGCCCTGGTCGGCCTCGCCAAGCGCGGCCTCCGCGGTATCCCGACCGTCGCCGTGAAGACTCCCGAAGACCTCGATGCAGCCGTCGCGCTGCTGAATGGAGAAGCCGCATGAGTGCCACCCTCGCCCAGGTGACCGGCCCGGCATACACGCGCATCTACTCCTACGGCGCCGCCCGCGGCGAGAACGCCGTGCCGAACGAAGACCTGGTGGGTCCGATCGACTCCAGCGACGAGTGGATCCGCCAGCGCACGGGCATCATCACCCGCGCGCGAGCCGACAAGGGGACGGACGCGATCGACCTCGCGACCACGGCGGCGGCCGAGGCGATCGAGAAGTCGGGTGTCCCGGCGGACCAGGTCGATCTGGTGATCGTCGCGACCATCAGCAACCCCAAGCAGACCCCGTCCGTCTCGGCGATCGTGGCCGACCGTGTGGGGGCGAACCCCGCGGCGGCCTACGACATCAACGCTGCCTGCGCCGGCTACGCCTATGCGATCGCTCAGGCCGATGCGCTGATCAAGGCCGGCGCTGCGCGCTACGCGCTGGTGATCGGCACCGAGAAGCTGTCCGACGTCGTCGATCCGACCGACCGCAGCATCTCCTTCCTCCTCGGCGACGGTGCGGGCGCTGCGCTCATCGGCCCGAGTGACACGCCGGGCATCGCTCCCGCGGTCTGGGGCTCCGACGGCTCGAAGGCCGACGCGGTAGGCATGAACGGCACACTCACCGACTTCCGCGACGGCATGGTGCCGTGGCCGACCCTCCGCCAGGAGGGCCCGACGGTCTTCCGCTGGGCGGTCTGGGAGATGGCCAAGGTCGCACGCGAGGCGCTGGACAAAGCGGGCGTCGAGCCCTCCGACATCGCCGCGTTCATCCCGCACCAGGCGAACATGCGCATCATCGACGAGTTCGCCAAGCAGCTGAAGCTTCCCGACACCACGGTGATCGCGCGCGACATCGAGACGACGGGCAACACCTCCGCCGCCTCCATCCCGCTGGCCAGCCACCGCCTAATGGCCGAACACCCCGAGCTGTCGGGCGGTCTCGCCCTGCAGATCGGCTTCGGTGCCGGTCTCGTGTTCGCCGCACAGGTCGTCGTCCTTCCCTGAGAATGCGCTGACCTTCCCTAGACTGTTCCACGGTTCCGAAAACAACCCGCAAGAAAGAGGAAGACCACATGGCTTTCACCAACGATGAGGTCCTCGCCGGCCTCGCAGAGCTCATCACCGACGAGACCGGCATCAACGCTTCCGAGGTCGCCCTCGAGAAGTCGTTCACGGACGACCTCGACATCGACTCCATCTCGATGATGACGATCGTCGTCAACGCCGAGGAGAAGTTCGGCGTCACCATCCCCGACGACGAGGTCAAGAACCTGAAGACCGTCGGCGACGCTGTCAGCTTCATCGTCGCGGGCCAGGAGTAATCCCGGCAGGATGCCACTCCCGCGCCTCGCGGGGAGTGGCATCCTCCGCCTGCCCTCTCACCCGTTCGACTTCGTTTCGACAAGGAACCACACCTCATGACCAAGCGCATCGTCGTCACCGGCATCGGCGCCACTTCCGCCATCGGCGGCACGGCCCCGGAGAACTGGACGAACCTGCTGGCCGGCATGTCCGGCACCCGCACGCTCGAACACGACTGGGTACAGCAGTACGAGCTGCCCGTCACCTTCGCCGCCGAGGCGATTGTCCGCCCTGAAGAGGTGCTCCCCCGCCACGAGGCCAAGCGCCTCGACCCCTCGTCGCAGTTCGCGCTGATCGCCGCACGCGAGGCCTGGGAGGACGCTGGTTCTCCCGATGTCGCCCCCGAGCGCCTCGGCGTCGACTTCGCCACCGGCATCGGCGGCCTCTGGACGCTTCTGGACGCCTGGGACACCCTCCGTGAGAAGGGTCCGCGCCGGGTCATGCCTCTCACCGTTCCGATGCTCATGCCGAATGCCGCTGCCGGAAACCTGTCGCTGCAGTTCCACGCCCGCGCTTACGCGCAGACCGTGGTCAGCGCGTGCGCCTCCAGCACCGAATCGATCATCCACGCTTTCCATCACCTGCAGGACGGGCTCGCGGACGTCGTGATCGCCGGCGGCACGGAATCCGCGATCCATCCGATCACGATGGCCTCCTTCGCCTCAGCGCAGGCCCTCTCGCGCCGGAACGACGACCCCGCCCATGCCTCGCGTCCCGGCGCGATCGACCGTGACGGCTTCGTCATGGGCGAGGGCGCAGCCGCGCTGATCCTCGAGACCGAGGAGCACGCCAAGGCCCGCGGCGCCAAGATCTACGGCTATGTGCTGGGTGGTGGCGTCACCGCAGACGCCTATCACATCACCGGCAACGACCCCGAGGGCAACGGCGCGGCCCGTGCCGTCACGCAGGCGCTCGAAGAGGCCGGGGTCACGGCCGATCAGGTCACGCACATCAACGCGCACGCGACATCGACTCCGGTCGGCGACCCCAACGAGTACGTGGCACTCAAGAAGGTCTTCGGAGACCGGATCGACGAGATCCCCGTCTCAGCGACGAAGGCATCGACCGGGCACCTTCTCGGTGGCACCGGTGCGCTCGAGGCGATCTTCGCCCTCCTCGCGCTGCGCGACCGTGTCGCCCCGCCGACGATCAACATGACGGAGCCCGACCCGGCAGTCCCGTTCCGCCTCTCCGGCGAAGCCACGCCCCTCGGAGACGGTCCGCAGGTCGCGATCAGCAACTCGTTCGGATTCGGCGGTCACAACGCGGTCCTCGTGGTCGCCAGCGCCGACTGACACGCCACAACGATGAGCGGCCCTCGGGATTCCGAGGGCCGCTCTTCTCATCTGCATGAAGATCACACGGAAGCATGAGCATCCGCCGGTACTCGGTAATGCAAGCGTGCACAGGTCATGCAGGTGCGCGGTGTTCCGTCAGACGGTGCGGAGGCTCCCGAGCTTCTGCGATCGGGCCTCGCGCATCCGGGTGATGCGCGGGAGGAACCAGCCGATCAGCGGGCCGACACCGAAGGCGAAGAGCACGGTGCCGACGCCGACGGGACCGCCCAGCAGGAAGCCCACGAGCAGCACGCTCCCTTCGATCAGTGTGCGCACCAGCCATACCGCCCATCCGGTTCGACGGACGAGCCCCGTCATCAGGCCGTCACGAGGGCCGGGGCCGAAGTCGGCGGCGATGTAGAGGCCGGTCGCGAAGGACAGCAGAAGCAGCCCGAAGACGAACATCGGAGCGCCGATCCACACCGAAGACGGTTGCGGAATCAGGGCGAGCGCGAGATCCGCACTCGGACCGACGAGCAGGGCATTCAACACGGTGCCCAGCCCCACGCGTTGGCGCAACGGAATCCACAGCAGAAGGACGACGATCGAGACCAGTACGGTCATGACGCCGTAGCCGAGGCCGGTCTGCGCGGCGAGACCGAGAGCCAGCACGTCCCAGGGAGCGACGCCGATGCCTCCCCGCACCATGAACCCGAGCGCGACGCCGTAGAGGAACAGACCGGCGAGCAGCTGCACGAGCCTCTCGACGAGGTCGCGCCGACTGGTCGCCGTCACGGGGAGGAGCACAGAACGCAGGAGCATCCCTCCACTCTGGCCCCCGATCCGCCTTTCGAGGCGAAGCCACTCGCCGCAAAGTGGTCTGCAGAGATCAGGCCACTTTACGTCATGCTGAACGTATGGGATCACGACTCGTCGAACAGCTCGGAGCGCACAATGTCGCCGGCGCCACGGCGTCGGGGCTCGCGGACCGGATCAGGGCACTGATCCTCGACGGCCGACTCACCGTCGGCGAGCGTCTGCCGAGTGAGCGTGCACTCGCAGTCGAGCTGCGCCGTTCCCGTTCGACGGTCACCCGCACCTACGGCGTGCTGGAGACCGACGGCTACGTCTCACGTCTGCACGGCGGAAGCACGCGTGTCACGCTCCCCAACGGCCACACCGCTCCGGGCGCGGAGGCCGACGACGACTCCATCGACCTGTCGATCGCGTCGATGGACTCGACCCCGGGCCTGTACGACGCGACGGTGCGCTCGCTGCCCCGCCTCGCGGCGCTGCGCGGCACCAGCGGATACTCGCTGCGTGGACTTCCCGAGCTGCGAGAAGCCGTCGCGCAGCGGTTCCGTGATCGCGGCGCACCGACGTCGGCCGACGAGATCATCATCACCTCCGGTGCACTCAACGCGGTGAACCTGATCCTCACGGCGATCGGGCGGCGCGGTGAGCGAGCCCTCGTCGAGCAGCCGACGTTCCCTCACGCTCTCGAGGCGCTGAGCCGCCACGGGTACCGGCTTCTCCCCACGCCGGTAGACGTCGACGGATGGGACACGCGGCATCTGAACGAGACACTGATGAGCTCCCGGCCTCATGTCGCGTATCTCATCCCGGACTTCCACAATCCGACCGGCGCGACCCTCCCCGACGACGAGCGTCCGCGCATCGTGACCACCGCGCGCAACGTGGGCACTCACCTCATCGTCGACGAGACGACGACCGAGCTCGACATCGACCGGGGCTGGGCACCGATTCCCATGGCCGCGGGCGGCCCCAACGTGATCACCGTCGGATCGATGTCGAAGATCGCATGGGGCGGGATGCGCATCGGCTGGGTCCGCGCGGAGCGTTCCGTCATCGCGCGGCTGCTCGCGGTGCGCCCCTCGTTCGAACTCGGTACGGCGCTGCTCGAGCAGTGCATCGCCGTCGAGCTGCTCTCCGACACGCCGGCGCTCAGCGCGCACGTCCGCCGGCGCCTGCGCGCGGGTCGTGGGGCGGTTGAGGCGGGTGTGGCCGGTATCCCCGGGTTCCGGATGCCGCCGACGCCCGGAGGCCTCTCCGCGTGGATCGACATCGGCGCGCCACTGTCCACCTCGCTCTCCCTCGCTGCGCGCGAGCGGCGCCTCGTTCTTCCGCCCGGCCCCCGCTTCACGACGGGCGGCGTGCTCGAGCGCCGGGTGCGCATCCCGATCACGCTCCCACCCGAGCGGATGGCGGAGGCGATGCGGCGGTTGACCCTCGCCTGGGGAGACGTGCGCGAGGGAAGCGCATCGCGCACTGCGGAACTCCAACACTCCGCGGTCATCTGATCCGGATGACGAAGACGCCGCCCCGTTTCCGGGGCGGCATCTTCGTGGGAGCGGGGATACGTCTTCTCAGCGTCCGGGATGACTCACCGGCATCCGATACTCACGCCTCCCCCGTTCCGGTCTGTGGTGTCGGCTCAGCCGACCTTGTGGAGCCAGACGACCCTGGCATCGTCGCTGGCGTGGCGGAAGGGCTCGAGCTCCTCGTCCCAGGCGGAGCCGAGGGCGATGTCGAGCTCGCGCTGCAGCTCGACCGCGCTCCCGGCGGCGATCTCCATCGCATAGCGGATGCGGTCTTCACCGATCACGATGTTGCCGGCGGCATCGGTCTGGGCGTAGTGGATGCCGAGATCGGGTGTGTGCAGCCAACGGCCGCCGTCGCTGCGGGGCGTCGGGTCCTCGGTCACCTCGAAACGGAGGTGTTCCCACCCGCGGATGGACGTCGCGAGAGCCGCTCCGGTGCCGACAGGGCCGTCCCAGTAGAACTCCGCGCGTCGTGCGCCGTCCAGGACGGGCTGCTCGGTCCAGTCGAAGTTCACCGCACGCCCGATAGCGCGACCCACCGCCCATTCGAGGTGCGGGCAGAGCGCGCGAGGCGCAGAGTGGATGAACACCACTCCACGTGCGTAAGCCGTCGCCATGATCTCTCCGTTTCATCAGGTGCGTCTTCCCCAACGACCTGAACCACGAAGTGGCAAGAATATGCGGTTGTGCGCCCATTCTCGCCGAGATCCACAGAAATCACAAGCATGTCATTCCATGACGAAGGCCCCGGTCACAGGGACCGGGGCCTTCGGACCGCAATCGGTCGTGGAGCTGACGAGGATCAGGCCTCGCTCATGGCCTGCTTGACCTGCTGGCCCTTGGCGGCGTAGTACGCCGCACGAGCGGCGTCCTTGCGCGCCTGCTCGGCGTAACCGAACTCCAGCGTCTCCTGGTCGACCTCGTAGTTGGGCACATCGTCGGTGCCGTGGTACTTCTCGATGTAGGCGTCGAGCTCCGGGCCCGAGGTCCACGAGGTGATGAGGCAGTAGCGCGGCTCGGTGCCGTTGTGCGTGGCCGCGTGCCAGAGGCGCTGCGTGTCGACGATAAGCTGCGCACCGGCCGGAAGGGCGATGCGGTACTCGATGCTCGGGTCGGTGCGGTTCTCGCGCAGGACGAAGTAGCTGTCCTTGTCGTCCGTCAGGTTGAAGAAGCCGCGGACCACCCAGCCCGTGCCGTCGGGGTTCAGGCGGTTGTTGTCATCCTGGTGCAGGTTGTAGAGGCAGTCGCCGTACGGGGTCGGCTGCAGCTCGATCACGCGGCAGCGGCCAACGTTGGCACCCGGCTCCTGCGCGCGGCGCGTCAGGTTCGGGGCCTTCTCGGTCTGCGAGTCGATCCAGACGCCGTCCTTGTCGGTGCGCGGCGGCTTGTGGTTCCAGAAGCCGTTGCACTCGATGTCACCGAAGGCACTGGCGAGAGGGGCGAAGCGGGTGTCACCCGACGACTTCCAGTCGTTGTACTCGATGTCGAGCCATTCCTTGGGGTCGAGCTCCTGGTTGTAGCTGTCGAGGACGACGAATCCCTTTTCCTCGAGGGCAGCGGACTTGATGTAACCCATGATCGAGTCATGTTCCTTTCATCGGGGGCCAGCACGTTTTAACAGGCCCTGATAAGGCAAGCCTAACAGCGTGGTCCGGGAGCCCTTCGGAGGTCGGCCGTGCATAACCGAATAGACTGATCGGGGCGCCCGGCGAGTCCTCGGCGCCCGTCGCTACGGGAGGACGAGACACCAGCATGAGCACCGCGACCAACGTCGAGGCGACAGCAGTCAACACGATCGAATGGCTCGCGGCAGGGAGCACGACCATCGTCGTCCCCGTGTATCAGCGGCAGTACCGGTGGGACATCGGCGGCTGCGAACGTCTCCTCTCCGACATCCGCGCGGTCGCCGGCGAAGACGATGCCCACCGTCACTTCATCGGCTCGATCCTGTCCGCCGAAGACGGCTCCGCAGCCGACTCCGACCTGATCCTCATCGACGGCCAACAGCGCATCACCACTCTCATGCTGCTGGTGGCCGCCCTGCATCATGCGATCCGCGATACCGACAGCGCCATGGCCGCAGCGCTCGAACGCGTGCTGGTGCGCTCCGACGCTCCGGACCGCACCAAGCTGCGCCCGCACGATGCCTGGGCCGACCTGTACGAGTCCGTGGTCCTGGATCGACGCGATGACGCCGACCGAGAGTCGCGCTTCGACGACAACTACGCCTTCTTCCGCAGCCAGATCCACGTCGACGAGGTTCCGGCCATCTGGCGCGGGCTGCAGAAGCTCGAGCACGTGTCGATCACCCTCGGTGCGCAGGCGAACGCACAGCAGATCTTCGAGAGCCTGAACTCGACGGGCGAGCCGCTGCGCGACCACGAGCTCATCCACAACTACATCCTGATGGGGCTCAGCCACGCGGAACAGGTCGACGTCGAGGCCCGGTTCTGGGTTCCGATAGAACGGCACACCGGCGAGGCGATCGGTGCCTTCTGGCGGCACTACCTCGTACTCGTCACCGGACGCGAGGTCGCCGCGAACGGCGAGCACGGCGTGTACAGCGCCTTCCGGCAGTCGTTCCCGCGCGTCGACGTCGACCATCTGCAGGCGGACGCGGCCGAGTGGCGGCACTACGCCGAGATCTACGGCACCCTGCTGGATCCGTCGCGGGAGCAGGACCCGGAGATCGCGCGGCAGCTGCGCCACGTCAACACGTTCGGCCGCTCCTCTTACCCGCTCGTGATGAGCGCCTACAGCGATCATCTGCGCGGCGTGATCGACCGCGCAGAGCTCATCGAGACGTTGGAGTGGTTGCAGGCCCTCTCCCTCCGCCGCGCCCTCGTGAACCTGCCCGCGGAGAGACTCGTCGCCAGACTGTGCCGAGCGCGCCGCGACGGTCGCGATGCGCTCGCCCGGGCGTTCGCGCGCATCACGCCCTCCGACGAGCGCGTCAGTGCGGTCGTGAAGTACAGCGAGCTCCCCCACCCCGCGTATGTGCTGGGACGGCTCGAAGGTGTCGACGAGGTCGACGACTTCGACGTCGAGCACATCGTCCCGACCGTACCCGGAGATGCGTGGTCGGGCGACGGGGAGCGATCGTGGATCGACTATTCCGAAGACGAGCAGAACAGCCACCGTGCCCTCGCTCCGACGCTCGGCAATCTGACCCTGCTCGAGCAGTCGCTGACGGAGCGGGTGTTCGGTGCCTCCTTCCCCGTCAAGCGCTCGGAAGCCTACGCGCACAGCTCCGTGCCGGCCACGCGCGATCTCACCGACCTCGACTCCTGGAACACGGCGGCGATCACCCGCCGCACGATCGCGCTCACAGCCGACCTCATCCGCATCTGGGCGCGCCCCGCGCTGCCGGAGATCGATGACGACGGCCTGACGCCGATCCTCGATGCGGTCCGTCGCCGCGGATGGCCGACGGGCTGGGAGCGGGAGTTCGATTACGTCGAGTATCGCGGTGAACGCTGGGAGGTTCCCGACGTCAAGTATCTGTTCAATCGGGTCTTCCGTCGCGCCTGGACCGACACGAGAGAGGCCGCCCTGGCCTACTGCGCCGCGCACGGCGGTCCGATCTACCAGGACATGGCCTGGAAGGGGCAGTGGGATGAGCTCGACGAGGGTCATTTCCTCTACATGGGCTGGGATTCCAACTACATGATGACCGCGGTGCAGGGCGTGCTCGAGGAGTCGGGCATCGCCTCGGAGGTCTTCGTCAAGTACTCCTATATCGGAAATGTGATGTGAACATGAGCACCATCGTCCGCACGCTGCAGGATCTGACCGTCGAAGAGCACACGCTCACCGTCCCGCTGGTCTGGGGCGATCCGGGCGATCACCGCACCATCGAGATCTTCGCCCGCGTGGTCACCCGCGAAGGCGGCGACGCCCTCCCCTACCTGGTCTTCCTCCAGGGCGGGCCCGGGCATGAGGCTCCGCGCCCTTTCCACTCGTCGACATCGCCGGCCTGGCTCGACGAGGCCCTCGCCCACTATCGCCTGGTGCTTCTCGACCAGAGAGGGACCGGTCGGTCCACTCCTGTGGGCGACGGCGACCTCGAGCGCGGCTCGGCCGCCGTCGCCGAGCACCTCACGCATCTGCGCGCCGACGCGATCGTGCGCGACTGCGAGGCCGTGCGCGAGCACCTGGGCGCCACCACCTGGAGCGTGCTCGGACAGTCGTTCGGCGGCTTCACGACCTTGGCGTACCTCTCCACCGATCCCTCCTCGCTCAAAGACGTCTTCATCACCGGAGGCCTCAGCGCCGTGGGTCGGCACCCTGACGACGTGTATGCGCTCTGCTACGACAAGATGCGCGACGCCTCGGAACGCTACTACCGCCGTTTCCCGGAGCACCGCGATGTGATGCGACGGCTCGTCGAGCTGGCGGATGCCGGCGACATCGTCCTGCCCGACGGAGAAGTCGTCTCCCGCTCACGCCTCCGGTCTGTGGGATCGGCCCTCGGCACGAACGACGGCTGGCAGACCCTGTGGTCGATCCTGGAGCGCGATCCCTCCTCCAACGCCTTCCGGTACGACCTGATGCACGCGATGCCCTACGACGGCCGCAACCCGCTGTACTTCGCCTTCCACGAATCGAGCTACGCGGACGGGCACGCGACCCGGTGGTCGGCCGAGCGCACCGAGCCCACGGACTTCCGCGACGACCCCACGCTGTTCACAGGTGAGCACATCCGGCGCGAGTGGGCAGAGACGGTGCCCGCGTTCCGGCCATGGCGCGAGGTCGCCCTCGAGCTCGCCGAGTTCGAGTGGCCGAGTATCTACGACGCGGCCGCGATCGCCGGGTCGGAGGCGACCGGTGCGGCCGCGGTCTACGTCAACGACGTCTACGTGCCATATGAGTTCTCTCTCGAGACGGCGAAGCTCATCCCGGGGGTGCAGCTCTGGCAGACGAGTGAGCACGAGCACAACGGTCTGCGTTCGGGACCGGTGCTCTCACATCTCATCGACCTCGCGCACGGTCGCCGCATCCGCTGAACATCTCCTCCTGACGGAGGATGCTCTCGCCTCACCCGACGCCTACTCTGGAGCACATGGAACAGGGAGTGGGCGTGCTCGTCACGGTCGGAGTGCTGCTGCTCCTGGTCTCGGCGGTGATCGTCGTGATCGCCTTCGGCTTCTCGAGGGTGCCGATCGAGAAGAAGTACGAGACCAGTGGAGGGGGACTCGGCGGCGCATTCGACGCCGTCTGGTCTCCGTCTGCGCACGAGGCGGGTATCGAACGCGACCGCCAGACGCAGCGGACGGCCCCGGCACCATCGCCGGGCGATCCTCCGGACACGATCGACGACGGCCGGATCCGACTCGACCTCTGAGGTTTCGGGCACGGCCGCGAACGCAGCGGCCGGGGAACGAAGAAAGCCCCACGCTCCGAGGAGCATGGGGCCTTGTTCGTTGGCGATCGTTACTTGGACGAGCCGCCGAAGCCCTTGAAGCGCTGGTTGAACTTCTCGACGCGGCCGGCCGAGTCCATGATGCGCTGCTTACCCGTGTAGAACGGGTGCGAAGCCGAGGAGATCTCGACGTCGATGACGGGGTACTCCACGCCGTCCAGCTCGATGGTCTTGTCGCTCGACACGGTCGAACGGGTGAGGAACGTCTCGCCCGAACCGAGGTCGCGGAACACGACAGCCTTGTACTCGGGGTGAATGTCAGTCTTCATGGGATTCCTTAGTTGCTGCCCTGGATTGTGCCAGGGACGAGGGAAGTCTGCGGTGCAGAGAGCACCAAGGGTCGATTCTATCAGACCCGGATCAGGATGCTGCGCGGGCGGCGTAGCGGCCGTCCTCGCCGCTGAGCACGATCGGCATGCCGAACGTGTCGCTGAGAGCCTCGGCCGTGAGCGTCTCCGCGATCGGGCCCGCCGCGACCACGGCACCGTCCCGGATCAGCATCACGTGGGTGAATCCCACGGGGATCTCCTCCACGTGGTGCGTCACCATCAGCATGGCCGGGGTGGTCGGCGAGGACGCGTACCCGCTGAGGAGCGCGAGGAGCTCTTCACGAGAGCCGAGATCGAGCGAAGCCGTGGGCTCGTCGAGAAGCAGGAGCTCGGGGTCTGTCATGACGGCACGCGCGATCTGGACCCTCTTCTGCTCGCCGTCGCTGAGGGTGCCGAAGGTGCGGTCGGCCAGATGGTCGAGACGCCAGTCGCCGAGGACGCGGAGCGCGCGGCGCTCGTCGATGGCCTCGTAGCTCTCGTTCCAGCGGCCGAGCACGGAGTACGCGGCCGTGAGCACGGTGTTGAGAACCGTCTCGTCCCGGGGCACACGCTTGGCCATGGCCGACGAGGCGAAGCCGATGCGCGGGCGCACCTCGAACACGTCGGTGCGGCCGAGGGTCTCCCCCAGCACCGTCACCGTTCCCGACGTCGGGTGCATGAGAGTGTCGGCCAGCTGCAGGAGCGTGGTCTTTCCCGCGCCGTTCGGGCCGAGGATCACCCATCGTTGATCGTCGTCGACCTTCCAGGTCACGTGATCGATGATGTTGCGCCCCTCACGGCGCACGACGACGTCGGTGAATTCCAGAGCGCTCGGCATGCCTTCAGCCTATCGGCTCAGGCGGTCAGCTCCGCGTAGAGCGCGCGCGTCGTCTCGGCGATCGCCGCCCAGCTGAACTCCTCGCGCGCCCGCTCCCGTCCGGCCTCGCCGTACGCGCGTGCCCGATCCTGATCCATCGCCACCTCCGTGAGCACGGCGGCCAGATCCGCGACGTAGCGGTCAGGGTCCACCGGCGTGCCGGTGCCGTCCTGAACCTGCTCGATCGGGACGAGACGCCCGGTCACACCGTCGGCGACGACCTCGGGGATCCCGCCGGTCGCGGTCCCGACGACCGCCGCCCCGCACGCCATAGCCTCCAGGTTCACGATCCCGAGGGGCTCGTAGACGGACGGGCAGACGAACGTCGTCGCGGCCGTCAGGACCGTCGACAGCTCGTCGCGCGGCAGCATCCGCTCGATCCAGATCACCCCGTCCCGCTCCTGCTGGAGCAGCCGGACGCCTTCTTGGACCTCCGCCATGATCTCCGGTGTGTCCGGCGCTCCGGCGCAGAGCACCAGCTGCACCTCTGGCGGCAGCAGACGCGCGGCCTGCAGGAGAAACGGCAGCCCCTTCTGCCGCGTGATGCGACCGACGAAGACGACCGACGGTCGAGCAGGGTCCATTCCGATCGATCGCAGGAACTGGTCGTCGCGTACCGGACGCCAGCGTTCCACGTCGATCCCGTTGTGGATCACCCGCACCTTCGCCGGGTCGACCTGCGGGTAACTGCGCAGGATGTCGGCACGCATCCCCGCGCTCACGGCGATCACCGCTGCGGCGTTCTCATACGCCAGACGCTCGATCCCGCTGGAGACGGCGTAGCCGCCGCCGAGCTGCTCCGCCTTCCATGGTCGGAGGGGTTCGAGGCTGTGCGCCGTGAGAACGTGGGGGATGCCGTGCAGCTGCGACGCGAGATGCCCCGCGAAGTTCGCGTACCAGGTGTGGCTGTGCACCAGATCGGCCTCGGCGATGGCCGACACGATCTCCAGATCCGTGCCGAGCGTCTGCAGAGCGGCGTTCGCCCCGGCGAGCTCGGCGGGCGTGCGGTAGGCGAAGGTGCCCGCCTCGTCACGGGGTGCGCCGAACGCACGGACCCGCACGTCGACGTGCTCCCTGAGGGCCGCGACGAGCTCGGCGACGTGCACGCCGGCACCGCCGTAGACCTCCGGCGGGTACTCCTTCGTGATCATTTCAACTCGCATGTCTGAACGCTAGTACAGCGACGATGATGGCATCTATGGTGGAGCCATGTCCGCTCCAAAGAAGGTCTTCGGGATCATCCTCGCCGGCGGCGAGGGCAAGCGCCTCATGCCTCTCACGGCCGATAGAGCGAAACCCGCAGTGCCCTTCGGCGGACAGTACAGACTCATCGACTTCGCGATCTCGAACCTCATCAACTCCGGGTTGCGGCAGATCGTGGTGCTGACGCAGTACAAGTCCCACAGCCTCGACCGACACATCTCGCAGACCTGGCGGATGTCGGCGCTCCTCGACTCCTACGTGACCTCCGTGCCGGCCCAGCAGCGCCTCGGCAAGCGGTGGTTCTCGGGCTCCGCCGACGCGATCCTGCAGAGCATGAACCTCATCAACGACGAGAAGCCGGACATCGTCGTCGTGATCGGCGCGGACCACGTGTACCGGATGGACTTTCGCCAGATGCTCGAGGCGCACATCGAGTCCGGTGCCAAGGCGACCGTCGCCGGCATCCGCCAGCCACTCGCGCTCGCGTCGCAGTTCGGCGTGATCGACGCCGACGCGGAGTCCGGACGGATCAAGCAGTTCCTCGAGAAGCCGACCGACATCACGGGCCTCGAGGATTCGCCCCACGAGGTCCTCGCCTCGATGGGCAACTACATCTTCGACGCCGACGCGCTGATCGCCGCCGTCGAGGCCGACGGGGAGTCTCCCGTGTCCGGGCACGACATGGGGGGCGACATCGTCCCCTACTTCGTCGAGCGCGGCGAGGCCGGCTACTACGACATGAAGCAGAACGAGGTCCCCGGTTCTTCTCCACGCGACCGGTCGTACTGGCGGGACGTGGGGACGATCGACTCGTTCTTCGACGCGCACCGGGACCTCATCTCGACGCTTCCCGTCTTCAACCTCTACAACATGGAGTGGCCGATCCACTCGCAGGCCGTCAACTCCCCGCCGGCGAAGTTCGTCAGGGACTCGGTCGGACGGATCGGCAACGCGATCGACTCGATCGTCTCCCTCGGCTCGGTGCTGTCCGGAACGCACCTGGAACGCAGCGTGGTCGGTCCGTGGACACTCGCCGGAGGAGGATCGACCATCACCGACTCGGTCGTGTTCGACCACGTGCACGTCGGCCAGGGGGCACGCATCCACCGGGCGATCCTCGACAAGAACGTGGTGCTGGCTGATGGAGCGACGGTCGGTGTGGACCGTGAACGCGACCTGGCGCGCGGCTTCACCGTCACGGAGTCCGGCATCACCGTCGTGGGCAAGGGCATCTTCATCGACCGCTGAGCACGTCACGCCGCACACCGACCACTCGGGCGATCGCTAGGCTCGACGGGTGACCAGCGCGCGCTTCCTCGTCGTCCTCGATGCCGATTCCACCCTCATCCGCAACGAGGTGATCGAATTGCTCGCCGACGAAGCCGGGCGGCGTGCCGAGGTGCAGGCCGCCACCGAAGCGGCGATGCGCGGTGAGGTCGACTTCTCGACGAGCCTGCGCTCGCGGGTCGCGGCTCTGAAAGGTGTACCGGTGTCGGCCTTCGAGCGCGTCCGCGCGCGCATCGAGCCCACGCCCGGCGTGCGAGAGCTGACTGCGGCCGTCCACGACCGCGGCGGGGTGGTGGGCGTCGTCTCCGGAGGATTCCACGAGATCCTCGACAGCGTCGCGCCGGCCCTCGGCGTCGATCGCTGGCGAGCCAACCGCCTCGACGCCGCAGAAGGCGTGCTGTCCGGCCTGGTCGACGGTGACATCGTTGACGGCGCGGCGAAGGCATTGTCGCTCCGGGAGTGGGCGGCGGAACTCGGGGTCGCTCCCCGGGCGACCATCGCGATCGGCGACGGTGCGAACGACCTGCCGATGATGGCGGTCGCCGGTCTCGGTCTCGCCTTCAACGCGAAGCCCGCCGTTCGGGAGGCCGCGAGCCTCGTCATCGGCCCGCAGGACTTGGCGGAGGTCATCGCCCTGCTGCCGTAGGGGGAACGCTGTGGTGAAAGTCCGACGCCACCGCTAGCGTCAGCTCATGGACATCATCCTCATCCCGGGACTCTGGCTCGATGCGTCCAGTTGGGAGGAGGTGATCCCTGCCCTCGAACAGGCCGGGCATCGCGCACATCCCCTCACCCTCCCCGGCCTCGGCGCGCCCGCCGCCATCTCCGCGGGGATCGGTATCGCCGAATGGATCGACGCCGCCGTCCATGCTGTGGACGCCCTGCAGGGAGAGATCGTGGTGGTGGGTCACAGCGGCGGGGGCAACGTGGCATGGGGCGTCGCCGATGCCCGCCCCGAGCGCCTGAAGCGAGTCGTCTTCGTCGATACCGTGCCGCCCCCTCCCGGGAGCGGCATCAGCGAGTTCGAGATCGTGGACGGGGTCGTGCCCTTCCCCGGTTGGAACTTCTTCCCGGACGAGGATGTGAGCGACCTCGACGACGCGACTCGAGCGCGCACGGCTCCCCTCACCCGCAGCGTTCCCGCGAGGGTGCCGACCGACGGCATCGTCCTGGAGAACCGCTCGCGCCATCGGGTTCCGGTGACGCTGCTGATGGCTGGCCTCGATCAGGCGGCGTTCGACGAGATGATCGACGAGTGGGGTGCGTACGCCGACGAATACCGGTCGATCGATGACGCCGAGGTCGTGCGCATCGACTCCGGCCACTGGCCGCAGTTCTCCGTGCCCGAACGGCTCGGTGCGCTGATCAACGCGGCGATCGCGCGCTGAACACCGGTCTCGGGGTCAGTGCCCCATCCCGAGGCCGCCATCGACGGGGATGACCGCACCGGAGATGTACCCGGCGTCGTCGCCCGCGAGCCACGTCACGACGCCCGCGACCTCATCGGGGGTGGCGAAGCGTGCGGCGGGGATGCTCGCCTTGTACTGCTTCTGTGTCTCCTCAGGGAGCTCCGCGGTCATGTCGGTCTCGATGAACCCGGGAGCGACGACATTGGCGGTGATCCCCCGAGCGCCGAGCTCACGGGTGATCGAACGGGCGAAGCCGACCAGGGCGCTCTTCGACGCCGAGTAGTTGGCCTGGCCTGCGGAGCCGTAGAGTCCGACGACGCTCGAGATCAGGATGATGCGGCCGAAGCGCGCGCGGAGCATCCCTTTCGAGGCACGCTTGACGACACGGAACGTGCCCCCGAGGTTCGTCGCGACCACACTGTCGAAGTCGTCCTCGCTCATGCGCATCAGCAGGGTGTCCTTGGTGATGCCCGCATTCGCGACGACGATCTCCACCGGGCCCAGCTGCTGCTCCACCTCGGTGAACGCCGCATCGAGCGCGGCCGCATCCGTGACATCCGCCCGGACCGTGAGAGTCCCCTCCGGCCCCTCGCCGCTGCGAGCGGTGACCGCGACGCGGTATCCGTCCCGCACGAAACGCTCCGCGATCGCGCGGCCGATACCGCGGTTTCCGCCGGTGACGAGGACGACGCGCTCAGCGCTCATGGGGACACTCCTGCTCTGGCCGGTGGCTCGGGGTTCCGAGCCGTCATCGATCCTACCGACGATGCCCGCGACGACCGTCGTCCCTCGTTTGACAGGTCTGGACGCTGCTGGGACTCTGTTCGAGACGAAAGGCTTCCTCGTGAGCGAAAACCACATCCCGTCTCCCGGTGCCGAGCCGCCGTTCACACCGCCACCGCTCCCGGTCCGGATTCCCGCAGCCCCTGCGTCCGCCGCTGCGCTTCCCGCGTACCCGATGCAGCCCCCGCCGCAGCCGACGCAGAGCTATCCCGGTGCCCCGCCCACCTATGCACCCCCCGGCGGACTCCCGCCCGCACAAGCGGCATACGCCCCGTACGCTGCACCGACCTACCCCGCCGACGCGCCGCGTCCCACGAGTGGACTCGCCGTCGCAGCGCTGATCTGCGGAATCGCCGGGGTCGTCCTGTTCTGGGCCCTCATCCCGGTCCTCGCGTCGATCGCGGCGGTCATCACCGGTCACATGGCGCTCGGACAGATCAAGCGCGACCCCGGGATGGGCGGGCGCGGCCTCGGCATCGCCGGCCTGATCCTCGGGCACGCGGTGATCGCGCTCAGTGCCATCACGCTCGTGGGCACCATCATCAGCTTCCTGTTCGTCGGCGCATTCAGCCTGCCTTTCCTCTTCTCGACCTGAGCGGGAGCAACGGCACGCCGGGAGGCTCGTACCGGCGTAGGCTTGAGACATCGTGAAGAACGCGCGTCAAGTCCCGGCCGTCACCTCACTGCCGCAGTCTCCGCGGGATGAGGCAGACCATCGTGTGCGCCGTTACGTCCTGACGATGTCCATCCGCATCGCGTGCTTCGCTCTGATGGTGCTGGTCCAGCCGTACGGGTGGTACACCTGGGTCTTCGGGATCTCCGCCGCCGTGCTGCCGTACATCGCCGTGGTCTTCGCCAACGCGGGCAGCGACAGCACCGAGACCGGTGCCGAGTCGCCGGTTCAGGAGTTGGCCGCCCCGGGGCCCGCACCGATCGAGAGCCAGCCCGCGACACCCCCGGTGTTCACGATCCACGAAGGCCCGAAGGACCGATGACAGACCTCGAATGCTCGCGTGCCGGTTGCCGGAGCGCGGCGACCAGACAGGTCGTGTGGCGCAACCCCCGCATCCATGCCGCCGATCGGGAGAAGATCTGGTTGGCGTGCGATGAGCACGTCGCCTACCTCCGGGACTATCTGGCAGCACGTGACTTCCCTGTCAGTGTTCGGGATGGGATCCCCGCATGAGCGGACGTCTGACCCGATGGGCCGTCTACGTGCTCATCGCGATCGGTTTCGCGGTCGCGTGCGTCTTCCTGTCGAACTGGCAGTTCGAGCGCAACGAGACCAGAGCCGCGCAGATCGAGCTCGTTGAAGAGAACTACGACGCGAAGCCTGTTCCCCTCTCCGACCTCATCGGGGAAGACGGTGCCCTCGATCCCTCCGACGAGTGGCGACCGGTGATCCTGCAGGGCGAATACCTCGCCGACCAGCAGCTCCTGGTGCGCAACCGCCCGCACGGCGGGACGAGCGCCTTCGAGGTGCTCGTGCCGTTCCGCGACGTCGATGGTCGCATCTTCATCGTCGATCGCGGCTGGGTGCCACCGGGTGACGGGGACGCGCCGGATTCGGTGCCAGCGCCGCCGGAGGGCCAAGCCGAGGTCACCGTGCGTCTTCGCCCGGGTGAGCAGGTTCCGGCATCGGGCCGTGGCGCGCCCGAAGGTCAGGTGCCGACCATCAATCTGCCGACCATCGCCGATCTCGTCGACGGTGACGTGATCACCGGAGCCTACGGACGGATGATCAGCGAGGACCCGGCCGGCACAGGGACGCTGGGGGGATTCGACTCCCCCACCGACGATCCGGGTCCGCACCTGTCGTATGCCATCCAGTGGATCCTCTTCGCGCTGATGGGCTTCATCTTCATCGGATACATCATCCGGACGGAGATCGTGAAGCACCGCGAGGAGGTCGAGGGAGTCCAAGCCCCCGTCAAGAAGTCGCGCCGCAAGGACCACGACGCCGACGTCGAGGACGAACTGCTCGACGTGCGGTGACTGTTCAGCCGGTGCTCGCTCGGTCCGACCATGGCATCGGGCGCTCCGGCAGCCGCGAGCTGTCGTCCGGAAGGTGCGGCAGTTCCTCGCCGCCGGCGCGGAGACAGAGCCAGCGCAGTTCGCCCGGACTGTCCGGTCGCGCCCGCCACGTGCGAGCGACGCCCTGACCGACGCGGATCACGGTACCGGGGCCGACCTCCACCACATCGTCGTCCAGCCCCATCTGCCCTCGCCCTCCGAGGAACACGTAGACCTCTTCGATCTTCCGGTGCACGTGCCAGTAGCCGGCCTCTTCGCCCGGCTCCAACGCGTTCGCGGTCATCCCGATGTACTGCATCGTCAGCTCATGGTCGACGACGCGACGCCCGTCGCGCGATCGTGCGGCATCGAAGCCACCATGGTGGGTGCGCCACTCGTCGAGCGACCCGATCTCGAGCACCTGATAACCGCTCATGTCCGCTCCCCTGCGACTCTATATCTCGCCACACCGGCGGCCTCGCCCGTCACGCTGCGGCTCCAGCCGCCCTCCGCGCGCTGAAAGACGATCCGGCTGTGGTTCCGGTCCGCCGATCCCTGCCAGAACTCGACGCGCGCCGGGACGATCCTCCAGAGCACCCATTCCCCCGGCGCGACACCGCGACGAGCGTCAGCCGACCGCGCGGCGAGATCTGCGGCGCTCTCCGCCTCGGACGCTTCCTGGATCATTCCCCGGACCCGCACGGCCCGTCGGAGCGGCTGCCACCAGAAGTTCAACGCCGCGGCAGGGCGTGCGGCGATCTGCTCGCCCTTGCGGGACGAGCGCGTCCCGGCGAACGCCCATCCTCGCGCGTCGACGCCCTTGAGGATCAGTGTCCTCGCATCCGGCACGCCGTCATCGTCGACCGTCGCCAGGGTCGCCGCGTGCGGTTCCGCGACCCCGCTCTCGGCGGCCTCTCCGATCCAATCGACGAAGAACGGCACGGGATCTTCGGGAAGCCCTGCGAGATCGAGCGGCGGCGCGACCCCGGTGAGGGAAGGCTGCGCACGCAACCAGTCGCTGATGTCTGACGAGGACGGGGGATGCGCGAACGGCATGCTCTCGACTATGCCATGGGTCCGCCCCGGGCAGGGCCGAGTGGTCAGTCGAGTTCGGCGGAGGCGGAACCCACCGGGAGCGGCCCCAGGAGGTCGATCAGCTCGCCGAGCGTCGAGACCCGGCGGGTGTCTCCCGCCCACTTCTGGTGCCCGCCGTCGAAATGGACGAACTCCGCGCCGAGATCGTCCGCGATCTCTCGATCGTGATTGGTGTCGCCGACGACGAGCACATCATGCGCAGTCATCCCGGATGTCGCCAGCCATCGCGAGATCACATCGTGCTTGGAGGCGCGGAAGGGATCGTCGATCGACAGCACCGCTTCGAACGCCTCGCCCAGGTCGTGCGGGGCCATCTGCCGAGCGAGGGCATCCGGAAGAGTCGCCGAAGCGAGGACCTGGCGGATCCCTCGCTCACGGAGCACCGCGAGCGTGGCCCGCACGTCGGAGTGGAGCGGCGCCTCGCCGACGCGCTGGGCGAGCAGGTCGAGATACGTGGTTGCGGCCGACACGAATCGGTCGTCCCCGAGTCCGACCGAGCGGTAGAAGTCCCGGATCGGGAAGCGGAAGACGGATCGGTACGCGTGCTCGTCGGCGAGCGGTTCGAGCGCGTGCTCCTCGAGCACGGCGTTCATGACCTGACGGCAGATCTCGGCATCGTCGAGCAGCGTGCCGTTCCAGTCCCAGCAGATCGCGCGGATGGGACCCAGCTCCATGTCCGTCACGATATCCCGGGCCGCCGACACGGAACCGACCCCCTAGGCGAGCTCGATGAGGTCCTGGTACTCCTGGCTCCAGATGTCCTCGACCCCGTCCGGCAGGATCAGCACACGTTCGGGGTTGAGTGACTGCACCGCACCGGGGTCGTGCGAGACGAGCACGACTGCGCCCTCGTAGTGCGCGAGCGCACCGAGGATCTCCTCGCGCGAGGCAGGATCGAGGTTGTTGGTCGGCTCATCGAGCAGCAGCAGGTTCGCCGACGACACGACCAGCGTCGCGAGCGACAGACGGGTCTTCTCACCACCGGAGAGGACGCCGGCGGGCTTGAGCACGTCGTCACCCGTGAACAGGAACGACCCGAGCACCTTGCGCGCTTCGGTCTCCGTGATGTGCGGAGCGGCCGAGACCATGTTCTCGAGCACCGAGCGATTCACGTCGAGGTTCTCGTGCTCCTGCGCGTAGTAGCCGACCTTGAGGCCGTGCCCCGGCTCGAGCTGTCCCGTATCGGGCTGGTCGACTCCGGCGAGCATCCGCAGCAGGGTGGTCTTTCCTGCACCGTTGAGTCCGAGCACGACGACCTTGGAACCGCGATCGATCGCCAGGTCGACGTCGGTGAAGATCTCGAGCGAGCCGTACGACTTCGAGAGGCCGGAGGCCATCATCGGCGTCTTACCGCAAGGGGCGGGCTTCGGGAAGCGCAGCTTCGCCACCCGGTCCTCCTGACGCACCTCGTCCAGGCCGGCAAGCAGCTTCTCGGCGCGCGCGATCATCTGGTGCGCAGCAGCGGCCTTCGAAGCCTTCGCACCGAAGCGGGCGGCCTGCAGCTGCAGGGTCGTCGCCTTCTTCTCGGCGTTCGCGCGTTCCTTCTTGCGGCGCTCCTCATCAGCCACCCGCTGACGCAGGTAGTTCTTCCAGTTCATGTTGTACGTGTCGATGATCTGGCGGTTCGCGTCGAGGTAGAACACCCGGTTGACGGTCTCGCCGACGAGCTCCACATCGTGACTGATCACGATCAGCCCGCCCTTGTAGCCCTTGAGGAACTCGCGCAACCACACGACACTGTCGGCGTCGAGGTGGTTGGTCGGCTCGTCGAGGATCATCGTCTGCGCGTCGGAGAAGAGGATGCGCGCGAGTTCGATCCGACGGCGTTGACCGCCGGACAGCGTCGACAACGGCTGGTCGAGGATACGGTCGGGAAGCGACAGGTTGTTGGCGATGGACGCGGCTTCGGCTTCGGCCGCGTAGCCGCCCTGCGCCTCGAACTGCTCGGTGAGTCGGGCGTAGCGCTTCATGGCCTTGTCGGCCACCGCGGGGTCGTCGGAACCCATGGCGAGGGCCGCCTCGGTCATGCCGAGGTTGAGCTGACCGAGCCCGCGGGCATCGAGGATGCGCGTACGCGCGAGGTCTTCGGGATTGCCCGAACGAGGGTCCTGCGGCAGGTAGCCGAGTTCCCCGGAGCGGGTGACGCTTCCGCCCGACGGGAGCACGTCACCGGCGAGCACCTTGGTGAGCGTGGTCTTCCCGGCCCCGTTGCGGCCGACGAGTCCGATCTTGTCTCCGTCGGCGACGCGGAACGAGACGTTCTCCATCAGCAGGCGCGCGCCAACGCGGATCTCGAGGTCGTGCACGGCAAGCACAGCGGACGTCCGTTCTTTCGGGGAGGTTGTCGGCCGATCGGCCAGCCTCCCAGTATAAGCGGCGTCGCCGGGAGTCGCGCTCAGCAAGATCACTCCGAAGGGTGAGGGTCCCGATACCCGAGAGGGATGCCCGGCTCGGGATCCGCTGCATAACGTACGGGAGTGGACATCCTCAACGAGCTCATCATGCAGGCGATCGCCTCACCCTGGCTGTACCTGGTCCTGTTCGCCGTCACCGTCATCGACGGCTTCTTCCCCCCGGTTCCCAGCGAGACCGTGCTCGTCGCCGCGGCGGCGGTCACCGCCTCCACCGGCGAGGGAAACCTGGTGCTCCTCGGGCTCGTCGCCGCGATCGGTGCGGCGATCGGAGACAATCTCGCCTTCGTCATCGGGCGAGCGGTGGGCACGACGAGGTTCGCGTGGATGCGACGCCCCCGGGTGGCGGCGGCATTCGCTCACGCCCAGCGCGCACTCGACCGTCGGAGCGCGACGCTCATCCTCGGTGCCCGCTACATCCCGGTCGGTCGGGTCGCCGTCAACATGAGCGCGGGCGCTCTCCACTTCCCCTGGCGGCGCTTCCTCCCCTTGAGTCTCATCGCCGGGGTCAGCTGGAGCGTGTTCAGCCTCGCGATCGGTCTGCTCGCCGGCGCCTGGATCAAGGACCAGCCCCTGCTCAGCGCTGGGCTCGGCATCGTCATCGCCCTCGTCATCGGGTTCGTGATCGACCGGATCGCCGCGGCCCGTCGCCGCCGTGCGCCGGCGCCCCAGCTGGCAGGATGACAGTCATGGCACGACGCCGGGAGCGCACACCGCTCCGCCAACGGATCAACCGCCGCACCTCCGCCCTCGTGGCGCTGGGTGCGGCGGTCGTGGCGCTGTACGCGGTGCTCGTCCCGCTGCAGACCCTCCTGTACGGCACACCGCTGCCGCTGTCGTTCATCCTCGGAGCTGTGCTGTGCGCTTCGCCGCTCCTCGCGATCTCACGTCCTCGCTGGGCTCTCATCCTGTTCACGGCGAGTGCGTTCACCCTGCCGCTCACGGTCGTGCCGGAGCTGGCGATCCAGTCTCCCTGGCCGTGGTCCGTTCCGGCACTCCTCGTCTTCGTCCTCTTCGTCGGCGTCGTCACTTTCCTCCATGGGACGAGGATCGGTGCCTTCGCCCTGATCCTCGGGGCGATCGCCTCGCTTCTCGCCCCCGTGCTCCGGCCCGACATGGTCGCCCTCCCGGCGTCATCCGCCAGTGCGACCGCCGACCTGATCGTCACGACTGCAGTCGCCTCCGCGATGTTCCTCATCGCAGCACTGATAGCCGGGCGGGTCCGCGTCGCCGCCGAGCTGACGCGCGAGAAGGAGCACAGCGCGCTCGAGGAGGCCAGGCGCGCGCTCGTCGAAGAGCGCACACGGATCGCCAGGGAGCTGCACGACGTCGTCGCCCACAGCATGTCGGTGATCCAGGTGCAGGCCTCGACGGCCAAGTATCGGATTCCCGAGCTCGGCACCGCCGCCATCACGGAGTTCGACGACATCGCCGCCACCGCCCGGACCTCGCTCACGGAGATGCGACGCATGCTCGGGGTGCTCCGCACCGAAGACCAGAGCGCCGAACTGGCCCCGCAGCAAGGCGTCGACGACATCCCCGCCCTTGTCGACAGCATCCGCCGCGCCGGTGTCGACGTCGGACTCGTCCTCGAAGGAACCGAAACCGCCTCCGCCACACCTGCTGTCCAGATCGCCGCCTTCCGCATCGTGCAGGAGGCACTGAGCAACGCCGTGCGACACGCACCCGGTGCGCGCATCGCTGTGCGCGTGCGCGCAGAGGCGCGCAGCATCCACATCCAGGTGCACAACGACGCACCGCCGCACCGCGCCGAGAGTCACGGCACCGGCTACGGGCTCCGGGGCATGCGGGAGCGCGCCGAGATCCTCGGCGGCAGTCTCTCCGCCGGCCCCGCGTCCGACGGAGGATGGGATGTCGACGCCGTCCTCCCCCTCGACGCCGCCCCGGCCGGCACGCCTTCATCCCCTTCCCCTGACAAGGAGAGCCTGTGACCATCAGCGTCCTCATCGCCGACGACCAGGCCATGGTTCGAGCGGGGTTCGCCGCGCTCCTCGACGCCCATGACGGCATCCATGTCACCGGGCAGGCGGCGAACGGTGCGGAAGCGGTCACCCTCGCCGCGCGTCTCGATCCCGATGTGATCCTCATGGATGTGCGCATGCCGGAGCTCGACGGGATCGAGGCGACGAGGCGCATCCTCGGCCCCTCCTATCCGGCCGCGCACGTACCTCGAATCCTGATGCTCACCACATTCGACATCGACGACTACGTGTACGACGCGCTCGAGGCCGGCGCCAGCGGCTTCCTGCTGAAGGATGCTCTACCGGAGGAGCTCGTGCACGCGGTTCGGGTCGTCGCGGACGGCGATGCGCTGCTCGCGCCCAGCGTGACGCGCCGCATGATCGAGCAGTTCGCCGGCCGCCGCCCCCGCGCACCGCGCTCGGCGACGGCTCTCGCCGAGCTCACGGATCGCGAGCGCGAGGTGCTCGTGCTCATCGGTCGAGGTCGTTCCAACACCGAGATCGCCGCCGATCTCTTCATCGCAGAGCAGACCGTCAAGACGCATGTCGGCAAGGTGCTCGCCAAACTGAGCCTGCGAGACCGCGTGCACGCCGTGATCCTCGCGTACGACACCGGACTCGTCGAACCGTCGTCCTGACTCACCCCGTCGTAGGGGGTCGTGACGGCACCCACGGGTGATGCCCTCGCCGGCACCACCTCCATAGTCTCCTGGAACACCGCTTCCGAGGAGGACTCATGGCCATCGTCCAGGCACCGCGCGCCGTCAGCACCACAGCTCCCCCACGCGCATCCCGCGACACCGGGATCGACTTCCTCCGGGCCCTCTGCGTCCTCGGGGTCGTGCTCCTGCACGCCATCATGGTCGGCGTCACCGTGACCGATTCCGGACCGGTCTTCGCCAATGCCAGCGACGGGACCGGATGGATCGCGCCGCTCAGCTGGTTCCTCCAGGTGATGCCCCTGTTCTTCGTCATCGGAGGGTTCTCGGGTCTGCTGGCCTACCGGCGGATGCATCAGCGCGGAGGCACGGCCATCGGCTTCGTCGCCGGCCGTGTGCATCGACTGCTGCGTCCGGCGATCTTCACGATCTCGGTCATCGCACTCGCACTCGCGCTGCTCACGGTCTTCGGCGTTCCCGCCGACCTCATCGCGACGGCGGGATTCCGATACGGGCAGCCGCTGTGGTTCCTGGGCGTCTTCCTGCTCTGTCAGGCTCTGCTCCCTCTTCTCGCCTCCGCCCATGAACGCGCACCGCTGCGCACGATCGGCGCGCTGGTGCTCGCCTCGATCACCGTCGACGTGCTGCGCACAGCCACCGGCATCGACGGGCTGGGGTTCCTGAACCTCGCTTTCGTGTGGATGACCCTCCAGCAGCTCGGGTTCTTCCTGGCCGACGGCAGCATCGACCGCCTCGCCAGGCGCGTACGCGCCACCGCCGGGATCACGGCCCTCCTTCTGCTCGTCGCGACCTTCGCCTTCGGCATCTACTCCCCCGACCTCATCGCGAACATCAACCCGCCGACCGCGGCGCTCCTCCTCGTCGGAATTGCGCACACCAGCCTGCTGTCACTGCACCGCGAGCGTCTCGAACGGTTCAGCCGTCGGCCGCGGGTCGCCGCGTTCACCGCCTTCGTGACGGTGCGCACCATGACGATCTACCTCTGGCACATGCCGGTACTGCTCCTGATGGCCGGTGTCACCGCAGTGTACGCACTCGTCGCCGGAGCCAGCCTGCCGGCGTTGGACAGCGCGGGATGGTGGGCCGGGCGTCCCCTCTGGCTGGCGACGGCTCTCGCTCTCACCGCTCTCGTCGCCGTCGCCTTCACGCGATTCGAGTCGCAGCCCGCGCCCTCGGCGACGACCTCGATGCACCGCATCGTCATCGGAACCTTGAGCGGTCTGGTCGGGATCGTGCTCCTTCTGGTGCTCGGCACCTCGGTATCGACCGCGCTGATCGCGATCGCGCTGATCGGCGCCGCGCTGCGACTCTCGTCGCTGTCGGCTTCTCAGCGACCGACACAGCGAGTACGAGTCGCAGTCAACGCGCCCGTGCCGGCCTGAGTCAGACGATGCCCCGGGCCGCCAGCGCTTCGCCGACGTCATCCGCGTGCCGCAATGCGAGCACCAGCAGCGGCACGACGGTGCGGATCCCCAGGCGCACATCGCGGGCCTGCTCGGCTTCTCGCACGCGTGCGGCGAACCCGGCGATCACCGGGACTGTCGTGAGGGTGAGCGATATCGTCAGCGCCACCGCCTCCGGATCGACCCCCATGCTGCGAAGCGGACGGAGGAGACGATGGAGCACCGCGAGAAGGTCCGACATCCGAGTGGTCAGGGTCAGCAGGCTCGCCAGGAGGAGCACAGCCACGACCCTCCCGGTGCTGATCCACGCGGCGACGGGCGACACGAAGATGAGCAGGGCCGCGGCGAGGACGAGGACGATCCAGCGCAGACGCCAGACCTCCGTGACGAGCACACGGAGCGGCAGTCCGCTCAGGCCGTACAGCCCCACGACGATCGCGAGCGAGACGCCGATGCTCAGCGAGTCGTGCGGATACAGCGAGAGCACGAGGGCGCCGACAGCCAGGGCCGCGAGTTTGAACCCTGCCTGCGCTCGATGGATGAGCCCCGTTCCCGGACGGTAGAGCGGGATCATGCGCACGCCCGCCGGTAGGCGTCGATCACGCGCGCCGGCTCACCGGAGGCGGCGATCCTCCCGTCCTCGAAGAGCAGCGCGGCGTCGCAGCGGGCAGCGAGGTCGAGGTCGTGCGTGACCACCACCACCTGCGCCTGCTGTGCGAGCAGGAGGTCGCCGATGCGGCGGGCGTTCCGTAGATCCAGCAGCGTGGTCGGCTCGTCGGCGACGATCACGCGCGGTTGCGCGATGAGCACCGACGCCAGCGCGAGCATCTGCTTCTGCCCACCGGACAGCATCGATGCCGGGACCTCGGCGTGCGCGCCCAGTCCGTTCGTCTCGAGGGTCTCCTGGACGCGCGCGGCCACTTCCGCCTTCGGGCGACCGCGCAACGACAGCGCGAGATCCTCGGCCGGAGTCGGCATGAGGATCTGCGCATCCGGATTGGTGAAGACGAAACCCACGAGGCGGCGCACCGCTGCACGCTCCTGCACGGTGTCATGTCCGTGCACACGCACGGTGCCGCTGTGGGGTGTGACGAGTCCGTTCAGCAGCCTCGCGAACGTCGACTTCCCCGAACCGTTCGCCCCGATCACGGCGATCGTGGAAGCCGTGAGCTCGACGCTGATGTCATGCAGCACCGAACGTCCGTCGAGTTGCACCGACACCCGCTCGAGCGTGATCGGAGCCCCGGCGACCTGAGGGCACCCCGTCATCTGATCTCCCCGTCACGGTCCTGAACACTGTTCACCTGAACGTCGTTCACTATAATCGGAGCATGAGTCCCGAGCACAATCCGGCACGTCACGACCGCGACAGCGTGGCCAGGCGCGCTCTCGCCCTGCTCGACGAGGTGGGACTCGCCGATCTCTCGATGCGGCGCATCGCCGCCGGGCTCGACGTGCAACCCAGCGCGCTCTACTGGCACTTCGCGAGCAAGCAGGAGCTGCTGGCCGAACTCGCCGACCGGATCACCGCATCGATCCCTCACGGGAGCACCGACGTCCTCACGACCGCGCGCGGCATCCGCGACGCACTCTTCGCCTACCGTGACGGCGCCGAACTGGTCCTCAGCACCTATGCGCTCCAACTCGGCTCGTCGCAGGCGCAGACCGCGCTGACCGATGCGCTCCGCGCGCAGGGAGCCCCCGATGCGGATGACCGTGGAGCCGCGATCCTGCATTTCGTGCTCGGACACGCAACGCTCGTCCAACAGCGCATGCATGCCGACAGCCACGGCGCTCTGCCCGACGCCGGCGCTCTCGACGTCACCGCCGGACTCGATGGCGTGTTCGACCTCGGGGTCACCGCCCTCGCGGGAGCCCTCAGCGCGCCGGCGCCTCCGCCGCGTGCCCGAGTCTGAGCCCGGGTACGACAGCCAACGCGACGAGAGCGATACAGAACGCGAAGACCGCGCTGAACGCCCCGGCCTCGCCGCCGAGCGTCGCGACACCGAGACCGGCGAGTGCGATGGCGACGGCCGATCCGGCCGCGTCCGAAATCGACAACGCGGAGGAGTTGAACCCCTGATTGGTCTCGTCCGAGTAGGCCAGGGTCAGGACGGTGAGGCGTGGATAGAGCAGTCCCATCCCGCCGCCAGCGAATGCCCAGCCCACCACCACGACGGCCGCCGAGACGTCGAACATGGCGGCGGTGAGCACGCACAGCATCGCGACCAGGAGTGACCCCAGGCTGATCGTCGTGATGCGGTGATTGCCGAGTCTCTCGCCGAACCGCCCCTGCAGGGCCGAGGCACCCGCCCACGCGAGGGCCGCGAGCATGAGGGCGACGCCCGCCCAGGTCGCGCTGAAGTCGAACTTCTTCATCAGCAGATAGGGGATGTAGGCCTCCGCAGCGAAGAAGGCTCCCGCCACGATTCCTCGCATGAGCACCACGCTGGGAAGCCCCAGCCCTGCCCGCAAGGTACGCCGCGGCAGCAGTGGCAGCACGGCGAAGCCGATCGCCAGCACGGCGCCGAGCGCCACCGGCCATCTGATCGAGGGGGTCATCTCGGCGGAGAAGCCGACGACGACGGCGAGGACCGCGACGACGACCGCGAGCAGCAGGCGGACGATGAGCGTACGGCGATCCTGCGGCTCGCCACGCCCGAGGTCGACCCCACGGAGGCGGACGGCGATCATCAGGAACGCCGCAGCGGTGAGCACGGCCACGCCCAGGAAGGCCCAGCGCCAGTCGAGATACTCGGCGACGGCGCCCGCCAGAAACGGACCGACCATGGACGGCACGACCCACGCCGCGGCGAAGGCGGCGAAGATCCGACCGTGCAGATGGGGCGGATACAAGCGTGCGACCACGACGTACAGTGCGACCGTCTGCCCTCCCGTCCCGAGCCCCTGGACGAGGCGTCCGACCAGGAACTGATGCATCGTGACGGCGAAGCCCGAGAGGAGCAGACCGATGATGAAGAGCGTCACCGCGACGTAGAGGGCGCCACGGGGGCCGCGGGCATCCGACCAGGCTCCGGTCGCGACCATGCCGATCACGCTCGTCGCGAGGGTTCCCGCGAAGGCCACGGCGAACAGCGCCTCCCCATCGAGAGCCTCGCTGACGATCGGCATCACCGTCGTGACGGCCAGAGCCTCGATCGCCGCGAGGAAGATCAGCGCGACCGCGCCGAGAGTCACCCAGATCCGTTGGCGGTCCCAGATCGTCGCGTCGTCGGCGGCGACGGTCATCGGCCGACGAGCGACGCGATGCGTTCGATGGCCTCGGTGAGGATCTCCGGGCTGGTGCCGAAGTTCAGTCGCACGTGGCCCGCGCCCTCCGCGCCGAACGACGGCCCGAAGTGCAGGGCGACCTTGGCGTCCTTGAGGATGCGTCGAGCAGGGTTGTCGCCCCACTCCAGTGCGGAGAGATCGATCCAGGCGAGGTAGCCCGCATCGGGGATGCGGTAGCGCGCGCCGGGAAGACGGGCGGAGAGAAGATCCTCGAGCAGCACGCGGTTCTCGTCGAGAGTGCGCAGCAGACCGTCGAGCCACTCATCGCTCTCCTCCGAGAACGCCGCGACGGCCGCGAGCAGCCCGAACTGCCCCGTTCGCCATTCGACCTCGACCGGAAGACCTCGGACGACGGCGCTGGTCGCGTCGTCGGCCGTGACCATGAGGGCGCACTTGAGCCCGGCGAGGTTGAACGCCTTGCTGGCGCTCACGACGGCGTAGCCCACCCGCTGCGCGGAGTCGCTCACGGACAGGAAAGGGGTGAACCCCGTGCCCGGCTGGGCGAGCGGAGCATGGATCTCGTCCGAGACGACCGCGACGCCGTACTCGTCGGCCAGCTCCGCCAGCGCAGCAAGACTGTCCCGATCGTGCACCGTGCCGGTGGGGTTGTGCGGGTTGCAGAGCAGGATCGCCGTCGCACCGTCGTCGAACGCCGCGCGGATCCCGTCGATGTCGAGCTCCCAGCCGGTGCCGGTGTCGCGAAGCGGTACCCGTTCGACCTCTGCACCGGCCTCGGCGACCAGATCATAGAAGGGCGGGTACACGGGCGGCGTCACGACGATCCGCTCCCCCGGCTGCGTCACGCGACGCAGGATCTCCACGATCCCCATGCTCACGTCAGCCGTGCTGCGCATCCGGGCCGGGTCAGGGTCCCACCCGTAACGTCGGCTCGCGAAGGCCGCGAACGACTCCGCGAGTGGCGTGCGTGAGGCGACATACCCCGTGTCACCGATCTCCACCGCACGCTGCAACGCCGTCGAGATGGCCGGAGCCAACGGGAAATCGGTCTCCGCGACGAACAGCGGCAAGACGTCGGCGGGGTACTCCCGCCACTTCTCGCTGCTGCGCTCGCGGAGTTCCGCAAGAGGCAGGGCCTTCACCTGAAGCATTGGTTCTCCCGAGGTTCCGACACGCGCCGTCGCGGTGCCATCCGATCCGACGCACGCCGATGATGCCTTCCGGCAATGCTCCTGCGGGGTCAGATAGCGAAGCCGAGGGCGCGCATCATGTCGCGTCCGTCATCCGTGATCCGCTCCGGGCCCCACGGTGGCATCCAGACCCAGTTGATCCGGAAGCGATCGACGACGCTGTCCAGAGCCTGGGCGGTCTGGTCCTCGAGGACGTCCGTGAGCGGGCAACCGGCGCTGGTCAGCGTCATGTGGATGACGAGAGCATCGTTCTCGTCATCCCAGGCGAGGTCGTAGATGAGGCCGAGGTCGACGACGTTGATCCCGAGCTCGGGGTCCATGACGTCTTTGAGAGCCTCGGTGACCGCGTCGTACTTCTCGTCCGTGAGGGTCGCTGTCATGCGATCAGCCTACGCCTCGATGGGGGCTGCAGGGTCGAGGAAACGGTCGTATCCCTCGTTCTCCAGCCGGTCCGCGAGCTCGGGGCCACCCTCTTCGACGATCTTGCCCGCGACCACCACGTGGACGAAGTCGGGCCGGATGTAGCGGAGGATGCGGGTGTAGTGCGTGATCAGCAGCACGCCGAGCCCGGTGGACTCCTTCGCACGGTTGACGCCCTCGGAGACGATCTTGAGCGCGTCGACGTCGAGGCCGGAGTCGGTCTCGTCGAGGATCGCGAACTTCGGCTTCAGCACCTCGAGCTGCAGGATCTCGTGACGCTTCTTCTCGCCACCGGAGAAGCCCTCGTTGACGTTGCGCTGCGCGAACTTCGGGTCCATGCGCAGGTTCGACATGGCCGCCTTGACGTCCTTGGTCCAGCCGCGGATCGCCGGCGCTTCGCCGTCGAGTGCCGTCTTGGCCGTGCGCAGGAAGTTCGTCACCGTGACGCCGGGGATCTCGACCGGGTACTGCATCGCGAGGAAGAGGCCGGCGCGGGCCCGCTCGTCGACGCTCATCTCCAGGACATCCTGCCCGTCGAACGTGATCGAACCGGAGGTCACCGTGTACTTGGGGTGCCCGGCGATCGTGTAGGCCAGCGTCGACTTGCCAGAACCGTTGGGGCCCATGATGGCGTGGGTCTCACCCGTGTTCATGGTGAGGTTGATTCCGTTGAGGATCGGGGTGGTCCCCGCATCGGTCTCGACCGTCACATGCAGGTCGCGGATCTCGAGAACAGACATTCTTCAGACTTCCTTAATCACAGTCGGATCGATGAGCACGTCGTCGCCGTCGATCTGGACGACGTAGACGGGGACGGGCTCATATGCGGGGAGATTCTGGGGCTTGCCGGTGAGCAGCGAGAAGGCGGAGCCATGGGCCCAGCACTCCACGGTGTCACCCTCGACGAAGCCCTCGGACAACGAGATGTCGCCGTGGGTGCAGGTGTCGCCGATGGCGTGGATGACGCCCTCGCCGTCTTTGATCACCGTGATGGGGACGCCGCCCGGGTCCACGCGCAGCGGCATGTCCTGTTCGAGGTCGGCGACGCCGCAGACGCGCTCGGCGGTCATGCGCTCACCTCGGCGAGCTCCGTCTCGATCGCTGCCAGCAGTTCGGTCTCGAGGGCGGGGATGCCGAGGCGCTGCACGATGTCGGTGAGGAACCCGAGCACGACCAGACGTCGCGCCTCCTCCTCGGTGATGCCGCGAGCCTGCAGGTAGAACAGCTGCTCGTCGTCGAACCGACCGGTGGCACTCGCGTGTCCGGCGCCGAGGATGTCACCGGTCTCGATCTCGAGGTTCGGGATGGAGTCGGCACGCGCGCCCTCCGTCAGCACCAGGTTGCGGTTCGCCTCGTAGGAGTCGGTTCCGGTCGCGTCGGCGCCGATCAACACGTCGCCGATCCACACGCTGTGCGCGCCCTCACCCTGCAGCGCGCCCTTGTAGAGGACATCACCCTTGGTGTGGGGTCCCTTGTGGTGCAGGTAGACCTGACTCTCGAGGTGCTGCCCGGCATCCGCGTACGAGAGCCCGTACAGGTACCCCTCGGACCCGGCGCCCGTCAGCTCGACGCTCGGGTTGACGCGGACCACTCCGCCGCCGAAGCTGATCACGAAATGCCGGAGTGTCGCGTCTGCTCCGACCGTCGCCTGGTGAGCGGACGCGTGAACCGCGTCGTCTTCCCAGCGCTGGAGACTGACGACGGTGAGCTTGGCTCCGTCGCGCACGATGATCTCGACGTTCTGCGCATACTGCGCGGAACCGGAGTGCGCGAGCACGATGGTGCCGCGCGAATGCGGGAGGGCTTCGATGAGGATCTGCCCGAAAGCGCGCTTGTCTGCGCCCTTCCCCTCGACGGGGACGATGATCGGCTCGTCGAGTTCGGCCTCGGCAGGGATCTGGATGTGCAGACCGCGGGGGCTGTGCTTCCACGCGAGAGCGCTCGGCAGATCCTCGGGGCGGAAGAACTCGCCGTACGGGCCCTTCTCGTCCGCAGACGGCTCGAGGAACGCTTCGGCCGCGCCGAGACCATAGGTCACCGCGTCCTCGTCTCCCTGCTCGTCGGTGAAGAGTCCGCCGAACTTCGCGACCGGCGTGTGCTTCCAGTTGACCTCGCGCCCGGTCGGGGTGCCGAAATCAGCGGGGTCGAAGGAGTGCGGGCGCTCCGAGCGGGTCTGCACGGGGACGAATCCCGCGGCGGCGACCTGTGCCGCCGGATCGATGTGCGCGCTCGCGGGCGCGTCGGTGTTCTGCGCCTCGGCGGGCGCTGTCGTCGAGGCCGTCACTAGCCGACCGATCCTTCCATGCCCATCTCGATGAGCTTGTTCAGTTCCATCGCGTACTCCATGGGAAGCTCCCGTGCGATCGGCTCGATGAAGCCGCGCACGATCATCGCCATCGCCTCGTCCTCGGGCATGCCGCGGGACTGCAGGTAGAACAGCTGCTCCTCGCTCACCTTCGAGACCGTGGCCTCATGGCCGAGCTGCACGTCGTCGACGCGGATGTCGATGGCCGGGTAGGTGTCGGAGCGAGACTTGGTGTCCACGAGCAGAGCGTCACAGCGCACCGTGTTGGCGGAGTGGTGCGCCGCTGCGTCGACGCGCACCTCACCGCGGTATCCGGCACGTCCGCCACCACGAGCGATCGACTTCGAGACGATCGACGACTGCGTGTAGGGCGCCATGTGGATCATCTTGGCGCCGGCGTCCTGGTGCTGACCGGGACCGGCGAAGGCGACGGACAGGGTCTCGCCCTTGGCGTGCTCGCCCATCAGATAGATCGACGGGTACTTCATCGTGACCTTGGAGCCGATGTTGCCGTCGACCCACTCCATGGTCGCGCCCTCGTACGCCACGGCGCGCTTGGTGACCAGGTTGTAGACGTTGTTCGACCAGTTCTGGATCGTCGTGTACCGAACGCGGGCGTTCTTCTTCACGATGATCTCGACGACGGCCGAGTGCAGGGAGTCCGACTTGTAGATCGGAGCCGTGCAGCCCTCGATGTAGTGGACATAGCTGTCCTCGTCGGCGATGATGAGCGTCCGCTCGAACTGCCCCATGTTCTCGGTGTTGATGCGGAAGTAGGCCTGCAGCGGGATCTCGACGTGCACGCCCTTCGGGACGTACACGAACGAACCGCCAGACCACACGGCGGTGTTCAGCGCAGCGAACTTGTTGTCGCCTGCGGGGATGACGGTGCCGAAGTACTCCTCGAAGAACTCGGGGTGCTCGCGCAGTGCCGTGTCGGTGTCCATGAAGATGACGCCCTGGGCTTCGAGGTCTTCGCGGATCTGGTGGTAGACGACCTCGGACTCGTACTGAGCCGCGACGCCGGCCACGAGGCGCTGACGCTCGGCCTCGGGGATGCCGAGGCGCTCATAGGTCTCGCGGATCTCGGCGGGAAGGTCTTCCCACGTCTGCGCCTGCTTCTCGGTGGAGCGGACGAAGTACTTGATGTTGTCGAAGTCGATCTCGCTGAGGTCTGCACCCCAGGTCGGCATCGGCTTGCGCCCGAAGAGCTGGTACCCCTTGAGACGGGTCTTCAGCATCCATTCGGGCTCATTCTTGAGGCTCGAGATCCCACGGACGACGTCTTCGGAGATGCCGCGTTTCGCGATGGCACCCGCAGCATCCTCATCGTGCCAGCCGAATTCATACACCCCCAGACCGTCAAGCTCCGGGCGGTCGATCAGCACATCCGACATCCAACACTCTCCTCACAGGTCCCAAACGGTGTCATCCGCCCCGACACACCTGATCCCCGTCGAGTCTGCGGGAGCGGGTGCCGTTGGTGGGCCCTCATCACCGGCGCTTCCATCGCGCCTAAACTGTTGACGATGCTTCAGCGCCGTCAGCGCTCATCGCAACAATCCGATTCTACAGGTTCCGCCTGACAGACGGGCCATGCCCGCCGCGTCCCGTGCGGTCCGGAGGACTTATGCCCGAGACGATGATCCCCGCCAGCTCGACGACGCCGGCGGTCCCCGCCCGTTCCTCGTCCTGGGGGCGCGCGTTGACGGTCTTCGCGTGGTTGTCGTTCATCAGCGAGACCATCATCATCGGCACCGGCGGCGCCGTCCGTCTCACCGGATCGGGCCTGGGATGCTCGGACTGGCCCCTGTGCACGCCGGACTCACTGGTGCCGATCCTCGAGGTGCAGGGCATCCACGGGGTCATCGAGTTCGGCAACCGTCTGATGACCGGCGTGGTCGGGATCATCGCGCTGGTCGTGGTGCTGCTGGTGCTGCGTCTGTTCAGCGGGAAGCGCGGCCTCGTCAACGCGCTCTGGTTCGCGGCCGGCGGCCTCGTCGCCGCGGGTGTCGCCTACGCCATCGCCGCTCCGTTCCACATCCCCGCCTTCCCGATCGCCTCCGGTGTCCTGCTCATCGCGGTCATCGCCGCGGCTGTCCGATCCGTGCGCACGACTCCCGCGAGACGGGACCTCGTCCTGCTCGCCTGGCTCACGCTGATCGGCGTGGTCGCGCAGGCGCTCGTCGGCGGCATCACGGTCCTCACCGGACTCAACCCGTTCATCGTGGGCTTCCACTACACCTCGTCGCTGCTGCTCGTGTGCATCACCGCGGCCTTCCTCGTGCGGTTGAAGACCTCCCCCGGACCGCGCGAGCGTGCGGTGCCCTCCTGGTTCGCCGTCGTCACGCACGTGACCGGCCTGGCTCTGGCCGTCACGATCGTCTTCGGCGTGCTGACCACCGGTTCCGGCCCGCACTCGGGCGACGCCGATGTGCTGCGTCACGGGTTCGACGCGACCGTGCTGGCACACGTGCACTCGTGGCCGGGCTACATCCTGGCGGCGCTAGTGCTGTTCCTCACGGTCGCGGCGTGGGTGCTGCGACTCGAGCCGCGCCGGTGGCTGCTCGTCCTCGTCCTCGCGATCCTCGTGCAGGTCGGCGTCGGCGTCTGGCAGGCCAGAGAGGGCCTCCCGCCTCTCCTCGTCGGCATCCACATGGTCTTGGCCTCGCTCTCCGCCGCGACCTACACCGTGGTCGTGCTGCACCTCAAGCGCACAGCCGCAGCCGCGGACTGACCCCGCACAGGCGATCCACAGGCGGCGCATCGTCGACTCATCAGGATGTCGGCGATGATGGTCCGCATGAACAAGTCACTCACACGAAGCATCGGATTCTGGCTCCTCCTGGTCGTGTCCCTCGCCACGACGGCGGTCGGCGCCTGGCTGATCTCCGGTCAGATCGGCACGATGACGACCACGCTGCTCGATGGCACCGCCACCGGCGTCGAGGTGTACGTCGGTCAGTCGCTCGTCGTGGTGGGTGCCGGCGTGCTCGCAGCCGGAATCGTCGGCATCCTGCTGACCCTCGGACTCGTCGCTGCACGTTCACTCGTCCCCACGCCCGCCCCGGCCGTCGTCGAAGCGATCGACTGGACCGTCGAGACCGACGAGACGCCCGCCCCTGTCGCGGTCGCCCCTGCGGTCGACACCACGCCGTCGACCGAAGCCACTCCTGTGTCCGAGGACGTGGCGACCGACGCCGTTCCCGAGACCGCGGCCACGAACGACACGGCCACGAACGACACCGCCACGAATGACGCGGCCACGAACGGCGCGCCCGCGACCGACGCCGAGCCGGACAGCACTCCGCCGATCACCCGCTGATCGTCGGAACGGATGACGACGGAGCGGCGCCGAGGAATTCCTCGGCGCCGCTCCGTCGTCTCAGACGTAACCCGGGTCAGAACGGCAGCAGCGGGTCGACCGCAACCGCCACGAAGATCAGCGTGAGGTAAGTGATCGACGCGTGGAAGACGCGCATCGGACGCGGTTCGGTTCCGTGGACCGCACGGTTGTAGAGGCGGTGCGACTCGTAGATGAACCATCCGCCGAACACCGTGGCAGACACGGTGTACACCAGCCCCATGTTCGCGATCGGGATGAGGAGAAGCGAGCAGGCGACGGTGGCCCACGCGTAGAGGATGACCTGGAGGCCGACCTGCGAGGCGTTGCGCGTGACGCCCAGCATCGGAACGTCGACATCTTCGTAGTCGTCCTTGTACTTCATCGACAGCGGCCAGTAGTGCGGCGGCGTCCACAGGAAGACGAGGAGGAACAGGATGAACGCCGGCCAGTCGAGCGAACCGGTGACCGCGGACCATCCGATGAGCACCGGGAAGCAACCGGCGATCCCGCCCCAGATGATGTTCTGCTCGGTGCGGCGCTTGAGGATCATCGTGTAGATCACGACGTAGAAGAAGATGGCCGTCGCCGAGAGGGCCGCCGTGAGCCAGTTCGTCGTGACGAGGAGCCAGACGGTCGAGGCGACGGCGAGTGTCCACGAGAAGATCAGGGCGCCGCGCGGGCTGACCTCGCCGGTCACCAGCGGGCGGTTCTCGGTGCGGTGCATGTGCGCATCGATGTCGCGGTCGAGGTACATGTTGAAGGACGCCGCGGAACCGGCGCTCAGCGAGCCGCCGATGACGGTGGCCAGCACGAGCCACAGGTTCGGGAGTCCACCCTGCGCCAGGAACATCACCGGCACGGTCGACACGAGCAGCAGCTCGAGGACACGCGGCTTGGTCAGCGTGACGTAGGCCTTCACCGTGCGACCGATGGACGACTTCCTCACGGTCTGATCAGACATCGTCGAGATCTCGATCGCCTCCTCCGCACGTGTGACCGGACAACCTCTCCAGTGTATGACACGGGATGACGTGTTCCGGCTCGCGGGCCCGCGTAGCGCAAGGCACGTCACCGCTATGCTGAAAACACTCGCGCGCCCGGCGATGTGCACACTTCTCCGTGATGATGCGGATGCGCCAGGGAATACGGGCGCCCTCGAAACTGTCGGAAAGGGCATGAACGTGTCGGAATTGCAGTGGGATGAGATCGATCGACGCGCGGTGGACACCGCTCGAATCCTGGCGGCCGATGCCGTGGAGAAGGTCGGTAACGGTCACCCCGGCACAGCCATGAGCCTCGCTCCGGCCGCGTATCTCCTCTACCAGCGGGTGCTGCGTCACGACCCGACCGATGTCGACTGGCTCGGTCGCGACCGGTTCATCCTTTCGGCCGGGCACTCCTCCCTCACCCAGTACGTCGAGCTGTACCTCGGCGGCTTCGGTCTCGAGCTGGACGACCTCAAGGCGCTGCGCACCTGGGGCTCGCTGACGCCGGGCCACCCGGAGTACGGCCACACCAAGGGTGTGGAGATCACCACCGGCCCCCTCGGCCAGGGCCTCGCATCGGCCGTGGGCTTCGCGTACGCCGCCCGGTACGAGCGCGGTCTCTTCGACCCCGAGGCTGCGGCCGGCACGAGCCCCTTCGACCACTTCGTGTACGTGATCGCCGGTGACGGCGACCTGCAGGAGGGCGTGACCAGCGAGGCCTCCTCGCTCGCGGGCCACCAGCAGCTCGGCAACCTGATCGCGATCTACGACTCCAACCAGATCTCCATCGAGGACGACACGAACGTCGCCTTCACCGAAGACGTCGCGAAGCGCTACGAGTCCTACGGCTGGCAGGTGCAGGTCGTCGACTGGAAGAAGACCGGCGAATACGTCGAAGACGTCGCCGAGCTGTTCGCTGCGATCGAAACCGCCAAGGGCGAGACCTCGAAGCCGTCGCTGATCATCCTCAAGACCATCATCGGCTGGCCGTCGCCGGGCAAGCAGAACTCCGGCAAGATCCACGGCTCCGCTCTCGGCGCCGACGAGCTCGCCGCGACCAAGAAGGTGCTCGGCTTCGACCCCGAGCAGAACTTCGTTGTCGCTGATGACGTGCTCGCACGCACCCGTGGACTCGCAGCTCGCGCCGCCGATGTCCGTGCCGCCTGGCAGGAGTCGTTCGATGCCTGGGCCGCCGCGAACCCCGAGAAGAAGGCCCTGCTCGACCGCCTGGAGGCGCACGAGCTGCCTGGCGACATCACGAGCGCGCTGCCCGTCTTCGAAGCCGGCAAGGAGGTGTCGACCCGCGCCGCGTCCGGCCAGGTCATCAACGCCCTCGCTGCCGAGCTCCCCGAGCTGTGGGGCGGTTCGGCAGACCTCGCCGAATCGAACCTCACCACGATCAAGGGCGCGCCGTCGTTCATCCCGGCGGAGTGGTCGACCCACGAGTGGTCGGGCAACCCCTACGGTCGAGTGCTCCACTTCGGCATCCGCGAGCACGCCATGGGCGCGATCATCAACGGCATCGTGCTCCACGGACCGACGCGCGCCTTCGGCGGGACCTTCCTGATCTTCAGCGACTACATGCGCCCGCCCGTGCGTCTCGCAGCGCTCATGAACGTGCCCAGCATCTTCGTCTGGACCCACGACTCGGTCGCCCTCGGCGAAGACGGTCCGACCCACCAGCCCGTCGAGCAGCTCGCGACGCTCCGCGCGATCCCGAACTTCACAGTCGTGCGACCCGCGGACGCGAACGAGACGGCAGCGACGTGGCTGGAGATCCTCCGCCGCCACGAGGGACCCGCCGGCATCGCCCTGACTCGCCAGAACATCCCGGTGTTCGAACGCGGCGAGGGCGCAGCCTCCGGCGACACCTTCGCGTCGGCCGACAACGCCGCCAAGGGCGCCTACGTCCTCGCCGAGGCCCCCAACGGCACCCCGGACGTCATCATCGTGGCCACCGGCTCGGAGGTGCAGCTCGCGGTGAACGCCCGCGAGGCACTCGCTGCGGAAGGCGTGAACGTGCGGGTCGTCTCCGCTCCGTCGTTGGAGTGGTTCGACGAGCAGGATGTGGAGTACCGCGAGAGCGTGCTCCCCGCCTCCGTCACCGCCCGTGTCTCGGTCGAGGCGGGATCCGTGCTCAGCTGGCGCGGCATCGTCGGCGACCGCGGCCGTTCGGTCGGCATCGACCACTTCGGCGCCTCCGCCGACTACAAGACCCTCTTCGAGAAGTTCGGCATCACCACCGAGGCCGTCATCGCGGCCGCCCGCGAGACCATCGCGGCCAACAGCACCAAGGAGAACGCATGAGCACCCCCACCGCACAGCTCGCCGCCGCCGGCGTCAGCATCTGGCTCGACGACCTCTCCCGCACGCGCATCTCCTCGGGTAACCTCGCCGACCTGATCTCGTCGCGCAACGTCGTGGGCGTGACGACCAACCCGACGATCTTCGCGAACGCGATCACCGACAAGAACGACACGTCGTACGACGCTCAGGTCACCGAGCTCGCCGCCTCCGGCGCCACTGCGGAGGAAGCGGTCTTCGCCGCGACCACCCAGGACGTCGCTGCCGCCCTCGACGTGTTCCGCCCGGTCTGGGAGGCATCGAACCACGTCGACGGCCGCGTCTCCATCGAGGTCTCCCCCGATCTGGCGCATGACACCGCCGGCACCGTGGCACAGGCCAAGGAGCTGTGGGCCAAGGTCGACCGCCCGAACCTGCTCGTCAAGATCCCGGCGACCAAGGCCGGTCTCCCCGCCATCGCCGAGGCGATCGGGGCGGGCATCAGCGTCAACGTCACACTGATCTTCAGCCTGGAGCGCTATGCCGAGGTCATCGAGGCGTACCTGACCGGCCTCGAGACCGCCAAGGCCGCGGGCATCGATCTGTCGACGATCCACTCCGTCGCCTCGTTCTTCGTGTCGCGCGTCGACACCGAGACCGACAAGCGCCTCACCGCGATCGGCACGGAGGCCGCAGAGGCCCTCAAGAGCAAGGCTGGGCTCGCCAACGCACGCCTCGCCTACGAGTTGTTCGAGAAGACGTTCGCCGGCGAGCGTGCCACGGCTCTCCTCGACGCGGGCGCGAACCTGCAGCGTCCGCTGTGGGCGTCCACCGGCGTCAAGGACCCGGCCCTGCCCGACACGCTCTACGTCACCGAGCTCGTCGCCCAGGGTGTCGTCAACACGATGCCCGAGAAGACGCTCGAGGCCACGTTCGACCACGGTGTCGTCACGGGCGACACCATCACCGGTGGCTACGAAGAGGCCCGCGCCGTGTTCGCCGGGCTCGCCGAGGTCGGCATCGACTTCGCCGATGTCACCCAGGTGCTGGAAGACGAGGGTGTATCGAAGTTCATCGACTCGTGGCACGATCTGCTGACGCAGGTCGCCGAAGGACTGGAGTCGCAGCGATGACGTTCTCGATCCACGCATCCGGCGCGCCCCGCGCCGCGATCGATGAGACGGTACCCAGCCTCGTCCATGATCTGATCGCCTCGCGCATCACCGGCGGAGACGCGACTCTCTGGGGCCCCTCGGCCGAAGCCGAGGCCTCCGTGCGCCTCGGATGGGTGGAGGCCGTCTCGGTCTCCCGTCCGCTCGTCGCCGAGATCGTCGCCCTGCGCGCCGATCTCGAGGCCAAGGGCGTCACCCGCGTCGTGCTGGCGGGCATGGGCGGTTCGTCGCTCGCGCCCGAGGTCATCGCGCAGACCGCGGGCGTCCCCCTCACGATCCTCGACTCCACGGCTCCGGGACAGGTGCTCGCCGCTCTCGACGAGGGCCTCGCCGACACCGTGCTCGTCGTCTCGTCGAAGTCCGGCTCCACGGTCGAGACCGACTCGCAGCGGCGCACGTTCGAGGCGGCGTTCCGCGACCTCGGCATCGACCCCGTCGAGCGCATCGTGGTCGTCACCGATCCCGGCTCACCGCTCGACGCCTCGGCTCGCGAGGCGGGTTACCGCGTCTTCAACGCGGACCCGAACGTCGGCGGACGCTACTCGGCGCTCACCGCCTTCGGCCTGGTGCCGTCCGGGCTCGCGGGAGTCGACATCGATGAGCTGCTGAACGAGGCCGAGGCCTCGCTGCTCGAGGTCGCCGTCGACTCGGCCGAGAATCCCGCCCTGCGCCTGGGCGCGGCGATCGCCGCGACGAACCCCCGCCGCGACAAGCTCGGGCTGATCACCGACGGCACGCACATCAAGGGTCTCCCGGACTGGATCGAGCAGCTCATCGCCGAATCCACCGGCAAGGAGGGCACGGGCATCCTCCCGGTCGTCCTGCTCCCGGTCTCCCCCGAGCTCGATCCCGTGCCCGCCGACCTGCAGATCGTCCGACTGGTCGATGACGCCAACGAGTTCCACCTGCACGAGCGTCACGAGGGCGAGATCCTCGTCAGCGGAACGCTGGGCGCCCAGCTGATCGTGTGGGAGTACGCCACGGCGATCGCCGGACATCTGCTGCACATCAACCCGTTCGACCAGCCCGACGTCGAGTCGGCCAAGGTCGCTGCTCGCGGCCTCCTCGACGCGCGTCCGGAGCCGACCGCTCCCGCATTCGTCGAGAACGGCGTCGAGGTCCGCGTGTCGGATCCGGCTCTCGCCGTGTCCGGCAATGTCGAGGGCGTGCTCGATGCCCTCTGGGCCCAGCTTCCGGCAGACGGCTACGTGTCGATCCAGGCCTACGTCAACCGTCTCGAGGTGCCGCAGCTCCAGGGCCTGCGCGAGCTGGTCGCGGCAGACTCCGGAAGACCGACCACGTTCGGATGGGGGCCGCGGTTCCTGCACTCGACCGGGCAGTATCACAAGGGCGGCCCCGCGCAGGGCGTGTTCCTGCAGATCCTGGAGCGCACCGAGGTCGACCTCGAGATCCCGGACCGTCCCTTCACCTTCGGGCAGCTCATCCAGGCCCAGGCCGCCGGTGACGCTGCTGTGCTCGCCGAGCACGGCCGCCCCGTCGTCACGCTGACGATCACGGAGTCCTCCGACGACGTGCTCGCCCTCTTCGAAGCCGCACAGAAGTAACAGCAGGAGAGTCCCCCACCGATGTCTGTTCCCATCTCGCGCGGGCACAACCCGCTGCGTGACCCCGATGACCGCCGTCTCAACAGGATCGCCGGGCCCAGCGCCCTGGTGATCTTCGGCGTCACCGGAGACCTGTCACGCAAGAAGCTGATGCCCGCGGTCTACGACCTCGCGAACCGCGGCCTTCTCCCTCCCGGGTTCGCCCTGGTCGGATTCGCCCGCCGAGACTGGGAGGACCAGGACTTCGCGCAGGTCGTCTACGATGCGGTCAAGGAGCACGCTCGCACGCCGTTCCGTGAGGAGACGTGGACCCAGCTGCTGCAGGGCATCCGGTTCGTCTCGGGTGAGTTCGACAATCCGGACTCGTTCCGCAAGCTCCGCGAGACCATCGAGAAGCTCGATGTCGAACGCGGAACGATGGGCAACCATGCGTTCTACCTGTCGATCCCGCCCAAGGACTTCCCGCTGGTCGCCAAGCAGCTGAAGGACTCCGGCCTCGTCGGCGAGAACAGCGACGACGACGAGCGCTGGCGCCGTGTCGTGATCGAGAAGCCCTTCGGGCACGACCTCGAATCGGCGCGCGCACTCAACGCCGCGCTCGAGGTGGCCTTCCCGGCCGACTCGATCTTCCGCATCGATCACTACCTCGGCAAGGAGACGGTCCAGAACATCCTGGCGCTGCGCTTCGCGAACGAGCTGTACGAGCCGATCTGGAACCGCAACTACGTCGACCACGTGCAGATCACCATGGCCGAGGACATCGGTGTGGGTGGACGCGCGGGCTACTACGACGGCATCGGCGCGGCACGCGACGTGATCCAGAATCACCTTCTGCAGCTGCTGGCCCTCACCGCGATGGAAGAGCCGATCAGTCTCTCGGCGGAGCACCTGCGCGCCGAGAAGGAGAAGGTCCTCGCCGCAGTCCACGTTCCGGACGACCTCTCCCTCGCGACCGCGCGCGGTCAGTACGCGGGTGGGTGGCAGGGCGGCGAGAAGGTCACCGGTTTCCTGGAAGAGGAGGGGATGAACCCCGAGTCGACCACGGAGACGTATGCCGCGATCAAGCTCGAGATCGATACGCGCCGCTGGGCGGACGTGCCGTTCTATCTGCGCACGGGCAAGCGCCTCGGACGGCGCGTGACCGAGATCGCCGTCGTCTTCAAGCGCGCACCGCAGCACCTCTTCGGGCGCGGCAACGCCTCGGAGCTCGGACAGAACGCTCTGGTCATCCGCGTGCAGCCGGATGAGGGCGTGACGATCCGCTTCGGCTCCAAGGTGCCGGGCAACGGCACGAACGTGCGCGACGTGACCATGGACTTCGGATACGGCCACGCCTTCACCGAGGCGAGCCCCGAGGCCTACGAACGCCTGATCCTCGACGTCCTCCTGGGCGATCCGCCGCTGTTCCCGCGGCACGAGGAGGTCGAGCTCTCCTGGAAGATCCTCGACCCCGTGGAGAAGTACTGGGCAGCCGAGGGCGGTCCGGTCGAGCAGTACGCGCCCGGCTCGTGGGGACCGGCATCCGCCGACGACCTGCTGGCCCGCGATGGACGAGTCTGGAGACGCCCGTGATCATCGACCTTCCCGACACCACCGTCAGCCAGGTCGCGAAGCAGCTGGTCAAGGTGCGCGAAGAGGGCGGCGCCGTTGCCCTCGGGCGTGTGCTCACCCTTGTGATCGCCGCACGCAACGGCGTCGCCGAAGCGGCGATCGACGCGGCGAACGACGCCTCACGAGAGCACCCGATGCGCGTGATCGTGATCACGACGGGCGAGGGCGACTCTCGTCTCGACGCGCAGATCCGCGTCGGCGGAGACGCCGGCGCCAGCGAGGTCGTGGTCCTCCGCGCCTTCGGGGACGCCGCCAGCAACGAGGAGAGCCTGATCACCGGACTCCTGCTTCCGGATGCTCCCGTGGTCGCCTGGTGGCCCGAAGCCGCCCCCGTGGCACCCGCCCAGTCGCCCCTCGGCAAGATCGCCCAGCGCCGCATCACCGATGCCGCGACGGCGACCGACGTCCGCGACCGGCTCGCCCTCCTCGGCGAGACCCACGCCCCTGGCGACACCGATCTGGCGTGGACCCGTCTGACCCACTGGCGCGAACAGCTCGCGGCCGTGCTCGACCAGCCGCCGTACGAGCCGATCACCGGCGTCGAGGTGCGCGGAGCCGCGGCATCGCCGTCGACCGCTCTGCTGGCCGCCTGGCTGCAGATGGCGCTCGACGTTCCGGTGCGCTGGTCGTACGAAGACCCCGAGCACTGGGCGGAGGGCATCAAATCGGTGCGCCTGACGCGCGAGTCCGGGGACATCCTCCTGGAGCGTCCCACTCCCGGCGTGGCCGTGCTCACGCAGCCCGGGCAGCCGAACCACGATCTGCACCTGCCACGACGCACTCTTCGCGAGTGCCTGGCGGAGGAGCTGCGTCGACTCGACCCCGACGTCCTGTACGGTCGAGTCATCACCGAGGGCTGGGAGAAGTTGGGTTCGCCCGAGACAGGAGAGTGACGTCGATGACGACATCGTCCGCCGAGAAGCGGGTCGTGGTGGAAGCCACGCCCGCCGCCCTCGCCACCCGTGTGGCCGACCGATTCCTCACGCGGGTGCGCGCGCGCACCCGCAACGGTCGGATCGCACACATCGCCCTCACCGGCGGTTCGATGGGTGGAGCGGTGCTGCGTGCGGCGTCCGAGCACCCGCGGGCGACGGAGATCGACTGGTCACTCGTGCATTTCTGGTGGGGTGACGAGAGGTTCGTGCCGCGCGACGACGTCGACCGCAACTCGCTGCAGTCGCGACAGGCCCTCCTCGATCACATCCCGGTGCCCGTCGAGAACGTGCATGAGGTCGCGGGGCCAGACAGCGGTCTGACATTGGACGAATCCGCGGCGGCCTACGCCGCCGAACTCGCGCGGTTCGGCACCGAGGAGCATGCCTGGCCCTCGTTCGCCGTGTGCTTCCTCGGCGTCGGTCCCGACGGCCACATCGCGTCGCTCTTCCCCGATCGGGAAGAGGTCACGGTGACGGATGCGGCCGTCCTCGCCGTCCGCGACTCACCGAAGCCGCCGCCCGAGCGCGTCACGCTGACCCGCCCCGTGCTCAACTCGTCGAAGCGCGTGTGGCTCGTGCTGACGGGTGCGGACAAGGCATCAGCCCTGGGGCTCGCTCTCGCGGGAGCGAGCTACACGAGCGTGCCCGCTGCCGGGGCCAAGGGGCGCAAGCGCACGGTGTTCTTCGTGGACGAGGCTGCGGCCGCCGAGGTGTCGGTCGACCTGATCGATCAGGCGTACTGAGTCCGTATCGCCACGGGCGACCGGCACACCTCCACGGACGAGCGGAGCGGCGCTAGGGCCGGTCAGCGGAGCCGTCGTACGGCGGCGGAGTCTCCGGGCTCACCGACCCGCTCGAGCGCTCAGGCGCAGCCGTGGAGGAGGAACTCGATGATGCTGCGCCCTCCGTCCCGCCCTGCCCAGCTCCGCCCGGGGTGCTGCCACCCGGGGTGCTGCCGCGTTGGATGCCCAAGTCCTGGCTGTCGCTGAGCACCTGAGGATGGTAGCGGGCCAGGCCGACCACACCCCACACGGCGATGGCTCCGGCGACCGCGAAGATCACGAGCACCCACCACGGTGCCGCAGCGGCCTCGCCCAGCACGACCATGCCGATGAGCACCGCGACGAGAGGGTCGACGACCGTGAGCCCGGCGATCACGAGGTCGGGTGGACCTGAGCTGTACGCCGTCTGCACGAAGTACGCACCGACCGCGGCTGCCGAGACGAGCGCGAGCACGCAGATGCCGGTGATCCACTCGAACTGACCTGCTTCGATGCGCTTGATGACCACCTTCGCGAGCGTGGCGACGAATCCGTAGAGGATGCCGGCGCCGATCACGTAGAAGAGCGCCCGCATGCGATGGCGCAGGATGAGCCAGCACGCGCCGAGCACGATGATCACGACCAGGAGGAGCGCCAGGATCACGAACAGCTCGCGATCGGTGACGTCCTGCTCGGTCGCGTAGATCGCCGCGAAGAAGACGAAGAGGAAGATGCCGCCCACACAGGCCACGATCGCGGTGAGCGACTGCTTGGTGGGCGAATGACCGGAGACGCGGGCGTTGAGCAGAGTGGTGATGACGAGCGCGATGGCGCCCAGCGGCTGCACCACGATGAGCGGTGCCTTCACGAGCGCGGCGAGCTGGCAGATCACGGCGAGCCCGAGCATGAGTGTGCCGATGAGCCATGATGGGCGGGTGAGAAGCCGTTTGAGCTGATCGAAGCTCAAGCCCGACGCGCCGTTGGCACCGCTGAGACGCTCGACCTTCTCGACCCCGCGGTGCTGGTACTGCGCTCCGAGCGACATGAAGACGGCACCGGCGAGAGCGAGGGGAATTCCGAGCAGAAGGCCCGGGTTCTGGAAGGCGCCGACGAGCTGATCGCCGACATCCTCGACCGCGTTCATCCATACCCCGGCATTCACAGTACGACCCTACCTGCCGACTGCCGCCGACTAGGGTTGTGACGTGGCTGTACTTCCGATTCGCATCATGGGCGACCCCGTCCTGCACTCCCCTGCTTCCCCCGTCGACGAGATCACGGAGGACATCCGCACCCTCGTGGCCGACATGTTCGAGACGATGGACACGGCGCCTGGAGTCGGCCTCGCCGCTCCGCAGGTGGGCGTTCCCCTGCGGATCTACACCTACGCGTACATCGATGACGACGACCAGCCCTGGCGTGGCGTTCTCATCAACCCCGTGCTCTGGATGGTGCCCCTCGAGCCCGGCGATCCGGACCCCGACCTCGAGTCCGAAGGCTGCCTCTCCTTCCCGGGCGAGCGGTTCCCGCTGCGGCGGTCGGAGCGCGTCCACGTGACGGCGACCGACCTGGAAGGCCAGCCGGTCTCGATCGACGTCGACGGCTGGCGCGCACGCATCATGCAGCATGAGTTCGATCATCTCGACGGCATCCTCTACGTCGATCGCCTCTCCGACGGCGATTGGAAGACAGCCCAGAAGGTCGCCCGCAAGCGCGGTTGGGGCCGCCCGGGATCGAGCTGGATGCCCGGCGTCGACGACCTCGAAGGCTGAACCGCTCTCAGCCGAACCACAGGCTCCTCGAAGTTGCATCACAGACTCGCGAACGGCTAGCGTGTTCGCGGCGGGGGCTTTTCGCATGCCTCCACATCACGCTTCGGAGGGGAACCAATCATGATGAAGATGCGCACGCGACGCGCTCTGATGCTCGCAGGATCCGCAGTGGCACTCTCAGTCGCCCTGAGCGGCTGCAGTGCTCTCAACAGCCTTCTCGGCAGCGGCTCTGGCGACGCCAACCGCGATGAGGAGACCGGCCAGGTCACGGAGAGCGCGAACGTCGGCGTCTTCTCGGTGAAGCTGGGCGACTGCATGCTCGACACCGGCTCCGGCATGCTCACGGACGCCAACGTCCTCCCGTGCACCGACCCGCACGACCAGGAGGTGTACTACGAGATCACCATGCCCGACGGCGAGTTCTCCGACTCCGACGTCGACGCGGCGACGCAGGAGTGCATCGGCGATGCCTACACGACCTTCGTCGGTGTGGCCTACCAGGACTCGGCCCTCGACGTCACCACGCTCGTTCCCACCAAGGACTCCTGGGAGCAGAACAACGACCGCGTGATCCAGTGCATCATCTTCGATCCGGCCGGACAGACCACCGGATCGCTGGCCGGCGCCGCACGCTGACCGACAGCCATCAAGGAGGGTCTCGCCAATCGGCGGGGCCCTCCTTCGTGCACGCGCGCATCAGTCGTCAGAGGCACGTATCGCGAGCCAGGCGGCCACCCGATCATCGGGATCGGCGAATGACAGCCCGATCAGGTCTTCGATCCGTCGGATGCGCGCTGCCAGAGTCTGCCGGTGGATGCGCAACCGCGTGGCGCTCTCGCCCCAGGCGCCGTTCGTGGCGAGGAATACGCGCAGGGTCTCGATGAGCTCGGTCCGCTGCTCGACGGCCCTCAGCGGATCGAGAAGCCGCGCGATCCTCTGCGTCTGGTCCGCATCCAACTGCCCGAGCACGAACGACACCGTCGGGATCGACGTATAGCGGACGACGCGCTCCCCTCCCGCGCGAGCCGTCTCGCAGGCTTGACGGGCTTCATCGACACTGCGGGCGAGCGCATCCGTCGTGGCGGGCCGACCGAGCCCGAGATAGAGCGTCGAGGCGAAGGACCGCGCCCGATGCGCGATCTCCTCCGCATGTTCCTCGCGCACGACGCCGCGGATCAGACCACGCTGCGCGGCGAAGACATGCTCCGCCCCGAGCTCATCCAGCCACAGCGCCAGCAGATGCTCCACGTCCACGCCACTGGTGCGCGAGGTCAGGACGAATCCCACCAGGCTTCGTTCGTGCACGCCCCAGCGACGCAGGAGACGCGTCGCCTCCTCCCCTCCCTCGAGCACGGTCTCCAGCATCATGGATCGGCCGAGACGCTCGAGGTGGCTGCTGTCCCGCGTGCGCATCAGAAGATCGAGCATTGCCGCGGCCTGCGAGCTGAGCTCCCTCCCCCGACCCGAGCTGTCGTTGCGGGGTGCGGTGACGAGTTGAGCGGTGATGTCCTGCCCCGGGCCGACCGGATGCACCTGGAGCGCGCGATGGCGCACGCGAACCGGGCGCCCCACGGCGACCGCCACGGCGTCGTCGATGTGCAGGCTTCCCGCTCCCGCCGTCGTGATCACCTCCCCGTGGCGGTCGAGGAGCACCGCCCATCCGTCGATCCGATGCGCGAGCTCGGCGATGACCCCCGTGATGCCGCTGCGGCGTGCGGCCAGGGTCAGCACCCGCATCGCCGAGGTGATCGCTCGGGCCTCGGCTGCCTGGTCGACGGCGAGCAGGGCCGTCAGCATCGGCGTCAGCAGCTCGCCCGACGTTCCTGCCCCGACGATCGCCGTGATGCCTCCGTCCTCGAGCAGACGTCGGAAAGAGGGCGTGTCCGCATCCGTCACGACGACCACGTCCCGGAGCAGGGCGACCCGCTCCGCATCGTCGGCGAGCCGGTCCAGTTGCCAAGCGTCGACGGTGACGAGAGTGGTGAAGAGACTGTCGGTCGGGGCGCCGAACACTTCGAGCGCGACGACGGAATTCACATGTCGCGAACTCGGAACGCGCCCGTGCAGCAGCTCCCCTTGGAGGTATCGCGCCACGGAGGCGACATCACGAGCCACCTCCTGATCATACAAAGTGTGAAAACGTTCTCTGCAATCCACATATTTGTCGGATGCCCGCGGTCCCGCACTCTCCTAGCATCGTCGGCAGCCCCCTCCACCCGAAGGATGTCATGAAAGCTGTTGTCTTCCGCGATCCGCAGTCCCCGATCGAGTTCGTCGACGTCGACCTCGCCCCGCCGCGTGCAGGTGAGGTTCGAGTACGCATCGCCGCTGCCGGCGTGTGCCACTCCGACCTCCACGTCAAGCGCGGCGAATGGGATGCGGCCGCTCCCCTGGTCATGGGACACGAGGGTTCCGGTGTCGTGACCGAACTCGGTGAAGGTGTCACCACACTGGCCGTCGGCGATCACGTCGTCCTGAGCTGGGTGCCGCCGTGCGGTGAGTGCCGCTACTGTCGCGCCGGCCACGAGGCCCGCTGCCAGAAGGTCGCGACCGTGGTCGCTCCCCTCGGCGTGCTGTTCGACGGCACCTCGCGCCTCAGCCTCGACGGCGAACCGCTGCACCACTATCTCGGAGTCTCCTCGTTCGCGGAGGAGGTCGTCGTTCCCGCCTCGGGGGCCGTCAAGGTCCGTGACGATGCGCCGCTCGATGTCATCGCCGTAGTCGGCTGCGCGGTGGCCACGGGCGTCGGCGCCGTTCTCAACACGGCGGCGGTCGAGCCCGGTTCCACCGTCGTCGTGATCGGCTGCGGCGGCGTCGGCCTCAATGTCGTGCAGGGCGCGCGCCTGGCCGGCGCCGAACGCATCATCGCGATCGACGTGCGTCCGGAGAAGACGCAGATGGCGCTGCAGTTCGGCGCGACGGATCGCATCGATGCCTCGCTGGGCGACCCCGTCGCCCAGCTGCGCGAACTCATCCCGGACGGCGTGGACTACGCGTTCGACGCGATCGGCCGCACATCGACGACCGAGCAGTCGATCCAGATGCTCGGCCTCGGCGGTGCCGCCGTGATCGTCGGCCTCCCTCCCACGGGAGCCCGTGCCTCGTTCGAACCCCTCGTCCTCGCCGAGGCCGACCAGCGCATCCTGGGATCGAACTACGGCTCCGTGCGTCCCTCGATCGATGTCCCGGCGCTGGTGGACCGCTACATGGACGGCCAGCTCAAGATCGATCCGCTCATCTCCGGTCGACGTCCGCTCGCCGAGGCCGCTGCGGCGCTCGACGATCTCGAGACCGGCTCCGCGCTCCGCACGCTTCTCATCCCCTGACCGCACGCCACCCGCAGCCTCCACCCCATCCCCGGAAACCCGAATCCAGGAGAACCATGTCAGACACCGTCGTCGCCCCACCCGGCACGCCCACCGATGCCGGTCTTCGCACCGGCGTCATGAGCGGACCGGAACTCGCCGCCCAGGCCATCGCGAACATCGCCCCCAGCGCCGTCATCGCGTTCACCGCTGCGGCTATCTTCCTCGGTGCCGGCAACGGCACCATCTACGCCTTCGCACTCGCGACCATCGTCATCCTGTGCGTCGGCTACTGCGTTGTCGTGTTCGCCCGCAAGCACGCCTCTGCGGGATCGCTCTACACCTATGTCTCCAAGGGGCTCGGTCCGTTCGGCGCATTCCTCGCCGGCGTCACACTGCTGATCGGCTGCTTCGGCATCGCTGCGGCTTCGCTCAGCGGCTCCGTCAGCTACATGGCGCAGTTCCTCACCATGCTGGGCCTCCCCGCCCAGGGCCTCGGGTGGGACATCGGCCTCGCCGTCGTCCTCGGCGGCCTGGCGACGCTGTTCACGATCCGCGGGATCCGCCTGTCCGCCCGGGTCTCGCTCGTGCTGGAGCTCGTCTCGGTGGGAATCATCCTCGTTCTCCTGGTCGCCGCGCTCGTGTGGGCCGGCCCCGCCGCGTGGGACCCCGCGCAGGTGCTCGCTTCCGGATCGTCGTTCCAGGGGGTCGCGTCCGGCATGGTCCTCGGCATCCTCGGTTTCGTCGGCTTCTCCTCCGCCGACGCGCTCGGTCGCGAGGCCAAGGAGCCGTACAAGGCCATCCCCCGCGCGATCATGTGGAGCGCCCTCGGTGTGGGGGTGCTGTACGTGTTCGCCGCCTACACCCAGATCACGGTACTCGGTGACGACCTCGCCACCTCGTCCAGTCCCCTGGAGAGCATGTCCGCACTGATCGGGATGCCCGGCTGGTTCGCGGCCGTGCTCACGTTCGGTGTCTCCGCGTCGTTCTTCGCCGTGGTCGTCGCTCCGCTCAACGTGATCGGTCGCATCGTGTACGTGATGGGCAAGGAGGGCGTCGTCGCCGAACGATTCGGACGCACCCACGAGCAGCATCTGACGCCTCACCGCGTCCTGATCATCGCCGGCGCTGCAGCCGTGGCAGTGGACATCGTGCTGCTGCTCTCGGGCGCGGCGACCGGCGAGATCCTCGTCTGGGTGAACACCTGGGGCACCTACGGCTACATGGTCGCCTACGCACTCGTCGCGATCGCCTGTGTCGTCTACACGCAGCGCGCGAAGATGCGCAATCGACTCGTGAAGGTCTGCGCGACGGTCGCCGTCGTCACCATGGCCTACGTCTTCTTCGCGAACGTCTGGCCGGTACCGGTCTTCCCCTACAACGTGATCCCCTACGTGTTCCTCGTGACGGTCGCCCTGGCCCTCACCCGGTACGCCTACCTGGCCCGCCGTCGGCCCGACGTCATCGCCCGCATCGGCAACACCGAGACGAGCGCGATGGAGGGCGTCGGCTGATCCGACCTCCTCGGACGAGAAGAGCCCCTTCCGATGAAGGGGCTCTTCTCGTCCCTCGGCTGATCGACGTCGGCTCTTCGACGGTGCCTGCTCGACGGTGCCCGCTCGACGGTGCCCGCTCGGTGCACGGGAAAACGAGAGAAGCCCCCTCCGTGGAGGGGGCTTCTCTCGTTGGCTCCCCGGCTTGGACTCGAACCAAGAACCTGCCGGTTAACAGCCGGCTGCTCTGCCAATTGAGCTACCGAGGAATGTGCACCGCTGAGCGGGCAACTCGACAAGCTTAGCAAACTCCCGGACCTGTTCACGACACCGGGGCGCCGTTCGCGGATGCCGGGCGTGTCGGGGTCAGTGGCGCGAATCCGCCTCCGCGTTCGGCACCCACAGCAGGTCCTTGCCCACGCCGCGCGCGACGACATGTCCGTTGCGGAGCATGAGCGTCTCGGCGTTCAGCTCGCGGATGAAGTCGGCGTCATTGGTGACGAGGAGAGCGGCCATCGACTGCTCCTTGCGACGACGGGTGATCGCATCGAACACGACCGGCCGCACCTCGAGGTCGAGATTCGCGAGCACCTCGTCGGCGATGAGCACCTTCGGCTCCAGGACGAACGACCGCGCGATCGCCACGCGCTGACGCATGCCCGCACTGAGCTCGTAGGGGAACTTCGCGGCTGTTCCGAGAGGAAGGTGCAGCTCGTCGAGCAGAGTGGCGACGCGGATCGAGAGCGCCTTCGTGTTCACCCGCCGCTCGCGCATGAGGATGGGCTCCGCGATCACCTCGTTCACGGTGAGTCGCGGCGGCAGATCGGCGCCGGCGCCCTGCGGTACGAATCCGGTGCGGTAGGTGAGGATCCGATGCTTGCGACCCGGGCGACGCACATCCACCCCGCACACCTCGGCGCGCCCGCCGACGACCTTGACCGAGGGATCGGTGGAACCGGCGAGAGCGGCGACCAATGTCGATTTGCCCGAACCCGTGGGGCCCGCGACGCAGATGAGTCCGCCCGGGGCAAGGGAGAAGGTGACGCCGTCGACTGCCCGAGTCGGGATCCCGTGGCCGATGCGGTCGATCACCAGATCGGAGCAATCGATCGCGTTCGTGGATACGGGCCTGCGGGACATGACTCCATCCTGCCCTCTGGGCGATGCCGGTACGCGTTACGACTCGGCGAAGCGCTGACGCTCTGCGTCGATGTCGCGCAGACGCATCCGCAGCGCGCGACCACCGTCGGAATCGGCGGGCACGCGCTGCACCGCACCGAGGAGCTCCTGCTTCTCGTGCTCGAGCTGGCGGAGCACGAGCCTGCGGGCGAGGTCGGCCACGGTGGCGACGGCCCGCTCTTCCGTCCGCTCCGGGAACGGCGTCATCAGCAGCTCCCCCGCGAGCGAGCGGTAGGGCTCGCGGACGCCGTTCACGGCCTCGGTCACCCAGCCGGCCCTGGTGCGGTCGGGAGCCGCGGCGACGGCCTCGCGCACGGCATCCAGTGCCGGGGTGCGGAACGGCGCCTCCAGAGCCCTGTTGAGGAGGGCCTGATCGACCTGATGCCCGTACTGCAGGGCTCCCATCAGCGCATCGCGTTCGACCGCGACGTCGGGGCTGCGGGGCAGGGTCGCGAGAGTGACCGGAGCGACGAGGGGAGCGCCGGTCACCGAGTCGATCTGCGGAGCCTCCCGACGCACCTGATGCGGTGCAGGTCCCCCACGAGCCGCGCGTTCGACTTCACTGCGCACCTCGGTGGGATCCATCCCGAGCCGACGCGCCAGCACACGCTCGTATCCCGGCCGGAGGAGCTGGTCACGGATCTCGGCCACGATCGGAGCGGCGGCCCGCAGAGCCCCGACCCGACCCTCGACCGTCGAGAGGTCGAAGCCACTCAGCTTGCGGTCGATCGCGAACTCGAACATCGGCTGCTTCGCGTCCATCAGTCCGCGAACCGCGGCGTCTCCGCGCTGAAGACGCAGATCGCACGGGTCGAGGCCGTCGGGCGCGACGGCGACGAAGGTCTGCGCGTTGAAACGGTCGTCCTCCGTGAAGGCACGCAGCGCGGCCTTCTGCCCCGCCTCGTCACCGTCGAACGTGAAGACGACCTCACCGGATGCGTTGTCGTCACCCATCACCCGGCGCAGCACCTTGATGTGATCGGTGCCGAAGGCCGTGCCACATGTCGCGATCGCCGTCGTGAGACCGGCGAGGTGACAGGCCATCACGTCGGTGTATCCCTCGACCACGACCACACGGCGAGGGTCGCCGCGAGCGATGTCGCGCTTGGCGAGGTCGAGCCCGTACAGCACCTGCGCCTTCTTGTAGATGGGCGTCTCCGGGGTGTTCAGGTACTTGGGTCCCTGGTCGTCGTCGAAGAGCTTGCGCGCGCCGAATCCGATGGTCTGCCCCGAGACATCCCGGATCGGCCACACCAGACGCCCGCGGAAGCGGTCGTAGACCCCGCGCTGCCCCGTGGAGACGAGACCCGCATTGCTCAGCTCCTCGCGGGTGAACCCCTGTGCGGTCAGGGCCTTGAGCATCCCGTCCCAGCCGCGCGGAGCGAAGCCGACTCCGAAATGCGCCGCAGCTCCGGCGTCGAATCCTCTCTCACCGAGAAAGCGCCGTCCGGCCTCCGCATCGGGGGTGAGCAGCTGCGCACGGAAGAACTCCGCCGCCGCGGTGTTCGCCGCGTACAGCCGGCTGCGGCCGCTCGTCTCGGGGGCTGCTCCCCCGTCTTCATAGTGCAGTGTGTACCCGATACGCCCGGCGAGACGCTCGACTGCTTCCGTGAAGCTGACGTGATCCATCTCCCGCAGGAAGGAGTAGACGTCCCCCGACTCCCCGCATCCGAAGCAGTGGTAGTACCCCACCTGCTGGCGCACATGGAAGCTCGGGCTCTTCTCATCGTGGAAAGGACACAGCCCCTTGAGCGACCCGACACCGGCCGACTTGAGAGCGACACGCTCCCCGATGATGTCGGCGATGTTCGTGCGCGCCTTCACCTCATCGACATCGGCCTGCCGGATCCGGGGCATCAGTGCGCCCTTTCGGCGACGGGCAGCCGCTCGGCGTGCGCCTGGGCGCCAGGGCGGCCGTGACGGGGAGTCCAGATCCCGACCTCGGCCGGATCGATCTCGCCGACGAGGCGGTTGTGCCAGTCGATCGCGCTCTGGTCGGTGAGGCTCGCGATCTGGTCCACCACGACTCTGGCGCGTTCGGCGTCGTTCTCCGCCGCGACGAAGTCCGCGGCGAACGCGGGCTCGAGCACATCGGACCCGGCGGACCACAGCGCGTCGGTCGACCAGAGGGCGTCGGCGAGTCTCTTCAGCACCCGCCGCTGCTCTTTGTAGACGCCCTTGCGGGCTTCGATCGTGACGATCGCCTGCCCCATGATGCCCTTGAGCACGGCGATCTCGACCTCGATCACTCGCGGGACGACGACATGGGCGTTGTAGCGGACGAGTGCTGTCGTGCCGTAGGCCTCCGTGGTCGCGGAGACCGAGGCTCGGGCGAAGCGTCCGATCAGATCGCTCGTGAGGTTCTTGAGACGGGCCAGTGCCTGGCGGGAGCGGTCGAACGACGAGAGCCACATCGGCTGCGACGCGAGGCGGTAGAGCGCATCGGCGAGTTCATCGCGAGTGAAGTCGTATCCCACCCACTGCTGGATCCGTCCGACGAGAGCGTCGTGCTGACGGGGGTCGGCGAGCTGAGCGACGTCGACATAGCCGTTCACGATGGCGTCCTCGAAGTCGTGGACCGAGTACGCGATATCGTCGGAGAGATCCATGATCTCGGCTTCGATGCAGCGGAGACGCCCCGGCGCCCCTTCGCGCATCCAGCGGAAGACCGCCTCGTCCTCGGGGTACACCCCGAACTTCAGCCGACCACCCGGGTCCGGCACCGGGCTGTCGACCGTCCACGGGTATTTGCACGTGGCGTCGAGGCTCGCACGGGTCAGATTCAACCCCACGGAACGGTCGGCGTCGTCGAGGACCTTCGCCTCCAGCCGCGAGAGGATGCGCAGGGACTGGGCGTTCCCCTCGAAGCCCCCGATGGGCTCTGCCCACTCGTTGAGAGCGCGTTCGCCGTTGTGCCCGAAGGGAGGATGCCCCAGGTCGTGGCTCAGGCACGCCGTGTCGACGACATCCGCCGAGACGCCGAGGGCGACAGCGAGCTCGCGCCCGACCTGAGCCACCTCGAGGGAATGCGTCAGACGGTTGCGGGCGAAATCCGCGGTGCTGGCGGGACTGAGCACCTGCGTCTTCGCGGCGAGTCGGCGCAGCGCGGCGGAGTGCAGAACACGGGCACGATCGCGAGCGAAATCGTTGCGCTCGGAACGATGGGTTTCGGCGAAGAAGCGTTCGGCGTCTCGCGCGTCGTAGCCGTCGGCGCGCAGGCCTGCCTTGGGGTCAACCGCCACTGTTCTCGATCTCCGCTCCACGCATCATCTCCGAGGTGTCGGATGCGATCTCCCGCGACTCCAACCACTTCTCCGGCAGGGCGGTGCGCTTCGGGTGTCCCGCTCGACCGCGCTGCCCCTCGGCGTCCGCACCGGGATAGGGCGCCGTGTGATCGAGCCGGCCGAGGAGGTCGTCGATCTCGGCGAGGCTGGATGCCGTGGCGAGTCCGGTGCGGATGTCGCCCCCGACCGGGTAGCCCTTGAAGTACCAGGACACGTGCTTGCGGATATCCCGGCACCCGCGGTCCTCATCCTCGAAGAACTCGACCAGCAGCTCGGCGTGGCGACGGAAGGCGTTCGCGACGAAGCCGAGTGTCGCATCGACGGTCTTCCCCTCCCCACCGAAGGCCGTGGCCAGCTCGCCGAACAGCCACGGGCGTCCGAGGCAGCCACGCCCGACCACGACACCGTCGCAGTCGGTCTGCGCCATCATGCGCACGGCGTCGTCGGCCGACCAGATGTCGCCGTTGCCGAGCACCGGGATGCTCGTGACCGCCTGCTTCAGCTCGCCGATCGCGTTCCAGTCCGCGAACCCCGAGTAGAACTCGCCAGCGGTCCTGGCGTGCAGCGCGACCGCGGCCGCCCCTGCATCTTCAGCCGCTCGCCCGGCATCGAGGAAGGTGAGGTGGTCTTTATCGATGCCCTTGCGCATCTTCACCGTGAGCGGGATGTCGCCTGCGGCTTTCACCGCCTGGTCGACGATGTCGGCGAACAGCTTCGACTTCCACGGCAGCGCCGCTCCCCCGCCGCGGCGCGTGACCTTCGGCACCGGGCACCCGAAGTTGAGGTCGATGTGGTCGGCGTGGTCCTCGGCGACGATGATGCGGACGGCCTCGGCGATGGTCTTCGGGTCGACGCCGTACAGCTGGATGGACCGCGGCGTCTCCGACTCGTGGTGGCGGATCAGTCGCATGGTGGTCTCGTTGCGCTCGACGAGAGCGCGCGAGGTGATCATCTCGCTGACGTACAGCCCGGCGCCGTACTCACGACACAGTCGCCGGAAGGCGGTGTTGGTGATCCCCGCCATGGGTGCGAGGACGACCGGCACGTCGAGATCGATCGGACCGATGCGAAGGGGGCGGGCAGGTGCGGTGGCGAGAGTCATGTCCCCTCTATTCTCCCAGACGCGGAGCCCACGGGGATGCGGCGATCTAAGCTGTGAATATGACCGAATCCGCGCTCCGCACGATCCCGTTCACCGACGCGAAGGGCGAGGAGAAGACGCTCGACGATCTCGGTGCCGACGTGGTGCTGGTCGTGAACGTCGCCTCCAAGTGCGGCCTGACGCCGCAGTACGAGCAGCTCGAGGAGCTGCAGCGTCTGTACGGCGACCGCGGGTTCACGGTCGTCGGCTTCCCGTGCAACCAGTTCTTCGGCCAGGAGCCCGGCTCGGTGGACGACATCCTCGAGTTCTGCTCGACGACGTACGGCGTCACGTTCCCGGTCAACGACAAGGTCAAGGTGAACGGCAAGAACGCCGCGGAGCTCTACAAGGCACTCAAGGAGACCCCCGACGCCGGCGGAAAAGCCGGACGGGTCGAGTGGAACTTCGAGAAGTTCCTCGTGCTGCCGGATGGGGACGTCCTGCGCTTCCGCCCGAAGCAGAAGCCGGACGCCCCCGAGATCGTCAGCGCCATCGAAGCCGCGCTGACCCGCTAGATCGAGCCGAGCGTCGGACCGGCGCCGAACGGTCAGACGGCTGCCGTCTCCGTCTCGGCTTCTCCGCGCTTCGACCAGAGGTCGCGGAGGACGTTCTCGAACGCCGCCGGTGGCTGCGCCCCGCTGATGCCGTACTGGCCGTCGACGACGAAGAACGGCACACCCTGGATGCCGTAGGCGCGGGCCTGGGTCTGATCCTGACGAACCGCCGGCAGGTACTGCTCGCTCTCGAGCGCCGCGCGAGCGCGATCTGCGTCGAGGCCGACCTCGGTCGCGAGCTCGACCAGGTCGTCGATACGGCCGACGTGCTTGCCTTCGGTGAAGTAGGCGGACATGAGCCGCTCCTCCAGCTCGTGCTGCAGGCCCTCGGCCTTCGCGAAGTGCAGCAGCTCATGAGCCTTGACCGTGTTGGTGTGCTGCAGCAGGTCGAAACGGTACTCGAGTCCCGCGTTCGCGGCGACACCGGTCACATTCGACAGCATCTGCTCGACCTGCTCGCGCGGCATTCCCTTGTGCCCGGCGAGGAAGTCGATCTCGTCGCCGTCGAAGTCGACGGGGGTGTCGGGCGAGAGCTCGAAGGAGTGGAAGGTGATGTTGACCTGCGGTGCGTCCTCGTCGGCGGCGACCGCTTCGAGACCCTTCTCGAGGTTGCGCTTGCCGATGTAGCACCAGGGGCAGGCGATGTCGGACCAGATGTCGATGGAGATGGGTTCAGTCACACTCTCATGCAACCGCATGCGCCTATGAGCTATTCCGAGGCAGCCACAGCTCGCGGGTAGGCTTCTCGGATGCTCTCCGCCGACGACCCGCTGCCGCTCCGGCCGGAGCGGGTTCTGGTGGCGGGCGTCTCCGGCTCGGGGAAGACGACCCTGTCGCGGCGTATCGGCACGATGTGGAGCCTGCGCCACGTCGAGATCGACGGTCTGTTCCACGGACCGAACTGGACTCCTCGCCCCGAGTTCCTCGACGACGTGCGCGCCTTCGCGTCCGACGACCGTTGGGTCACCGAGTGGCAGTACACGAGCAAGGGCACGGATGCGATCCTCACGCCGCGCGCGCAGCTCGCCGTCTGGCTGGACTATCCCCACCGCGTCGTGCGCGCCCGTCTGATCCGGCGCACGCTCGCCCGCGGCATCCTGCGACTCGAGCTCTGGAACGGGAACCGCGAGAAGGGACCGTGGAACCTGCTGAACCGCGATCCCGAGGAGAACATCCTCGCGTGGCAGACGGCGACGCTCCACACATGGAGCGAGCGGTTTCCGGCCCTGCAGGAACACTTCCCCCACCTCGTCGTCGTGAGGCTGCGCCATCCGCGGGAAGCCGAGAGGTGGCTCCGGGCTCAGGCCGAGGCCTCCGGCGTGTCGATCGCGCCGCCGAAACGACGATCGCGCGACAGGTAGATACCGATGGCGCGCCACAGCTCCTCACGCGAGAAATCGGGCCAGAGGGTGTCGAGGAACACCATCTCGGCGTAGGCCGACTCCCACAACAGGAAGTTCGAGGTGCGTTGCTCCCCCGAGCTGCGCAGGAACAGGTCGACGTCCGGCATGTCGGGCACATACAGGTTCCGGCGGATCATCTTCTCGGTGATCGCCTTCGGCTTCACCCGCCCGGCGGCGACATCCTCGGCGATCGCCCGCATCGCATCGACGAGCTCCACCCTGCCGCCGTAGTTCACACACATGGTGAGGGTGAGCACGTCGTTGCCACGAGTGAGCTGCTCGGCGTGCTGGAGCTCCTTGATGACGCTTCCCCACAGACGCGGCTTGCGTCCGGCCCAGCGGATCCGCACGCCCCATTCGTTGAGCTGATCACGGCGTCGGTGCAGCACGTCGCGGTTGTACCCCATCAGGAAGCGGACCTCCTCGGGAGAGCGCGCCCAGTTCTCGGTCGAGAACGCGTACACGGAGAGATGCTTCACCCCGGCCTGGATCGCGCCGGCGACCACATCGAGAAGCACCTCCTCCCCTGCCTTGTGACCTTCGATCCGGTTGAGACCCCGGCGGTTGGCCCAGCGGCCGTTGCCGTCCATGACGATCGCCACGTGCTCCGGCACGGCCCGGAACGCAGGGGGATGCACGCCGGTCCAGTCCAGCGGGCGATAGGCCACGGCGTCCTTGTGCGTATACGGCTTCGGGCTCACCGTTCTCCTTCCGAAGGGATGTCGGACACGTGGGCGAGGGAGCGGATCCCGCGTTCCAGATGCCATTGAGCGTAGGCGGAGACCAGGCCGGACGCGGCGGCCGTGTCGGCGGGCGAAGACCCGTCGATGACGTCCCACTCGCCGGCGATCAGCGCCCGGAGCAGCGCCAGGGTCTTCTCGGCGACGCGGGGGCTCCCGGCAGGGGCGCAGTTCTGGCAGACCAGTCCGCCCAGCTGCGCGACGAACCGGGAGTGCGGACCCGGAGTGCCGCAGCGCGCGCATTCGTCGAGGGAGGGCGCCCATCCGGAGAGGGACATCACCCGCAGCAGATACGAGTCGAGGATGCTGCGGGCGACATGCTCTCCGCGGGACAGCGCACGCAGCCCGCCGACGAGGAGCAGGTACTGGTCGGGCGTCGCCTCCGAGTCGCTCAGGCGATCGGCCGTCTCGACCATCGCGTTGGCCGCCGTGAACCGGTCGTAGTGCGCGGCGATGTCCGTTCCGTAGGAACCGAGCGACTCGGCCTGCTGCACGATGTCGAGCGAGCGGCCTTGATACAGCTGCACGTCGGCGACCATGAACGGCTCGAGTCTGGCCCCGAACTTCGACGAGGTCCGGCGCACGCCCTTCGCGACCGCGCGAACCTTGCCATGACGCCGCGAGAGCATGATGACGATGCGATCCGCCTCACCGAGCTTGTGGGTGCGCAGGATCACCGCTTCGTCTCGATAGGTGGGCACCCTCCGATTATCCTCCGTGCGCGAGAATGGAGGCGTGACCGAACCGCTCTTCACCATTCCGCTGTGGGCGGACCTCCTCGGCGTCGGCCTCGGTGGCGTCCAGGGCGCGATGTTCGCATCGGGGTTCCAGGGGCAGCGTCGACTCGACTGGCTCGGCGTCTCGATCATCGGCATCATGATCGGGATGGGTGGCGGTCTCATCCGCGACATCCTGCTGGGGCAGACGCCCGCCACCCTGCAGAATCAGTGGTATCTGGTCACCGCCGGCGGGGCGGCCCTGCTCGGCATGCTGCTCGCGGGCCTCTTCACCCGGCTGAACACCGTGATCGTGGTCCTCGATGCCGTGGTGATCGGCATGTTCGGCGCCTTCGGGACGAGCAAGGCCCTCGCATTCGGGATCCCCGAAGTCCCGGCGGTCTTCATCGGCGTCTGCGCCGCGGTCGGTGGGAGCGTGCTCCGCGACATGCTCATGGGGCTTCCGACCGCGATCATGCACGTCGGTTCGCTCTACGCGGTCGCCGCGGGGGCAGGATGCACCTTCATCGTGATCGCCGTCGCCCTCGGAATGCCGATCACTCTCGCGGCGGTCATCGGCATCGCCGTCACAGCCGTCATCCGGGTCCTCGCCGTCACGTTCGACGTCTCCCTGCCCGAGCAGCGGCGCATCTACCGCCGCAAGGTGGCCGCAGAGACCGGCGCGATCGCGATCGTCAAGCCCAGCGCCGACCTCTGAGGACCAGCACGACACGCTCTCAGCGCGGCGAGGAATCCGAGACGATGCCGGCGAGCCCGTCGATCACCCGTGCCACACCGAAGCCCCATGCGACGTCGGCGTCGTAGGGGCCGTCCATCGCTTCGCCGGCTGCTTGACCGACCGCCTGAGCAAGGGGGAAGTCCGCCCCGAGATATCCCGTCACGCGCGGCGCGGCGTCGGCCCAGAACGGCCCGAAGCGCTCCCGCTCTGCACTCCCGCGCATTCTCGCCGCCGTCGCCCTCACGAAGTCGAGGACGAAGGACAACGCCGCATCACGCTCGACAGCAGACAGTCCGGCGTCGTCGAATGCCCGCAACTCGCGGTCGTACTTCGCTATCGTTCCCGGACCCACGACGACTCGAGCATCATCGACGTCCAGCAACCACGCATGGGCGCGGAACAGGGCGAGATTCTCATCGGCCACGCGACGCACGCGGGCTCGCCACCCCGCTCCGTCCGCCGGCGACGTCGCCATCCTCGCGTGCGCCTCGTCGACCATCAGGACGAGCAGGTCCGCCCGACTGTTGACGTGCGTGTAGACGGACATCGCCGTGAGGTCGAGCGACTGCGCCAGCGCACGGATCGTCATCGCCACGGTCCCACCGGCGTCCGCGAGTTCGATCGCCCCGGACACCACGGCGTCGACGGATACGCGAGAACGGGGCCCGCGACGGCCGTCCGCTCGCTCGGACGCGTCCTTGCGCCAGAGCAGGTCCACGAGATTCTTGGCCATTTCGGAATATCCTCCCGCGTCGACGACTTAACTCTGTACGTTGTACGTAGTTTATGACAGGAGAACTGTGAACATCACTCAGACCGCCATCTCGCTCAACGTTCCCGACGTCGCCGCCTCGGCGTCCTTCGCCAAGACCCACTTCGGCTTCGAGGAGGCGATGTCCGCCGAGGGATTCGTCTCCCTGCAGCACCCGGACTCGCCACCGAACATCATCTTCCTCGAGACCGGACTGAGCACGTTCCGCCCGCAGGAGATCTCCGGCTCCGCAGGGGAAGGCACCCTGGTCGTGTTCGTCGTCGACGACATCGACCGGGAGTTCGCGCGCATCTCCGACGCCGGAGCGCGGGTCATCACTCCCCCGGAGACCGAGCCGTGGGGTGAGCGCTACTGCCAGTTCGCCGATCCGAACAGTCTCGTCTGGCAGCTGGTGCAATGGGTCGCATAGCCCCCTGACCAGAGGTGCACACACAGACGACGGCGGCCGGGGTCCTCGGGGGATTCCGGCCGCCGTCGTCGAGATGCGTCGATCAGACCGACGCGAGCTCCTGCTGACGCGTGCGGATCGAACGGTTCACACCCGACACGATCGCCTTGAGGGACGCGGTCGAGATGTCGCCGTCGATGCCGACGCCCCACAGACGCTGATCGCCGACCTGCAGCTCGACGTAGGCTGCCGCCTGCGCGTCGCCACCGGCGCTGAGCGCATGCTCGACGTAGTCGTACACCGTGATGTCGAAGCCCTGCCCACGCAGCACCTCGACGAAAGCGGCGACAGGCCCGTTGCCGTTGCCGGTGACGGACACCTGCTGATCGTCGTCGCGCAGGACCACGTCGAGGGCGACGTCGCCGGACATGTCACTGCGGGTCTGCGTGGCGAGGAGCTCGAAGCGTCCCCACTTCGCCGCCGTGTCGACCGCCGGAAGGTACTCGTCGTTGAAGATCGACCAGATCTGCTCGCTCGTGACCTCTCCACCCTCGGCATCCGTCTTCGCCTGCACGACGCCCGAGAACTCGATCTGGAGCTTGCGGGGCAGATCGATCGCGTGGTCGGCCTTCAGCAGGTAGGCGACACCGCCCTTGCCGGACTGCGAATTCACGCGGATGACGGCCTCGTAGGAGCGACCGAGGTCCTTCGGGTCGACGGGCAGGTACGGTACGGCCCACTCGATGTCGTCGACCGTCACACCCTCGGCCTCGGCACGCACGGCCATGGCTTCGAAGCCCTTCTTGATCGCGTCCTGATGCGATCCGCTGAAAGCGGTGAAGACGAGGTCGCCCGCCCACGGGCTGCGCTCCGGCACCGGCAGCTGGTTGCAGTACTCGACCGTGCGCTTGACCTGGTCGATGTCGCTGAAGTCGATCTGCGGGTCGATACCCTGCGTGAAGAGGTTGATGCCCAGCGCGACGATATCGACGTTGCCCGTGCGCTCGCCGTTGCCGAACAGGCATCCCTCGATGCGATCGGCGCCGGCCATGTAGCCGAGCTCAGCCGCTGCGATCGCGGTACCGCGGTCGTTGTGCGGGTGCAGCGACAGGATCACGTTCTCGCGGTGCGCGAGGTGACGGCTCATCCACTCGATCGAATCGGCGTAGACATTGGGCGAGGCCATCTCGACCGTGGCGGGCAGGTTGATGATCACCTTGCGGTCGGGAGTGGGCTCGAAGACCTCGATCACCTGGTTGCAGATGTCGACGGCGAACTCGAGCTCCGTGCCGGTGTAGCTCTCGGGCGAGTACTCGTAGTAGACCTTCGTGTCGGGGATGGTCTTCTCGAACTGCCGGCACAGGCGCGCCCCCTCGAGCGCGATGTCGATGATGCCCTGTTTGTCGGTGCGGAAGACGACCTCGCGCTGCAGCACGCTCGTCGAGTTGTACAGGTGAACGATGGCCTGCTTGGCGCCGGCGATCGACTCATAGGTGCGCGCGATGAGGTGCTCACGCGCCTGCGTCAGCACCTGGATGGTGACGTCGTCCGGGATCAGGTCCTCTTCGATGAGCTGACGGACGAAGTCGAAGTCGGTCTGGCTCGCCGAGGGGAAGCCGACCTCGATCTCCTTGTACCCCATGCTGACGAGCAGCTCGAACATCACGCGCTTGCGCTCGGGCGACATCGGGTCGATCAGGGCCTGGTTGCCGTCACGGAGGTCGACCGCGCACCAACGGGGCGCCTTGGTGATGCGGGCGTCGGGCCAGGTGCGGTCAGGCAGGTGGACGTTGATCTGCTCGTGGAACGGCCGGTACTTGTGGATCGGCATAGCGGACGGGCGCTGAGTGTTCTGCATGATGGGGCTTCTTCTCTTCGTCAAGATGAACGGGCCAACACAAGCGCCGCGACGAGGAAGGCCCTAGCTTTAGGACTCGTCGCGGCAGCTAAGAAGAAGCAGACCGCCGAAAGGCATGAGGTCATGCTAGCAGGGATGCGATCGCGGTACCGACGTGTCTGAGACGATCCGGATCCCACCGACACTCGTCGGTATGAGCACATCGCAGCGTCGCCTGTCCATCGCCGCCGCCTCAGGCGTCGCCCTCCTGTTCCTGAGCGCATGCACGACGGGCCCCGGCACCTCGCCGGCGCCGACGAGCACGACGGCGTCATCCGAGCAGCGCATCGAGGACGCCCGGCCCGATCTCCCCGAAGGGCGCGTGATCGGGGTGGGTACGGTGCTGGACGTGGGTGGCGACGTGCAGCTGTGCATGGGAGCGATCATGGAGTCGTCTCCTCCGCAATGCGACGGCGTCCCCGTCGACGGCTGGTCCTGGGACGACGTGGAGGGTCGCGAGTCCAGCGGGGAGACGACGTGGGGTGCATACGCCGTGTATGCCACCTACGACGGCGAGCGACTCACGAACACCGATCCGCCGATCATGCTCGCACTCTTCGACCCGATCGCCCCGGAGGATCCGACGGACGGTGTCGACGGCACGACGCCGCCCGGAGAACTCAGCCGCATCCAGGACGACATCTCGGCCCGCCTCGGGGATGAGGCGGTCACGCTCCGCACCGATCGCGGTTACGTGTGGCTCGATGTCGTCTGGGATGACGGGACGATCCAGGATGCCGCGGACGCGGAGTACGGAGACGGTGTCGTGATCGTGACGTCCGCGCTCCGGGAGATCGACTGAGCGCCCGCCGTCGTGTGCGATCATTTCCACATGCATAGACCTCCGGTCGCGATGCGATGAGAATCGAGTTGCTCATCGGCGGGTTCGCCATCCTCATCGGCATCCTCGCGTCGATCCTGTCCCGGCAGACCACCGAGCTCATCATCGCGGGGAACTACGTGATCGGATCACATCGCGGATCCGTGGCGAATGCCACGCAACGACCATGGATGACACGACTGATCGGCATCGTTTTCGTGATCGTCGGAGCAGCCCTCGTGGTGTACGGCGTCGATGACGCGCCTGGTCCCCGCCCCGCTCCTGCTGAGCAGTGGGAGCTCATCCTGCCGCTCGTGTCCTCGGGTGTTCTGGGAGCCTTCGGGCTCGGCGTCCTCGCCTCACGACGCCGCCTCACCGCCCTTGCCGCCGAACGGTTGAAGGTGAATGGTGCTGAGATCTATGAGGGCGATCAAGCGGAGAGGAGTGCCCGCATGATCGTGTTGACGTTCGGTATCTGGATCTTCGTCGTCTCCGCATTGATTTCTGCGGCCGGGATCATCTTCTACCTGCGGGCCTGAGCCGGAGGACGCTGAAGCAGCGGACACACATCGGACAGACAACGCCCCTGCACTAGGGGATCAGAGCGATCTTGCCGCCGGGATGGCCGGTGGCGAGAAGCCGATGCGCCGCCGGTGCGTCGGCCAGGGGGAAGGTGCGGGCCAGAGGGACCACGAGATCGCCGTTCTGCGCCAGCGCGACCAACTCTCCCCGCACCTCGTCGCGGAAGCGGGCGCTCTGAGGCATCGACCCGGCGATGAAGCGGATGCCGTCACCCTCCGCGCGACCCGCGGCGGCTATCGTGACGATCCGTCGACGGTCGGTGACGAGTTCGAGGGACGCGTCCACGGCTTCCCGCGTTCCCGCCGTGTCCAAGGCCGCAGCGATCGGAACATCCGCAAGGTCGCGGACTCGGCCGGAGAGCCCGGCGCCGTACTCCACAGGGACGCCCCCGAACCTTCGGACTTCGCCGAAGCGGGCTGGGCTCGCCGTTCCGATGACGCGGATGCCGCGGAGCCGCGCCTGCTGCAGCACGCTCACGCCGACGGCGCCGGACGCGCCGTGGAGAAGGATCGTCTCCCCTGGTGCCGCAGCGGTGACGGCGAGCATCTCTGCGGCCGTGGTGCCGACGAGCAGCAGATTCGCGGCCTCGGGGTGCGTGAGCGTCGACGGCTTGGCGAACACCTTCTCGGCGGGCACGGTGATCTCGGTCGCGTAGCCCCCGCGCACGCGGAAGGCGATGACCTCGTCGCCGATGTCGACGGCCCCCGAGCCTGTCCTGGTGTCCGCGCCGATGGCCGAGATCTCCCCCGAGACCTCATACCCGATCGGGACGGGCAGCTCGATGCCCGTGCGGGGAGCCGCGACATGCTTCGCGTCTGCGGGGTTCACCCCCGCGGCGCGGACACGGATCGTGACCTCGCCGGGTTCGGGAGTGCGCAGCTCATGCTCGACGAACGCCCAGGTCTCGGGCGGGCCCCACACCGGCGCGGTCCACTGCCACGCGCGGAACGGATCAGTCGAGGCCACGGTGCGCGATGCTTCTCAGAGGACGCAACGCAGGTTCGTGACGGTGCCCGATACGTTGGACCAGTTGCCCGCGTAGATGGTGGCGAGCACCGATGATCCGTTTCGCGCCTGCATGTAGCCGGAGGTCCGTGCATTCGCGGCTGACCTGGTCACGAAGCTCGCTGGCACGGCGTTGACGGTGCACGAACTGAAGCTCAGAATGCTCCCGCCGAGAGAGGCGAGACTGAATGCGCAGGTCTTGCCGGTCGCGCAGCCGCCGACTGTGCGCGCGGAGATGCTGGACGCGCCGACGATCTGCAGCTCCATGCCGAGATCGGGCCACACCGCTCGCGTCGCATCGATGACGATGCCGCCCGGCACCTCTTCGAGCATGGCGGCGACGGCAGGGTCGACCTCACGATCGCTCGGGTCTGCGGCCATCGCCGGAGTCGCTCCGAAGGCGACGAGCAGCCCGAGGACGATCGCCGCGAGAGCAGTCGAGCGCCTCATCGGAACACATCCTCCTCCACGTCCCACATCTGATACGAGATGATCGAGCCCGCAGCGAAGAGCTCGTCGGCGATCAGCACGGTGCGCTCCACTCCGACGATCCTTCCCGTGTCGCGGGACACCAGCACCACGTCGCTCACCGCCCCATCGGGCGACTGCACACGGATGCCGTCGACGGGTCGCCCCAGCCGATCCGTCGTCGTTCCGAGCGCCTGACCGCCGCCGGCCTCCTCGAGGAGGAGCAGCAGCTCGCGGTGCTGCGCATTCGTCAACGTCCATTGGCCGAGGACGGAGGTGAATGCGGTCTCCACGTCGAATGCCGTCGGGTCGTCCGGCATGCCGAACGCACGGAGCATCGCCACCATGTCGTCGTGCGTCTCGCCGGGCACAGCGGTCCAGGGAGTGGTGAAGTCCCCCGGTGCCATCACCAGATCGTTGACCACTCTTCCGCTGCTGGTGACCTCTGCAGCATTGCTCGCCGCCGCGTCCGAGGGGTCGTACGGAACACCGTCGATGGTGGTCGCACGTCCGGACCCGTCCGGTTCCCACGTGAGCGTCGAAAGCTGGGGAACGACGGTCGTGGTCTTCGAATCGACCTCGACGTTGAACCCCCAGGAGGCGGTCCTGACCGATCGCACCGGCTCACCGGGACCGGGGCTCTCGGCGAGGCTCGCTTCGGCCCCGTCGACGACCTGAGCGACAGTGACCGAGCCGTCGAACTCGAGCGGTGACGGCATCCCGGCCACCGCCGCCCCCTGCGGGGAGAGCACGGCGAAGGCCAGAGCCGTCGAAGCTGCGACCGCGGTCAGACCGGAAGCCCAGCCGAGTGCACGCCGACGGCGACGCCTCGGTGCGGTGCTCGTGCGGAGGATGCGGTCGCGAGTCGCGAGGGCCCGCGCGTCGGGCGCAGCGTCACGTGGAGTCGGTGCGGGATCGGCATCGCTCAGCATCCGTTCGAGCACGGCGTTGTCAGTCATCACCCGTCGTCCGCCCCTCCAGGCCCAGCTCCGCACACAGGCGATCCTGCGCGCGTCCCAGCGTCTTCCGCACTCGCAACTCGGAAGCGCGCAACAACTCCGCGATCTCCCCCACCGTGAGTCCGTCCCAGTACGTGAGCATGATGATACGCCTCTGACCTGGAGTGAGGACAGCCAAAGCCCGCAGGACCGCGAGGCGACTGTGCTGATCCGGTCCGCCCTCTTCGCCGGAGAGCCCCAGATGCACAGCGTCGAGCGCACCGTAGGGCGTCGACGCCCGGCCGGAACGAGCCCGCAGCCGCCGATCCGTCGCCCGCAACAGCCAGACACGGCTCGGCGGTCGTGCAGGTCTGAGCTTGGACCAGGCGAGCAGGAACACCTCGGAGACGATCTCGGTGACCTCGTCCTCCGCGCCGACGACGCCCTCGATGTGATGCCGCACTGCTGCCCAGTGCTCATCGAACACTCGGGTGAAGACCTCGTTGCGCAGCGGATTCGGGTCTTCGCTGCGACCACTCATGTCGCCGGGGTCGGCGGCCTGTCCGCCGCCATCGACGTGATACCGGATGTCATCTCAGAATCCGAGCCTGCCGAGCTGCTTCGGATCGCGCTGCCATTCCTTCGCGACCTTCACATGCAGCCCCAGGAAGACGCGCGTGCCGAGCAGCTCCTCGATGCCGACGCGCGCTCGTGCCCCCACCTCGCTGAGTCGCTTTCCCTTATGCCCGATGATGATCGCCTTCTGACTGTCGCGCTCGACCACGATCGAGGCGTGCACGTCGGTGAGGTCCGTGCCCTCACGGGGCGCGATGTCGTCGATGACGACGGCGATCGAGTGCGGGAGCTCGTCACGCACCCCCTCCAGGGCGGCCTCTCGGATCATCTCGGCGATCCGATCCTCCTGCGACTCATCCGTCGTGATGCCCTCCGGATAGAGTGCCGGCCCCTTGGGCATCAGCGTCAGGATCTCGTCCGAGAGCACGTCGAGCTGCTCGCGCGTCAGGGCGGACAGCGGGATGACAGCGGCCCAGTCCTCACGCAGCGAATCGACCTCCAGGAGCCGCTCGGTGACCTCATCGCGAGCGGCAGCGTCCATCTTCGTCACGATCGCGATCTTCTTCGCACGCGGGTAGCCATCGAGCGAGGCGGCAATCCGTCGATCCCCCGGACCGACCTTCTCGTTCGCGGGCACGCAGAAGCCGATGACGTCGACGTCGCCCAGCACCTGCTCGACGAGATCGTTCAGCCGCTCGCCGAGCAGCGTGCGCGGCTTGTGGATTCCAGGGGTGTCCACGATGACGAGCTGACCCTCGGGACGGTTCACGATGCCGCGGATCGCCCGACGCGTGGTCTGCGGCTTCTCGCTGGTGATGGCGATCTTCTCGCCGACGAGGGCGTTCGTCAGCGTCGACTTCCCGACGTTGGGGCGGCCGACGAATGTCACGAACCCGCTTCGAGTGTCGTCAGTCATCGTCTCGATCTCCTTCATCCTGCGAAGCGTCGGGTTCCCCCGCCGCACGTTCCACGAACACCGTCGCGATACCTCTGCCACGGCCGCGCGATGCGCCACCCGTGAGAACCAAACCTTCCACGGTGGCCGTTGCACCGGGCTGCGGAACCTGTCCCAGCGCTTTGCCGAGCAGCCCACCGATCGAGTCGACATCCTCGTCCTCGAGCTCGAGACCGAAGAGATCGCCGACGTCCTCGAGCGAGAGACGGGAGCTCACGCGGTATCGTCCGTGACCGAGATCGACGAACTCCGCCGACACCTGATCGTACTCGTCCGAGATCTCGCCGACGAGTTCCTCGATCAAGTCCTCCAGCGTCACCAAGCCCGAGATCCCGCCGTGCTCGTCGATCACCAGACACACATGCACGGCGTCGCGCTTCATCTGCTGGAGCAGGGTCTCGGCGCGCATCGACTCGGGGACGAAGGTCGCCGGGCGCGCGATCGGCCGGATCGAGGCCGCGCGCCACGCGCTGTCGTCACGATAGGCGAACTGCACGAGGTCCTTGAGATAGAGCACGCCGACGACGTCGTCCGCATCGTCATCGACGACGGGCATGCGCGACACACCCCGGTTCAGGAACAGCGACATGGCCTCATCCGTCGTCGCCGTGGCATCGACGGTCACCATCTCGGTGCGGGGCACCATCACGGCGCGGACGAACTGATCGGTGAAGTCGAACACCGAGTGGATGAGATCGCGGTCGTCCTCCTCGATGAGGTCGTTCGACGCCGCCTCGTCGACCATGCTGAGCAGCTGGTCCTCACTGGTGAAGGAGCTGCGGCCGGTACCCGGCGTGACGCGGTTGCCGAGCACGACGAGTCCCTGGGCGAGGGGGCCCAGGAAGATACGGAGTCCACGCACGACCGAGGCCGTGCCGCGGATCATGCCCTCAGCGTGCTGGCGCCCGAACGAGCGCGGGCTCGCCCCCACGAGAACGAAGGTGATCGCGGTCATCAACAGGGCGGCGGCGAGCATCGCCCACCAGTTGTTCTCGATCAGGATGGTGAACGCCACCGTCACGAGCACGGCGGCTGTGACCTCTGCCAGCACGCGGATGAACGCCACGGCGTTCACGTGCGCATCGAGGTCCGCGGCGATGCGACCCAGCGCCTTGGCCCTGCGCCCTTCCGTCGCCATGTCGGCCAGACCCGCCCGTGACGTGACACCGTATGCCGCATCGATCGCGGACATGAGACCGCCGAAGGCCACCAGCAGCACGGCGGCGATCAGCAGGAGAGCCGCGGTCATCGCCGGCGTTCAGCTGCGGCGAAGCCCTGGATCAGTTCCTTCTGCAGCCCGAACATCTCACGCTCCTCGTCAGGTTCGGCATGATCGAATCCGAGAAGGTGAAGCAACCCGTGCGTGGTCAGCAGGATCAGCTCGTCCATCAGAGTGTGTCCTGCGGCCTGCGCCTGCGCTTCCGCGACCTGCGGGCAGAGGACGATGTCGCCGAGCAGACCGGGAGCGGTCGGGCGATCCTCGGTACCGGGGCGCAGCTCGTCCATCGGGAAGCTCAGCACGTCCGTGGGACCGGGCTCATCCATCCACTGCACGTGAAGAGCCTCCATGGCGCCCTCGTCGACGAGAACGATCGCCACCTCGGCGTCCGGGCTCACGTGGAGCTGTGCGAGGTTGAAGTCGGTCAGTCGCTGCAGCACGGTCTCATCGACGTCGATGGCCGACTCGTTGTTGATCTCGATCATGAGAGTCCTCGTTTCGGGGCGCGATCACGCGGTCCTGGTCGTTGCGCTCCTCGGCGCTCGGCACGATTGGCGAACTCGGCCGCCTGTTCGCGCTCGAACCGCTGCGCGGTGCGCTTCTCGTCGTACTCGCTGTACGCGTCGACGATGCGGCCGACGAGCGAGTGGCGCACCACGTCATCGCTGGTGAGGCGGGAGAAATGGATGTCGTCGATTCCGTCGAGCACACGGGTGACCAGACGGAGACCGGATGCACCCTGCGGAAGATCGACCTGCGTGATGTCGCCGGTGACGACCATCCGCGTGCCGAAGCCGAGGCGCGTGAGGAACATCTTCATCTGCTCGGGAGTCGTGTTCTGCGCCTCATCGAGCACCACGAAGGAGTCGTTGAGGGTGCGGCCGCGCATGTAGGCGAGCGGGGCGACTTCGATCGTGCCCGTCGCCATCAGTCGCGGCACGATCTCGGGGTCCATCATCTCGTTCAGCGCGTCGTACAGCGGGCGCAGGTACGGATCGATCTTGTCCGTGAGGGTGCCGGGGAGGAACCCGAGCCGCTCCCCCGCCTCGACGGCGGGACGGGTGAGGATGATGCGGGTCACTTCCTTGCGCTGCAGGGCCTGCACCGCCTTCGCCATCGCGAGATAGGTCTTGCCCGTGCCGGCGGGACCGATGCCGAACACGATCGTGTTCTCCTCGATCGCGTCGACGTACTCCTTCTGCCCGAGGGTCTTCGGACGGATCACCTTGCCACGGGTGGTCAGGATCGCCTCGCCCAGCACCTCGCTCGGGCGCGGTCCGCCCTCCTGGCGCAGCATGCGCGCGGAGCTCGACACATCGCTCGGGGCCAGGTCGTGCCCGGCCCTCGTCATGGCGAGGAGCTCGTCGACCAGCGCTTTCGCCTTCGCGACCGCATCGGTGCTGCCACCGAGCGTGATCTCGTTGCCGCGCACGAGCACCTGGACGCCGGGGTGCTCCTTCTCGAGCATCCGCAGAAGCCGGTCCTGGGGCCCGAGCAGTTGCACCATCGCGACGCCGTCGGCGTAGATCTTCTCGACGGCCTCGGGAGGCTGACCTCCCCGGCTGCGCTCCTGGGGTTCGTGGTTCTCAGGCACCGACGCTCTTCTCGGTCAATCCGCCGCCCAGCACATGCGCGTGGACGTGGAACACGGTCTGCCCGGCGTTCGCGCCGGTGTTGAAGACGAGGCGGAAGTCGCCGTCTTCGGTGTGCTCCGCGGCGAGCTCCCCCGCGAAGGCGATCATCTCGGCCAGCAGAGTGGCATCCCCGGCAGCGAGCTCGGTCACGTCGCGGTACTCCTCGGTCTTCGGCACCACGAGCAGATGCACGGGTGCCTGCGGCGCGATGTCGCGCAGAGCGAAGAGGCGGTCGGTCTCGCCGATGATCTCGGCAGGGATCTCCCCGTTCAGAATGCGCGTGAAGATCGAGGGTTCCGTCATGCCGTCAAGTCTACTGACCACAGCGCGCTCGCAGCCCGGTGCGCGTGGGCAGGCGGGCGAGTCGCGTTCACCATCGGCCGAGTGCGACCGACAGCACGGCGATCGCGGCCGGCCCTGCCGTCGAGGTGCGCAGCACGGTGTCGCCCAGGAGCACCCGCTCGGCCCCCGCCTCCGTCAGGCGGTGGAGCTCCTCTTCGGAGATCCCGCCTTCCGGCCCGACGACGAGCACCAGGTCACGGCCGTCCGTCACGATCTCGGACAACCGCACGGGGGCCGTCGGGTCGAGGAGCAGAACACGCTGCGAGCTGACGCGCTCGGCGAGCTGCTTCGTCGAGACCGGCGCGACCACCGCCGGGACCCACGCGCGGTGCGCCTGCTTCGCGGCCTCGCGCACGATGCTCGCCCAGCGCTCCCTCCCCTTCACCGCCTTCGGACCTTCCCAGCGCGACACGCTGCGACTCGCCTGCCAGGGCACGATCTCGTCGACGCCGAGCTCGCACGCGGCCTGTACGGCGAGCTCATCGCGATCGCCCTTCGCGAGCGCCTGCACCAGGACGATCCGCGGACGGGGCGCGGGACGCTCGACGCGCTCTGCGATGCGCACGTCGACGCGAGCGGGCGACACCTCCTCGGCGACACCGGCCAACCACACTCCGGCACCGTCGCCGACCGTGACGGCCTCGCCGACGCGAAGCCGTCGTACGACGGCCGCGTGCTTGGCTTCGGCTCCGGTCAACGACACGATGTCGCCGACTCCGGCATCGGTCGACGAGTCGACGAGGAAATGCAGGGCCATGGTCAGTGGCTGCGGAAGCGGTCGCGGAGCTTCGAGAACAGTCCCTGTTGGAACTGCGCGAGCTGGGGCTCCGGCGACTTCGTCTTCTTGGCGAAGTCCTCGATCAGGGCCCGCTGCGCGGAGTCCAACCTGGTCGGGGTCAGCACCTGCACGCCGACCCGGAGATCGCCGCGCTGCGTCCCTCGGAGCGGCGTGATGCCGCGGCCCTTGATCGTGAGCACGTCGCCGGACTGCACACCGGCACGGATCTCGAGGTCCACCTCACCGTCCAGTCCCTGGATCTTCGTCTCCGTGCCGAGGATCGCATCCGTCATCGACACCTCGAGCGTGGCGAGCAGGTCGTCGCCCTCACGGCTGAACGCCGCGTGCGGGTTGACCGTCACCTCGACGTACAGGTCTCCGTTCGGTCCGCCCGCCTTGCCGACCTCGCCGGAACCGGGAAGCTGCAGACGGAGCCCCGTCTCGACGCCGGCCGGGATGTCGAGCGACACGGTACGGCGCGAACGCACGCGGCCCTGGCCACCGCACGTGCCGCAGGGGTAAGGGATCGTCGTGCCGTAGCCCTCGCACGTGCCGCAGGGCTGAGAGGTCATGACGTTGCCGAGCAGGCTGCGCACCTGACGCTGCACGTGACCGGAGCCACCGCAGATGTCGCAGGTGACCGGAGAGGTGCCCTCCTGGCAGCAGGATCCCTGACACGTCTCGCACAGCACCGCGGTGTCGACGTCGATGTCGCGGTGCGCACCGAACACCACATCGCCGAGGTCGAGGGTCACGCGGACGAGGGCGTCCTGGCCACGCTCGCGACGCGAACGCGGACGCGCGCCACGTCCGCCGCCCTGTGAGGCCCCGAAGAACGTCTCGAAGATGTCGCCGAAACCGCCGAAACCGCCGAAGTTCCCTGCCGCACCGTCTCCGCCGCCCATGTCATAGCGCCGGCGGGAGTCGTCGTCGCTGAGCACGTCGTACGCATGCGTGACGAGCTTGAACTTCTCCGCCGCGTCCTCTCCCGGGTTCACATCCGGGTGCAGCTGCCGGGCGAGGCGCCGGTACGCCTTCTTGATCTCATCGGTGGAAGCGTCTCGGGACACCCCGAGAACCTCATAGTGGTCCGCCACAATCGCCTTTCTTGCGTGTGTCTCGGTGGCGACCGCGTCAGCGGCCGGCCTCGTCTTCATCGAGCATCCGTGACAGGTAGCGGGCCACGGCCCGCGCTGCGGCGAGGTTGCTCGGGTAGTCCATCCGCGTCGGTCCCATCACTCCGACGCGCGCCGTGCCGCTCGGGGCGGCGTAGTTGCTGGCGACGATCGACGCCTCGCCCAGGCCGAACGGGGCGTTCTCCGTGCCGATGCTCGCGGCGAGTCCGTGCTCGTCAGTCACCATCTCGCTCATCAGACGCAGGAGCGTCACCTGTTCCTCGATGGCTTCGAGGAGAGGGTGGATGCTGCCGCGGAAGTCCTGCTCCCGGCGCGCGAGGGTCGCCGCTCCCGCCATCACCAACCGCTCCTGGCGGAACCCTCCGAGTTCGTCGACGATCACCGCAGCAAGCGTGCGCAGCACGGCATCCTGGGGCTTCTCCTCGGCGACCAGCAACGCCTGCAGCCGATCGGATGCCTCCCCGATGCCCTGACCGGTGATCGACGCGGACAGCCGTGCGCGCAGCACAGCCATGTCAGCATCGTCGATCGGCTCCGGGAGGACGGCCATACGCTGCGAGACCCCGCCGGCATCGGTCACGAGCACGATCAGAAGCCGGTTCGGCGCGAGCGCGACCAGCTCGACGTGTGTGACATGCGCGCGGGCGAACGAGGGGTACTGGGCGAGCGCGACCTGGCCGGTCAGCTGTGTCAGCACCCGCACCGTTCGCGCCATCAGGTCGTCGAGGTCGGCCGGCTCGCCGAGGAAGGACTCGATCGCCGAGCGCTGAGCCGACGAGAGCGGTCGCAGCTGGGCGAGGTGGTTCACGAAGACGCGATAGCCCTTGTCGGTGGGCACACGGCCGGACGAGGTGTGCGGAGCCGTGATGAGCTCTTCGTCCTCGAGCAGCGCCATGTCGTTGCGGATCGTCGCCGCCGAGACGCCGAACGAGTGCCGGTCGACGATGGAGCGGCTGCCGACGGGTTCGTGGGTCTCGACGTAGTCCTGCACGATCGCTCGGAGAACCTGGAGTCCTCGCTCTGTGACCATCGCCCTTCCCTTCCGCTGGCACTCGGACGTTCAGAGTGCCAATCCTACCCCGTGCAGCTCGGGATTCTCCGTACCGCGGGCGCACGACCCTAGGATGACGCTCATGACCACCTCGCCCCAGGCCACCCTGTCGAACGGCCTCGTCCGCGGCACCGAGGAGGCCGGGGTGGTCCGCTACCTCGGCATTCCCTATGCCCAGGCTCCGTTCGGGGAGAACCGCTTCCGCGCACCGCAACCCGTCCCGGCCTGGGAGGGCGTGCGAGAGGCGACGCAGTTCGGGCCGACACCACCCCAGGTCCCCTACGCCGGAGCGATCGGCGAGCTGCTGGGATCTGTGCGCATCGACGGCGACGACATCCTCACCGCGAACGTGTGGGCTCCCGCTGATGCCTCTGGCGCGCCCGTCCTGCTCTGGATCCACGGCGGCGCGCTCGAGCGAGGGACCGCCGCGCTGCCGCTGTACGACGGCACCGTGTTCGCCGCGGCAGGCCTCGTCTTCGTCTCGATCAACTACCGACTCGGTTCGGAGGGCTTCTCGGTGCTGGACGGCGCCCCGCGGAATCTCGGCCTGCGCGATGCCGCCGCCGCTTTGGAGTGGGTGCACCGAGAGGTCCAGGCGTTCGGCGGCGACCCGGCGCAGATCACCGCCATGGGCGAGTCGGCCGGTGGCGCGATCGTGGCCGGTCTCCTCGCGCGGGACACCTCCCGTGAATTGATCGGCCGCGCGATCATCGAGTCCGGCCCACTTCGCGCCCAGACCGCGCGGAAGGCAGGAAGAGTGACCGCGCAGATCGCGAAGCGACTCGGTGTGCGGGCCGACCGTGAGGCCTTCGCCGCGCTGACACCCGACCAGCTGCTGGACGCACGCACGGCGCAATCGGCGGGATCGTCACCCCTCGGCGGGGCACCGGGGTTCCAGTTCGCGATCGACGCCGAGAGCCTTCCCCGCTCGCCGCATGAGGTGCTCGGGGAGATCGACACCCCGCTCCTCATCGGCAGCAACACCGACGAGTATCGGCTCTGGTTCCCGCCGGAGGCGCTGGCCGCCATCGGCGGGATGAAGCTGCAGGCCGCACGGCTGCTGTCACGCATCCCCCGGCGCGCGGTGGCCGCGTACCGATCCGCATTCCCCGACGCGAGCACCGGGGAGATCTTCGGGCAGCTCGTCACGGACATGATGCTGCGTGCGCCCCTCAGCCGCGTGGCGGCGGCCCGCCCGGACACGACCTACGTCTACGAGTTCGCCTGGCCGAGTCCGGTGCGAGACCTGCGGGCGGCCCACGCACTCGAGCTCGGGTTCGTGTTCGACCGGCTCGATGATGCCGAGGCCGAGCGACTGGCGGGTCCCGATGCTCCGCGCCGGCTCGCCGCCGAGATGAACGCCGCCTGGGTCGGGTTCGCGACCGCCGGAGACCCCGGGTGGCCCGCCTATGGGCCGGACCGCCGGACGCGTGTCTTCGATGCGGACAGCGCGACGGTGACGCAGCGGCGGACAGCGGGCATGGATCTGCTTCCCGGATGATTCCGAGAAGGAATCAGTCGGTCAGCTGGCGGACCACGGCATCCGCGAGAAGACGGCCCCGCAGTGTCAGCTGGATGCGCCCCTGCAGCGCTGCAACGGGGTCGACGAGCCCGTCGGCCATGAGCCCGGCGACCCTGCTCCGGTTCGCACTCGGCACGTCGTCGACGGCGATGCCCTCACGGATACGACTGAGCAGCAGGATGCGCTCGAGCGTGCGCGACTCCTCGTCGGGGCGCTCGGTGCCGGCTGCCGGAGACTCGGATGCCGAGAGACGCTGCGCGTACGCGGCCGGGTGCTTCACGTTCCACCACCGCAGGCCGGCGACGTGGCTGTGCGCACCAGGACCGAAGCCCCACCAGTCGCTCCCCCGCCAGTACGCGAGGTTGTGCCGCGACCGGCGATCAGGCGTGCGCGCCCAGTTGCTCACCTCGTACCAGTCGAAGCCACCGTCGGCCAGGCGCGCATCGGCGAGCTCGTACATGTCGGCCTGCAGGTCGTCGTCCGGCGTCGGCACCTCGCCGCGACGGATCTGGCGGGCCAGCTTCGTACCGTCCTCGATGATGAGCGCGTACGCGGAGATGTGATCGGGTTCGAGCGCGAGGGCAGCATCGAGAGAGGCCTCCCAGTCGGAGAGCGACTCCCCCGGTGCGCCGTAGATCAGATCGACGCTCACGGCGAGACCTGCATCCTTCGCGGCGGCGACAGCGGTGCGCACGTTCTCGGGGCGATGGGTGCGATCGAGCGCGGCGAGCACGTGGGGAACGGCGGACTGCATCCCCACCGACATCCTCGTCACCCCGGCATCCGCGAGGATGCGGGCCACCTCAGGTGTCACGGTGTCGGGGTTCGCCTCCACCGTGACCTCCGCACCCTCGGCCAGGCCGAACGCGTCGGTCGCCGCGTCGAGCATGCGTGCGAGGTCACCCGCGGGAAGAAGGGTGGGCGTACCTCCACCGAAGAAGACCGTGTCCATCGGCCGCCGTGCCCCGGCGTCGTCCAGCACGCGACGGGCGAGGGCGATCTCGGAGATCAACGTGGACGCGTAGTCCTCCTGCTTCGCCCCGCGCAGCTCGGTGGATGTGTACGTGTTGAAGTCGCAGTACCCGCAGCGCACCGTGCAGAACGGAATGTGCAGGTATGCCGAGAACGGAACGGCCGTGTCGATCGCGAGGTCGGACGGCAGGCGCCCGTCCGCTGGCGCGGGATCTCCGAGGGGAAGCGGTCCCGCCATCAGAGCGGGGTCGCGTAGAGCGGAGAGATCGCCCGGAGGTAGCGCGCGAAGAGCTCACGACGACGACGCTTCACGAGCGCGGGAATCGTGCGGTAGAGAAGACCGTTGGGCGCATCGAAGGCCCGGACGGTGAACCACACCTCGTCGTTGTCTTCACGCCAATCCACGTCGAACGACTCCTCGCCGCTGACGACCGATCCGCCGACCGTGCCCAGGACGAACCCGACACGTCGGGTCTCCTCGGTGACGGAGATCACGCGCAGCTCGGAATCGGCGCGCATGCCGGCGACGCGTCCGCGAAGGTGCAGGGTCATCCCCGCCCCGACGAACGGCATCCCCTCGGCGTCGTACCGCGGCTCGACGTCTCGCTTGCTCGGAGCGATCGGGTTGCCTTCCGCGTCGAAGCTCACTCCGGCGTAGGCAGGTCCCGGCGCGGGTCGCACGTCCTCGACCGAGAGGCCGGCCGCACGCTGCGCCGTCCACGACAGAAGCGCTTCGCCAGCCGTCTGGAACCGTTCGACCCCACTGCCGATGCGCCAGGATTCCTCCGCCGGGATGCTGCGCTCCGGTGGGTACTGCATCAGGTCGGGCGCATGGGTCGCACCCACGGCCGCATAGTCCACCGTGTCGTCTCGGAAAGTCCCGCGCCGCATGACTTCCACCCTACTTCGCGTTACCTGAGCGAACACCCCCCACGCGCCGCGGGACGTCACATCCCCCGGGCGCGATCGGGTCCGACTACTTCTTGTCCTTGCCTTCGACGTCGCCCGAGAGCGCGGCGATGAACGCCTCCTGAGGGACCTCGACGCGGCCGACCATCTTCATGCGCTTCTTGCCCTCCTTCTGCTTCTCGAGAAGCTTGCGCTTGCGGGTGATGTCACCGCCGTAGCACTTGGCGAGCACATCCTTGCGGATCGCACGGATGGTCTCGCGGGCGATGATGCGCGCACCGATCGCCGCCTGGATCGGCACCTCGAACTGCTGGCGAGGGATGAGCTTGCGCAGGCGCTCTGCCATCATCGTGCCGTAGGCGTAGGCCTTGTCGCGGTGCACGATCGAGCTGAAGGCGTCGACCTTCTCGCCCTGGAGAAGGATGTCGACCTTGACGAGGTCGGCCTCCTGCTGACCGGACGGTTCGTAGTCGAGCGACGCGTAGCCCTGGGTCTTCGACTTCAGCTGGTCGAAGAAGTCGAACACGATCTCGCCGAGGGGCATGTTGTAGCGCAGCTCGACGCGCTCCTCCGAGAAGTACTCCATGCCGAGCAGCGTTCCGCGGCGCGACTGGCACAGCTCCATCACGGTGCCGACGTAGTCCTTCGGCAGCAGGATCGCGGCCTTGACCATCGGCTCCGACACCGAGCCGATGCGCCCGTCCGGGTACTCGCTGGGGTTGGTGACGGTGACCGTCTCGCCGGTGTCGCTCGTGAGCACCTCGTAGATCACGCTGGGCGCTGTCGTGATGAGGTCGAGGTTGAACTCGCGGGCCAGACGCTCGGTGATGATCTCGAGGTGCAGCAGCCCGAGGAACCCGCAACGGAAGCCGAAGCCGAGCGCGACCGAGGTCTCCGGCTCGTAGACGAGCGAGGCGTCGGAGAGCTTCAGCTTGTCGAGCGCCTCGCGCAGCTCCGCATAGTCGCTGCCGTCGATCGGGTACAGGCCCGAGAAGACCATCGGCTTCGGGTCGGTGTAACCGGGAAGGGCCTCGGAGGCCGGCTTCCGGGACGTGGTGATCGTGTCACCGACCTTCGACTGACGCACGTCCTTCACACCGGTGATGAGATAGCCCACCTCGCCGACGCCGAGTCCCTTGGTCGGGGTCGGCTCGGGGCTCGACACGCCCACCTCGAGGGCCTCGTGGTTCGCGCCGGTCGACATCATCTGGATGCGCTCGCGCGGCGAGAGGCTGCCGTCCACCATGCGTACGTACGTGACCACTCCGCGGTAGGCGTCGTACACGGAGTCGAAGATCATCGCGCGGGCCGGAGCATCCGCGTCCCCGGTCGGGGCGGGGATCTCCTGCACCAGTCGGTCGAGCAGATCCTCGACGCCGACGCCGGTCTTGCCGGAGACGCGAAGGACATCCTCGGGCTTGCCGCCGATGAGCGAGGCCAGCTCCTTCGCGTACTTCTCCGGGTCGGCGGCCGGCAGATCGATCTTGTTCAGCACCGGGATGATGTGGAGGTCGTTCTCGAGCGCGAGGTAGAGGTTCGCGAGCGTCTGCGCCTCGATGCCCTGTGCCGCGTCGACGAGCAGGATCGCTCCCTCGCAGGCCGCGAGCGAACGCGAGACCTCGTACGTGAAGTCGACGTGGCCGGGGGTGTCGATCATGTTCAGCGCGACGGTCTGGCCATCGAGTTCCCATGGCATCCTGACCGCCTGGCTCTTGATGGTGATGCCGCGCTCACGCTCGATGTCCATGCGGTCGAGGTACTGCGCACGCATGTCGCGATCGGAGACGACTCCGGTGATCTGGAGCATGCGATCGGCGAGCGTCGACTTGCCGTGGTCGATGTGGGCGATGATGCAGAAATTACGGATCTGCGCAGCCGGCGTCGCAGCAGGCTGAAGAGGGGTGAGAGCGCGTGGGGACATGTCCACTCGATTGTACGGTCAGGGGAGGCTAATCCCCGATTCGGCCATACCGGTGATAGTCTCCCGAAGTTGCCAGGGAAAATCCGTGACACCGGATCCCGCAAGCGATAAGACTCCGTCACATACCCCGTGATGGTCGTCGCATCGCAGAGTTCGGTGGATGGCGATTGTGTATCCAACTGACTCAGCGTTGCGTCGGCAGATCCCGAGCGCGTCTGTAGAAGAGAAAGACTGACCCCTTTTGATCAAGTACCTCCTGCGCCGAGCACTCGGCTGGCTGCTGATGATCGTGGTCGCCACGAATCTCACGTTCTTCCTGGCGTGGGGCTTCCTCGATCCGCGCAGCAACTACGTGGGACGGCGTCCCCCGCTCTCCCCCGAGCAGATCGACAACGTCCTCACCCCGCGCAACCTCAGCGACACCGTTCCCCTGATCGAGCGGTGGTGGAACTGGTTCAGCAGCATCCTGTTCCGTTGGGACTGGGGCGTGAGTCCCACGGGTCAGTCCGTCAACGAGCAGGTCTCGTATCGCATGTGGGTCAGCGCGGAGCTCGTCCTCGGCGCGACGATCATCGCCGCAGTGCTGGGCATCTGGCTCGGTGTCTACACCGCCTCCCGCCAGTACAAGCTCGCCGACCGCATCGGCCAAGCGACCTCGATCATCACGATGAACGTGAACATCATCGTCGCGGGTCTCGCCGTGGTTCTTCTCGCGATCGCCCTCAACGAGTGGACCGGGGTCCGCATCTTCTACGTCACCGGCTCCTCGAGCCCGGGCGTCACCGGCTTCTTCCCGGTGCTGGTGGACACCCTGCAGCACCTCACGCTGCCGACCATCGCCCTCGTGATCGTGGGCTACGCCCAGTACCACTTCCTGCAGCGTTCGCTCCTGCTCGACAACATCAACGCCGACTATGTGCGCACCGCACGCGCGAAGGGTCTCACGAAGGCGCAGGCCGTGCGCAAGCACGCCCTGCGGACGTCGCTCATCCCGGTCGCGACGCAGGTCGCCTTCACCATCCCGACGATCTTCACCGGCGCGATCCTGACGGAGCGGATCTTCGCCTGGCAGGGCATGGGACGGTACTTCCTCGACACCATCAACAACAACGACATCAACGGCGTCGTCGCCGTCGCCGCCTTCGGCGCCGTGCTGACGGCGATCGGCGCGGTGCTCGCCGACATCGTCGTCGTCGTTCTCGACCCGCGAGTGAGGGTGAGCTGATTATGACCACCGATATGATCGACCCCCTCGTCGAGCCGCCGGCCGCGCCGCCGACCGCCGACCGCGCCTCGGGCAAGTCGTTGTCCAAGTGGACGCTCTACACCCGCCGGTTCATGCGCAACAAACCGGCCGTGGGTGGCGTCGTCGTCCTGCTCGTGCTGATCCTCTTCTCCACGCTCGGACCGCTCCTCTCGCAGTACCAGGTCGACAGCATGGACTTCCTCGCCCTGAGCCAGCCGCCGTCCGCTGCGCACTGGTTCGGCACCAACGGCGCCGGCAACGACACCTACGTGCAGACCGCCATCGGCTTGCAGCGATCCCTCATGATCGCGATCACCGTCTCGGTGGGCACGACGATCCTCTCGGCGCTCGTCGGGACCGCGGCCGCGTACTTCGGCGGCTGGTTCGAGCGCATCGCTCTCCTGGTGATCCACTTCATGATGGTGGTCCCCACCTTCCTCCTGCTGTCGATCGTCTCGAACGACTCCGGCGGAGTGTGGTGGGTCATCGCGTTCGTGATGATCTTCGTCAGCTGGTTCTTCCCCGCGAGGATCATCTGGACCATGACCCTGTCGCTGCGTGAACGCGAGTACGTACAGGCCGCTCGGTACATGGGTGTCCGGGGACTGCGCATCGTGACGCGTCATCTCATCCCGAACATCGGCTCGCTGCTGGTGATCAACTTCACCCTCGGCATCGTCGCCGCTGTGACGACCGAGACAGGCCTGTCGTTCATCGGCTTCGGCGTGAAGATTCCCGACGTGTCGCTCGGCTCGCTGATCGGCGAGGGCAGCTCGTCCATCGTCAGCGCACCATGGCTGTTCTACTTCCCCGCATTGGTCCTCACCTTGCTGACCGTCTCGATGGCGCTCATCGCCGATGGACTGCGCGATGCTCTCGATCCCACCTCGGCTGCAGGAGGCCGCGCATGAGCCCTGTACTGTCCGTCCGCGACCTCAGGGTCAGCTTCGCGTCCGAGGCCGGCCGTGTCGACGCCGTCCGCGGCGTCTCCTTCGACCTGGAAGCGGGAAAGACCCTCGGCATCGTCGGCGAGTCCGGCTCCGGAAAGTCCGTCACCTCTCTCGCTGTGATGGGTCTGCTCGACGAGAACGCCAAGGTCACCGGCTCCATCGTGTTCGACGGCCAGGAGCTTCTCGGCAAGACCGACACGCAGCTCTCCGCCATCCGCGGCAACGGCATCTCGATGGTCTTCCAGGATCCGCTCACCTCGCTCACCCCGGTCTACACGATCGGCGCCCAGCTGATCGAGGCGCTGACGGTGCACCGCAATCTCAGCATCAAGGAGGCGACCGCACGTTCGATCGACCTTCTCAAGCTGGTGGGCATCACCGAGCCCGAGAAGCGGATGAAGTCGTTCCCGCACGAGTTCTCGGGCGGCATGCGCCAGCGCGTCGTGATCGCGATCGCGATGGCGAACGATCCGAAGCTGATCATCGCCGACGAGCCCACCACGGCTCTCGACGTCACGATCCAGGCGCAGATCCTCGACCTCATCGAGAAGGCGCAGGCCGAGACGGGTGCCGCCGTCATGATGATCACCCACGACATGGGTGTCGTCGCCCGAACGGCCGACGACGTGATGGTCATGTATGCCGGCAAGCCCGTCGAGCAGGCGCCCGTCCGCGAGCTGTTCCACCAGACCCGGATGCCGTACTCGATCGGTCTCCTCGGCGCGATCCCTCGCGTGGACAAGGCCGAGAAGGAACCGCTCACCCCTATCAAGGGCAACCCGCCGCTGCTGATCAACCTTCCGGACGCGTGCCCGTTCGCGGACCGCTGCCCCATCGTCATGGACGCGTGCCGCACCCGTGAGCCCGAGCTGCTGCCCGTGCTCACCGGTGGCGGCGAAGAGCACCGTGCCGCGTGCATCCGCGCGAACGAGATCACCGACGGCGGCCTGCTCGGTGGTCTCCCGGTGTACCCGGTGCGCGAGGCACCGGAGAGCGAACTGACTCGACTCCCCCGCGAAGAACGACCGATCACGCTCGAGGTGAAGAACCTCACCAAGACGTTCCCTCTGCTCAAGGGGGCTTTCCTGAAGCGCAAGGTCGGCGAGGTGCACGCGATCAAGGGCATCAGCTTCGACGTGCGCGAAGGTGAGACCCTGGCCATCGTCGGTGAATCCGGCTCCGGCAAGACGACGACGCTGCTGCAGATCATGGACATGGTGAAGCAGACCGACGGCGACATCGTCATCGCGGGAACAAGCGTCAACGACATCCACAGCCACAAGGTGGAGCGGGCACTGCGCCGCGACATCCAGATCGTGTTCCAGGACCCGATGGGAGCCCTCGACCCGCGTATGACGGTCGCGGACATCATCTCGGAGCCGCTCTCGGCCATCGGCAGCCCGAAGGCCGAGGCGCACCGCCGTGTGAAGGAGCTGATGGACCTCGTCGGACTCAACCCGGCGCACAGTGATCGCTTCCCGCAGGCGTTCTCCGGAGGCCAGCGTCAGCGCATCGGCATCGCCAGGGCGCTGTCGACGAACCCGAAGATCCTGGTGCTCGATGAGCCGGTCTCGGCGCTCGACGTGTCGATCCAGGCCGGTGTGATCAACCTGCTCGACGATCTGAAGGTCAAGCTCGGACTGTCCTACCTCTTCGTGGCGCACGACCTGTCGGTCGTCCGTCACATCGCCGACCGGGTCGCCGTGATGTACCTCGGCGACTTCGTCGAGCACGGCGACGTCGACGACGTCTTCGACAACCCGCAGCACCCCTACACGAAGGCGCTGCTGTCCGCGATCCCGGTCCCGGACCCCGACATCGAGCGCACGCGTGAACGGATCGTGTTCGATCCCGCCACGGTGACAGCGCGGCCTGCGGCCTCATGAGCAGACCACGGATCACCGTCCGATAACGGTTAGCCGATATTCACTCGCCGCCCGGACATTCGAGGATCCGGCGAACTATTCTCCCCTTATGACACGCCGCAAGGCGAAAGGAGCACCATGAAGCAGTACAAGCTGATGGGAGCGCTGGCACTCACCGGCGCTTTCGCACTCGCGCTCAGCGGGTGCGCTACCGGCAACACCGGCAGTAGCGACAAGGGCGACAACGGCGAAGCAGCCGAGGTCGAGATGGCGAACTACAACCCGCAGCCCCGCGAGAACCTCAAGGAGGGTGGTGACGTCAACTTCGCCATCCGCGAGGTTCCGGACCAGCTCAACGCGTTCAACAGCGACGGCAGCGCCGACACGGCTCGCGTCGCCGCCTGGTACACGCCGCAGATCATCCTGATGAAGCCGGACGGCACGCAGTACAAGAACGACAACTACCTCTCCGAGTGGAAGAACGAAGTGAAGGACGGCAAGACCGTTCTGACGTTCACGTTCACCGATGAGGCGCACTGGAACGATGGCACCGACATGGATTGGACCGCCATCGACGCCACGTGGAAGGCGAACCGCTCCTACGACGAGGGCTTCAACCCCAACGCGACCGACGGCTATAAGGACATCGAGTCCGTGGAGCAGGGTGACACCCCCAAGACGGCCATCGTCACCTTCAAGGGCGAGTTCGCGTGGCCGCAGATGCCGTTCAACAGCGGCGTCCTGCACCCGGCTCTCGCCGACCCGACGAACTTCAACGAAGCGATGATCGACAACCCGCACCCTGAGTGGGGCGCAGGTCCGTACACCGTGGACGAGTTCGATGCCAATAAGGACTACATCTCGTTCAAGCCGAACCCCGAGTGGTGGGGCGATGCACCGCTGCTGGACAAGGTCACGATGACCGGCATGGACGCCCAGGCCGGCGTCAACGCCTTCAAGAACGGCGAGGTCGACATGGTCGAGACGGGTTCCCAGGAGCTCATCGACCAGGTCAAGGACGTCGACGGTGCGAAGGTGTACCGCGCGCAGCAGACCGCCAACACGATCCTGCAGGTCGACTCGACCAAGCCGCAGTTCGAGGACGTCAAGGTTCGCGAGGCGTTCTTCAAGGCCGTCAACATCGATCAGCAGAAGCAGATCGCCTGGAACGGTCTCGGCTACTCCGAGGACCCGGCCGGCTCGCTGACCCTGTACTCGTTCCAGCCCGGCTACAGCGACTCCATGAAGGAGGCCGGCTGGAAGTTCGACGTCGAGGGCGCCAAGAAGCTGCTCGACGAGGCCGGCTGGAAGGAAGGCTCCGACGGCATCCGCGAGAAGGACGGCGTCAAGCTCTCCGTCGTGTACCCGATCTGGAGTGACTCCGCCACGCAGAAGGCCCTCGCGCAGTCGCTGCAGGCTCAGGAGAAGGCGATCGGCATCGACGTCAAGGTCGAGGTGCGACCCTCCAGCCAGTTCTCCGACGACTACACGTCGAAGAACTGGGATGTCTCCGGACTCCGCTTCACCGCCTCCGACCCGTTCGGTGCGGCATGGTTCTGCCAGCTGTACTGCTCGGACTCCGGTCTCAACCTGTCGGGTGTCGGCGATGCCGAGCTCGACGCCGAGATCAAGGACAAGGTCGAGTCGCAGACCGACCCCGAGGCGCAGACCGCTGCCGCGATGAAGCTCGAGCCGGAGATCTACAAGCGCTGGGGCCTCATCCCGCTGTACAACGGCCCGCAGATCTACACCGTCAAGGAAGGCCTGGCGAACCTCACGCCCGAGCCCTACGTCGGTCTGGACCTGTTCGGTATCACCCCGGTCGAGAACGTCGGCTGGGAGAAGTAACACTCTCTGACACACATGGTGTCGAAGCGGGGTCGGTGGTTCATCCACCGGCCCCGCTTTCCTTATGCTGAACCCGTGAGCGTCCAGATCGTCTTCGTGCACGGTATCCGCACGTCCGCCACCATGTGGCGGTCACAGGCGGCCTACCTCGAGGAGCGCGGCTACGCCTTCACCGCCGTCGACCTCCCGGGGCACGGCACGCGGATGCCGGAGGACTTCACCCTCCACGAGGCGCTGCACACCATAGATGAGGCGGTGCGCACCGCGGCCGAGAAGGGCCCCGTCCTGCTGGTGGGGCATTCGATGGGCGGATTGCTCTGCCTCGCGTACGTCGGGGGCGCGGAGCAACCTCCCGTCGCGGGGCTGATCGCGGCGTCCTGCACCTCGATCCCCCACGGTGCCGGGCTCGCGGCCTACCGTCTCTTCACTCGAGCCGTCGATGCCCTTCCCGACCGCGGGATGTGGCTGACCGGCCGGATCCTCGAAGCCACCGTGCCTGTGGAGACCCGGTCCGACTTCGCCGCCGGCGGCTACGCGCTCGACACCCAGGACGCCGCGCTGCGCAGTCTGGCCGCGCTCGACATCGCCGCGGCGATCCCTCGCATCACGATTCCGCTCTGGTTCGTGAACGGGCAGTACGACCAGCTGCGGCTCAACGAGTCACTGTTCCGACGGCTCGCCCCGCATGCCGAGCTCATCATCGTGCCACGCACGACGCACCTCGTCACCGCGATGCGGCCGCCGATCTTCAACGCCGTGCTGCAGCTCGCCATCGCGACCGTGGAGCGTGACGCCGCGCAGGGAGTGGCGCCTGACCCCTCGAGTTCATGACGCCCTGGCCGGCTGCCGCGCGAACGCCGTGAGCAGCCCGCCGACGAGGGAGAGAACCGCCGCCGCGACGAACACGAGCCAGAAGCCGCCGACCAGCGCGACCAGTCCCGCCCCCAGCACCGGGCCGATGAGCTGCCCGAGCGCGGCTGTGACGTTCACGATCCCGAGGTCCCTCGCATGGTCCTGCTCGTCCGGCAGCAGGTCGGCGGCGAATGCGAGGCCCACCGTCGAGAACGCGCCATAGCCGAGGCCCATCAGCGCGGCGGCGACCATCGTCATCTCGAACGTCGGTACCAGCGCGATCGCCACCCCCGAGGCCGCCTGCACGACCGTCGCCGCCACCGTGAGCGTCCGGCGATTCCCTGTCCGGTCGGAGACGATCCCCGTGATCACCGAGGCGATGACGACGAACACCGTGTAGACGACGATCAGCAGCAGCAGGTTGTCCTGGGCGATGGCGCTGGGCTGGCCGAGGCCGTGCAGCAGGAAGAACAGGAACAGCGCGGTCCCGAGCGCGTTGCCGACGTTCGTCACCAGGCGCCCGGACAGCATCCAGGCGAAGTCGCGATCGCGCAGTGAGTCCAGGTGGCGGCGTCCGATCCGTTTCGGCCGCATCGCCTCCGTGGTCGGTGGATCGGGCAGCAGCAGCGCCGCCGTCGTACCGACCACCGCGATGATCCCGGCGAGCAGGAGATAGCCTTCCCGGAGCTCGAGACCGAGCAGGACAACGAGGCCGACCCCGACCACGATGCCGACAGCCTGGCTGGACCCGACCGCGGCGGAGGCGGCCCCGCGCTGTGTCGTCGGCAGCTGGTCGGCGATCAGCGCGGTGAAGGCGGCGGACGACACCGCCACGCCGATCGACACCCCGACCCAACCGGCGCCCACGGCCCATGGCCCTTGCGCGTAGCCGGTGAGGACGAGGCAGACCGCGGTGAACAGCACACCGCCCAGCGCCCACGGACGCCGACGGTGGCGGCCCGCAGCCGCGCGGTCCGAGAGCGCGCCGGCCGCCGGTCCCGCGATGATCCCGGCGAACCCGCCGATTCCGAGAACCAGTCCCGAGGAGACGACGCCCCGGATCCAGTCGTCCTGCGGGGTGTCGAGCTGCAGCGGCAGGAGCAGCTGCACCGGCGTGAGCTGCACGGTCCAGATCGCCAGCCACGCGAGCGTGAACAGCGACATCCAGCGCGCACCCGCGCGGACCGGGCGCGTTCCGGTCGCTTCGGTCATCTCGCCGCCTCCGTCGTGGCAGCGGTCGCATCCGTCCGCGCGCTCTCGATGATCCCGCGGTACCAGTCGTACGACGCCTTGGGCGTCCGTTCCCCCGTCTCGAAGTCGACGTGGACGAGTCCGAAGCGCTGAGTGTAGCCGTCAGCCCACTCCCAGTTGTCGAGCAGCGACCACACCGTGTACTCCTCCACCGGCACCCCCGCATCGATCGCCTCCCCTACCGCGGCGATGTGTCCCGCCAGATAGGCGATCCGATCGGCGTCATCCACGCGGAGGGCGCGCTCGGGTTCCGGGAACGAGGCACCGTTCTCGCCGATGATCACGGGCGGCATCTGCGGATGCCGGGTGTGCAGGTCGATCAGGAGATCGCGCAGCGCGCTCGGCATGATCGGCCATTCCGGACCGAACCCGGTGACCGGGACTCCCGGAGTGGGCACGATGTCGAACGGGATCGGGCTCTCCTGCTCGGCGGCGGTCACCGTGGTCGGGTTGTAGAAGTTGATGCCGTAGAAGTCGATCGAGCGTCCTATGGCCTCGAGGTCGCCGTCCTGCACAGGCATCGGGGGCAGGCCGAGTGATTCCAGGTCGGGGTATGTTCCGGCGAGGAGGGGTTCGCTGAAGATCCGGTTGTGGATCAGATCGTAGACCGCTGCGGCCTGGTGGTCTTCAGCGGTGTCGCCCAGCGGCAGGACCCGAGTGTGGTTGTTGACCAGTCCGACCGATGCGGCACCACGCTCCCGCAGAGCGGCTGCCGCGCGAGCATGGGCGAGCAGTTGATGGTGAGCGGTCGGCAGCGCGCCGAAGAGGAGCTGCTTCCCGGGCGCCAGCGCGCCGACCGCGTATCCCTGAAGCGTCATCATGGCGGGCTCGTTCAGGGTGTACCAGTGCTGCACCCGGTCGCCGAGACGATCAGCCACGATGGCCGCATAGTCGGCGAAGCGCTCCGCGGTATCGCGCTCGAGCCAGCCGCCGCCTGCTTCGATGAGACTCGGCATCTCCCAGTGGAACAGGGTGGGGAACGGGACGACCCCGGCATCGAGGAGGAGATCGACCAGGCGCGAGTAGTGATCGAGGGCCGACGCGTCGCCGCGGCCGAGGCCGTCGGGCTGCACGCGAGCCCACGGGATCGAGAACCTGTAGCGGTCGAGACCCAGGCCCGCCGCGAGGGAGACATCATCCTCGGGGCGCCGGTAGCTGTCGCACGCGGGATCCGCCGTCGATCCGTCGACGATCGCTCCCGGTCTCTCGAGGAAGTCATCCCAGATGGAACGACCGGATATCCCGGTGGGGCGCGACCCCTCGATCTGGAACGCTGAGGTCGCGGCGGACCAGCGGAGCCCGGCAGGCGCAGACAGGCGAGGGAACGCGGGGATCATGGGGCTCCTTGACATCAGTGTCGAGATAGTGATGATTCTGCACCCGGTACCATCGAATGCGCGACTGCGTCTCGCATTCTCCTCGTCGTTTCGCGTCAACAGCCCCTCTGCTGGTAGACTCGACTCTTGGCTTGCGTGTGGGTTCTTCCCTCACGACCGCTGTGCAGCAGCCCTCTTCTGCTGCCGGCATTCCGAACACTCCTGTACAGAAAGCGTCCACACGTGGCAAACATCAAGTCGCAGATCAAGCGCAACAAGACCAACGAGAAGGCGCGCGAGCGCAACAAGGCCGTGAAGAGCGAGCTCAAGACGGTCATCCGCACCACTCGCACGGCCGTCTCCGCCGGTGACAAGGCCGCCGCAGAGGCCGCCCTGAAGAAGGCTGCCGTCAAGCTCGACAAGGCCGTCAGCAAGGGTGTCCTGCACAAGAACCAGGCGTCGAACCGCAAGTCGGCTCTCGCCAAGCAGGTCGCCTCCCTCTGAGCCGAAGCTTCTGAGAAAGGCCCGTCCCGTTCCTCGGGGCGGGCCTTCTTCATTGCCTCGGAGCGTCCCGCCAGTCGAATCCGACTGGCCACTCTCGCTCGATCACTCGCCGAACGGCTGGCGAGTGGCGATGACGGTGACCATGCGTTCCAGCGCGAAGATCGGGTCGCGTGCCGCACCCTTGACCTCGCCATCGGCCCTGGCAGTGGCCTGGATCGCCATTCCGAGTGACCGCTCGTTCCAGCCGGCGAGATCGCGGCGTGCGCGGTCGACCTGCCAATCCTTCATTCCCAGACGCTGAGCGAGCTGGCGGCTCGGCTCGCGGTTGCCTGCGACTCGTGCCATGGTGCGGAGCTTCATGGCGAAGGCCGCGACCATCGGAACCGGGTCGGCGCCCGACGAGAGAGCATGACGGAGGGCGATGAGGGCCTCGCCGTAGCGTCCGGCGATGGCCGTGTCGGCGACGACGAACGCCGACACCTCGACCCGACCTCCGTAGTACTTGGTGACGATGTCTTCGGAGATGTCGCCCTCGACGTCTCCGATGAGCTGCTGGCAGGCCGCGGCGAGCTCGGTGAGGTCGTCGGCGAAGGCCGAGACCAGGGCTCGAAGAGCCGGAGGCGCGATGCGCTTCTTCGCCGCGCGGAACTCGCCGGCGGCGAAGTCGACTCGGTCGCTGTCGCGCTTGATGGCAGGGCAGGCGATCTCGATACCGCCGCCGTTCCCGGCACGGACAGCGTCGAGCAGCTTCTTGCCTCGCACGCTGGCGCCCGTGTGGCGAAGGATGACGGTCGCGCCCTCCTGCGGGTTGTCGAGATACGACACCGCTTCCTGGATGAAGGCATCGGAGCACTTCTCCACGCCGGAGACGCGGACGAGACGTGGTTCCCCGAACAAGGACGGCGATGTGAGGGAGAGCAGCTTTCCGGGTGCGTAATCATCGGCCCGTACGTCACTCACTTCGAGCGCGGGGTCCTCGGCACGGAGGTAGTCGCGAACGCCGGCGATCGCGCGCTCGGCGCAGACCTCTTCCGGGCCCGACACGAGCACGATCGGAGCGGGGTGCGGCTCACGCCAGGAGACCTGCGGGATCTTGGTGGGCTTCGCGCCGCCGCGGGAAGGGGTTCGCGAAGCTGCCATGGATCCAGCCTACCGGCGGTCGCCGACATGGTTCCGCTCCTTCGAGGCTGATCCGAGCGGCTCATCCGGCAGGCTTCTCCGTCCAGACCTGCAGTTCGCCGTCGCGAAGACCGAGCAGAATGCGCCCCCGTTCGTCGGTGCGCAGCACATGTGCACCGGTCGCCGCCAGGAGATCGAGGGTCTCGGAACGTGGGTGCCCGTAGTCGTTGTCCGCTCCGACGCTGAACAGCGCCACCCGGGGCCGCATCGCCTCGTACAGACCGGGATCCTGGTCGGCGCTGCCGTGGTGCGCCACCTTGACCACGGCGTACGGCATCATCCTCGCCGTGCGCTGCAGCATGCGCTGGGGCGCGGCCGAGAGGTCGCCGAGGTAGATCGAGCGGGGCACCTCTCCCCCGTCGAACTCCATCACCACACTCGCATCGTTGCCATCGGGAAAGGCAGCGGATCGGCGCAGCGGCCAGAGCACACGCCACGCCGCCTCGCCGAGCATCCCCTGCTGACCTTCCGACGCCGCGTGGACGCGTGCGCCTCCATCGACGAGGTCATCGAGGAGACGTCGATCGGCGTCCTCGGCGATCGGACCGTGCATGACCACGTCGACACGACCGCGCACCGCCTCAGCCCCGCCGACGTGATCGAGGTCGAAGTGGGTGAGGACGAGAAGGTCGATGCGCTCGACGCCGAGCGACCGCAGACATGAGGCCAGTGGCTGGGGCTCCGGCCCCGTGTCGATCAAAGCGACCTGAGTCGCCGAGCGCACGAGCACCGCGTCACCCTGCCCGACATCGCACGCCGCGACGGCCCAGGCGTCGGGGGTCGTCGCCGTGGCGAGGGGGCCGTCGAGAAGCGCACGAGAACCGGCGAGCGACAGTACCACGACGACGATCACCGCCGCACCGCGACGTCCCCAGGCAGCCGCCCGCTGCACACGTGAGCCCGGCTGATGCGTGGGGGCACGCATCAGCACGATGGCGATCGCCGCACTCACCACCGCCACCACCAGGGCACTGCCGAGGCCGGGTGGTACCAGGACCTGCGCGCCCGGCAGCTGGGCCGTGGTGGTCGCGGTCATCGCGATCCACGCCGCGGGAAGCCACGCCGAGGCCGTCAGCAGGTCAGCGAGCACCGGCAACGGAGCGGCGAGGCAGGCGAGGAGCCCGATCACCGTCGCGACCGGGGCTGCGGGCCCCGCGATCAGGTTCGCGGCGATACCGACCAACGACTGCTGTTCCGCGAACAGGGCGATGATCGGGCCGCACGCGAGCTGCGCGGAGAGCGGGACCGCGACAGCGAGCGCGACGGGGCGCGGCATCCCCCGAGCCAAGCCGCGCGCCAGAGGTGGGGCGAGCAGGATCAACGCACCCGAGGCGACGACCGACAGCGCGAACCCCGGCGTCGCCGCCAGCCAGGGGTCCGCAACCAGAATCGTGGTGGCGCACAGCGACAGCATCCCGGCCCCGGCGCTCGGCTTCCCCGACAGCACGGAGAGCATCCCCACCGCCGCCATCACCCCCGCCCGGATCACACTCGGCTCGGGAGTCACCAGAACCACGAACCCGGTCAGGCCCACGAGTGACAGGACGACACGCAACCGGCGGCCGCCTCCGCACAGTGCCGTCAGCCAGAAGATCGCGCCGACCACGATCGCGCAGTTCGCTCCGCTGACCGCAGTGAGGTGACTGAGCCCGCTGGTGCGCATGTCGTCGTTCAGCTCGGCGGTGACGGCGCGCGTGTCGCCGACCGCGAGTCCGGGAAGCAGCCCGTTGCCCGGTTCCGGCAGGCGTAGAGACCGTTCGACGAACACGCTCTTGATCGTCGCCGCCGCACCGAAGACACCAGGCGCGGGCGAGATGACCTCGGCGTCGCTCGCGAAGACGACCAACGCTGAGCGCTCCACGGCATCCGTCGCCGATGACTCGCCCACGACCCGAACCGTCGCGCCGAGGTCGAAGCCCTCGGCCGGGACGACCCCCAGGCGCACCGGGGCGGCGGACGCCACCGCACGGCCCGGCGGCCCGAGCGTCGATGTCACCGCCTCGAACCACAGCCGCCCATCGCGTCCGATCGATGCGGAGGACGTCACCTCGGCCGTGATCTCGACCACGCGAGCGTCCCACCCCTTCGCCGCTTCCCGCTCGGGGACGGCGAACCCGACCGATACCGCCGCAGCCGCCATCGCGGCCAGCACGACGACGGCGAGGCCCCCGAGTGCCCAGGACTCTCCATGGCGGTTTCGACGGTGCACGACCGATGCCAGCACGCCTACCGCCCCGAGCCCGCACACGGCGGCGCACCCCCACGCGACCGCAGGGAACATCACACACAGCAGCGCGACGCACCACACCGCCACCGCGAGCGGCACGAGCCGGAGGTCTCGTCCCCTCACACCCTGACCCCGTCGCGCAGGCCTGCGACCAGCTTCTCCCCGATGCCGGGAACCGCCAGGAGGTCATCCACCGAGGCGAACCGGCCGTTCTCCTCCCGCCAGGAGATGATCCGCTCCGCGAGTGCCGGACCGATACGCGGGAGCGTCTCCAACGCCGCCTGATCCGCGGTGTTGAGGTCGATCCGGTCATCGTCCGGTGGCGGTGCGACTTCGCCGGGCCCACCCGCCATGGCTCCGGCTGCCGGCACGACGACCTGCTCTCCGTCTTCGAGCATTCGAGCGAGGTTGACCGCGGCCAGATCGGCCTCGACGGTCGTTCCCCCTGCAGCCGCCAGCGCATCGACGAGCCGTGCGTCACGATCGAGCACATAGAGTCCGGGCTTCTCGACAGCCCCGAGAACGTGCACGTAAAGGTCATCGGTCACTTCGGGGCCTGCGCCTGTTCCCGTACTCGTGTCTTCGAGCGGCACCGATTCGACAGGCGCGGCCTGCCCCCGCATGATCCCGAGCCCCACGGCAGCCGACAGCACGACGAGAGCCAGCACCACCGCCGCTCCGATGCTCAGACGCAGTCGGCGCCGAGGTGGGAGGGGTGCCTGCGGAGATTCCATCCGGCCACGCTAGGCGCGGTCGATCCTCCGGCCGGGCGGCATTCGCCCCTGCCGGGGACAACCCCGTGCGAGGAGACTTCCGTGGAGGACAGGCGATCAGCCCGTACGTCGATCAGCCCTTGACGACGAAGCTCACGATCTTCGGAGCACGCACGACGACCTTCACGATCTCGCGGTCGCCGATCGACCGGATCACGCGCTCGTCGGCGCGGGCCAGAGCCTCGAGCTCCGACTCGCCGATACGCGCCGAGACCTCGAGCTGGGCGCGCACCTTGCCGCCCACCTGCACGACGGCGGTGATCGTGTCCTCGATCAGCAGTGCCGGGTCGGCGGAACGCCACGTCACCAGGCCGACGGAAGGCTCGTGTCCGAGGATCTCCCACATCTCCTCCGCCGTGTGCGGAGCGATGAGGTCGAGCATCACGGCGATCGTCTCCGCGGCTTCGCGGACGGCGGGGTCAGCCGCGCCGGCGGCACCGTCGATCGTCTTGCGGGTGACGTTCACGAGCTCCATCAGGCGCGCGACCAGCACGTTGAACTTCGTCTGCTCGACCAGCGCGGGCGCTTCGGCGAGCAGCTTGTGCGTCGCGCGTCGCAGCGCGGAGTCACCGCCGTCGAACACCACGTCGACCGGGCTCGACACCTCACCGGCGATGCGCATCGCGCGCGCCAGGAACTTCTGGGCGCCGGTCGTCGAGACGTCGGCCCAGTCCTTGTCGTCCTCCACGGGACCGGCGAACGCCAGCCCCACACGCAGGGCGTCGGCGCCGTGGGCGTCGAGCTCCTCCTGGAAGAGCACCAGGTTGCCCTTGCTCTTGGACATCTTCTGCCCGTCGAGCAGCACCATGCCCTGGTTGATGAGGTTCGAGAACGGCTCGGTGAAGTCGATCAGCCCCATGTCGAACAGGACCTTCGTGATGAAGCGCGCGTACAGCAGGTGCAGGATCGCGTGCTCGACACCACCGATGTACGAGTCCACCGGTGCCCAGCGCGCCGCCTGCGCCGGATCGAAAGCCACCGTGTCGCTGTTCGGCGAGAGGAAACGCAGGAAATACCACGAGCTGTCGACGAACGTGTCCATCGTGTCGGGGTCGCGCAGCACGGGGTCGCCCGTCTGCGGGTCGGTCGTGCGCACCCAGCTCTCGGCACCGCCCAGCGGCGAGGTGCCCTTGGGCTTGAGGTCGAGTCCTTCGACGCTCGGCAGCTTCACGGGGAGCTTGTCCTCGGGAACCGGGATGATGCTGCCGTCTTCGGCGTGCAGCATCGGGATCGGCGTGCCCCAGAAGCGCTGACGCGAGATCAGCCAGTCACGCAGACGGTAGTTCTTGGCGGCACGACCCGTGCCGGTCGCTTCCAACTGCTCGATCGCACGCGCGATGGCGTTGCGCTTGGAGAGCCCGTTGAGTGCACCGGAGTTGATCATGCGCCCTTCGCCGGTGAGTGCAACGCCCGTGGTGGCGGGGCTCTGCTCCTCGAGCGCGGCGCCCGTGTCGATCGGCACGCCCTCGTCGTCGACCTCGATCACCGGCATCGCGCCCGTGACGGGAGCCGTCGTGTCGACGACCACCTTGACGGGCAGGTCGAATGCACGGGCGAAGTCCAGGTCGCGCTGGTCGTGCGCAGGAACCGCCATGACCGCACCGTGACCGTAGTCGGCCAGCACATAGTCCGCCGCCCACACCGGCAGCTTCTCGCCGTTCACGGGGTTGATCGCATAGCGCTCGAGGAACACACCGGTCTTCGGGCGGTCCGTGGACTGCCGATCGATGTCGGTCTCCTTCTGCACCTGCTCCAGGTACGTCTGGAAGCGCTGACGCACGTCATCGGAAGCACCGGCAGCGAGCTCGGACGCCAGGTCGGAATCGGGTGCGACCACGAAGAACGTCGCGCCGTGCAGCGTGTCAGGGCGCGTCGAGAACACCGTGACCGGCTCCTCACGCCCCTCGATCATGAAGTCGACGTCGGCGCCCACGGAGCGTCCGATCCAGTTGCGCTGCATCTGCAGCACCTTGTGCGGCCAGAATCCCTCGAGCTGGTTCAGATCGTCGAGCAGACGGTCCGCGTAGTCGGTGATCCGGAAGTACCACTGCGTGAGCTTCTTCTTGATGACCTCGGCTCCACAGCGATCGCAGCGTCCGTCGACGACCTGCTCGTTCGCCAGCACCGTCTGGTCGTTCGGGCACCAGTTCACCGGGCTCTTCTTGCGATACGCCAGGCCCCGCTCGTACAGCTTCAGGAACAGCCACTGATTCCAGTGGTAGTACTCGGGGTCGGACGTGTGCAGGACACGGCTCCAGTCGAACGAGACGCCGTACTGTTCGAAGCCGACCTTCTGCTGCGCGATGTTCTGATACGTCCAGTCCCGAGGGTCGGCACCCTGCCGGATCGCGGCGTTCTCGGCGGGCAGCCCGAAGGAGTCCCAGCCGATCGGGTTCAGGACGTTGTGTCCGCGGTGGCGCCAGAAACGGGCCACGATGTCGGAGTAGAGGTAGTTCTCGGCGTGCCCCATGTGCAGGTCGCCGGACGGGTACGGGAACATCGCGAGCACATACCGACGCGGGCGGGTGTCGTCGTCGCCACCCGTGAGGAACGTGCCGTTCTCCGCCCAGTACTTCTGCCACTTGTTCTGGATGGCGTGCGCCGACGGGGTCTCGTCGTCGGCAGGAGCGGTGGACAGGTTCTCAGACAACGAACGCACGACCAATCTGATGGAAAAAGCGGGATCAGTTCAGGATATCGGAACGCCAGGGCCCGGGCATTCCGGCACCGAGCGCCATGAGCGGTGCCCTCGCCTTGGTCGCGACCTCGGCGACCTCTGAGGTCGCGATCGACCCCCAGGTGATCCCTCCGCCGGCGCCGACCACAGCCTGCTCCCCTTCGATCACGATGCTGCGGATCACCATCGCCAGATCCAGGGTTCCGTCGTCACCGATGTACCCGAAGCATCCGGCGTACACGCCGCGAGGCCCGCCCTCCAGCTCGTGCAGCCGGGTCATCGCCGACAGCTTCGGAGCCCCGGTCATGCTGCCGGCTGGAAAGGCCGCCTCGAGCAGGGCCTCGACCGTGGTCCCCTCGGCCGCCCGCCCACTCACGGTACTCACCAGCTGGTGCACGGCGGGATAGCTCTCGACCACCCAGAGACCCTCCACACGTATGCTCCCGGGCTCGCACACCCGCGAGAGGTCGTTGCGCATCAGGTCGACGATCATGACGTTCTCCGCGCGCTCCTTGCGGTCCGTCGCCAGTTCTGCGGCGAGCGCGGCATCTTCGACGGGATCGATGCTTCGGGGCCTGGTGCCTTTGATGGGACGGGTACGGATGACCCCGCCCGCGGCATGGAGGAACTGCTCGGGACTGGCACTCAACAGGGTGCGATCGCCGATGCGCAGGAATCCGCCGTGATGGGCGGGCGTGGCGGTGCGGAGCCGACGATAGACCTCGACAGGGTCGTGGGCGCCCGCCACGGTGAAGCGCGTGGTGAGGCACAGCTGGTAGGCGATGCCCGCACGGATGAGATCGCGGCAGCGTTCGATGAGTGCGGCGTACTCGCCGGGGTCGTGTCGGGCGACGGCGATACGCGGCGGGTGATCGGGGTCGCTCATCGAGGAGGGCGCGGATTCCGGGACCCCCACCAGTGCCCGGACGTCTGCCGCCCAGTCCTCGACGTCGCTCTCCATCCCGAGCACCCAGACGCGCTGCTTGTCGTGGTCGAAGGCGACGACACGGGTGGCACGCAGCCAGGAACCGCCCGAGCCGTCTTCCGGACCCGCGACCGGTGCACCGGCGGCGGCGGCACCGCTCTCATAGTCGAGCCACCCCACCCAGCCCCCTGTGAACGGCGGCAGCTCAGGGTCGGCAGCGACGACGTCGACGCGCACCTCGCGCGGAAGCGTCGACCGCTCCCCCGCCCCGACGAAGCTCCATCCGGTGAGCGCGTCAGCCCCGGCGTCGAGCCAGAACACATCGGCGGTCCCGGCTTCCAGCATCCCGAACACCGACGACGGCTCCACCCAGTCGGGAAGCGGACGAGCACTCAGCTGTTCGGGCACCTTTCCAGCCTAGGACCGGGTGGCTCCCGTATCCTCATGGGGTGGACGACCTCCTGATCTGGCTCCTCGACACCGTGCAGTCGATCGATCCGGTCGCCCGCACGCTCATCGCCGGGCTCGCCGTGATGCTGGAGACGAGCATCCTGATCGGCCTCATCGTTCCCGGCGACACGATCGTGATCATCGCGTCCATGGGTGTCGCCACTCCCCTGGAGGGCATCGCGATGGGTGTCGCGGTCGTGATCGGGGCGCTGATCGGGGAGAGCATCGGGTTCTGGCTGGGACGCTGGCTGGGCCCGCACATCCGCGTCTCCTGGTTGGGGCGGCGGATCGGCGAGCACAACTGGGTGCGTGCCGAGAACTATCTCGAGCGCCGCGGGGGGATCGCGATCTTCCTCTCCCGCTTCCTCCCCGTGCTGCATTCTCTGGTTCCCCTCACCGTCGGGATGAGCGAGTACCCGTACCGCAAGTTCCTGGCATGGACGGCTCCCGCCTGTGTCCTCTGGGCCACCGCCTATGTGAGCGTCACGTCGCTTGCCGCCGGCAGCTTCCGCGAGTTGGTCGATCGCGTGCACTTCGCCGGGTACATCTTCGTCGGCGTGATCGCCCTGTTCCTGCTTCTGGCTTTCCTGGGCAAGAAGCTGCTGCAGCGCATCGAAGCCCGTCACCTGGAGTCCCCGGAGGCAGAGGCCGACGCCGACGTGAAAGACTGAGGCAATGGCATCGGCTCCCCCAGCCCCCCGGATCCACTGGTTCGCCCGACTCGAACACCGCTTCCATGTCTGGCGTGAAGGTCGTGCGCGCCGTCGTGGCCGTGTCGCGACGATCCTTCCCTTCCCCGGTTACGGTGGTCCGGGCTGGGTCCGCGTCGTCGGCCGGGTGCTGATCGTCCCGCCGCAGCGTCGCACCCGAGACGGTGAACCCGCCAGCGTCCGCGGATGGCGCAGCTTCGTCGGCATCCCGGTGGGATTCGCCGCTGTCAGCGTGCACTTCGGCGAGACCACCCACCAGGTCGCGGCCGACCGCGGCGGCGTGGTCGATGCCATGATCCGTGTCGATCTGGAACCCGGCTGGCAGACGTTCACGTTCTCCGTCGAGGGTCAGGCGCCGGTGGAGGCTCGCGCATTCATCGTGGCCGAGGGCACCTCGTTCGGCGTGGTGTCGGATGTCGACGACACCGTGATGGTGACGGCGCTGCCTCGTCCCTTCATCGCCTTCTGGAACTCCTTCGTGCTCGACGAGCACGCACGCCTTCCCGTCCCGGGGATGGCCGTCCTCCTCGACCAGCTGCTCCGCCAGCACCCGGGTGCACCCATGGTGTACCTCTCCACCGGTGCGTGGAATGTCGCCCCCACCCTGTGGCGCTTCCTCGGTCGCCATCTCTTCCCCGCCGGCTCCATGCTCCTGACCGACTGGGGTCCCACTCACGAACGGTGGTTCCGCAGCGGGCGTGAACACAAGCTCACGAACCTGCGTCGCCTCGCGACCGAGTTCCCCGACGTGAAATGGCTGTTGATCGGAGACGACGGCCAGCACGACGAGTCGATCTACAGCCAGTTCATGGACGAGTACCCCGATTCCGTCGCCGGCGTCGCGATCCGTCGTCTGCTTCCCGCCGAGGCCGTGCTCGCCGGTGGACGCGCCGGTCACGAACCGCACTCTGAAGATGCCGCTCCGTGGGTGAGCGCCGAGGACGGCGCCGGTCTTCGCGATCTGCTCGGCGAAGCCGGCATCCTGCACTGACATGACCATCGCCCGCCGGGACTGGACCCTCCGCGAGGAGGCGCATCGTGAACGCGCCGACGCCCTCACCGCGGCGCACCGCGAACGGTCGACGCGGGCGGAGAAGCATCCGGTGTGGGACTTCCTCTTCACCTACTACTCGTACAAGCCCGCGCACCTGCGTCGATGGCATCCGGGGGCCGGTGTCGAACTCGCCGATGCGCCGGAACGCCGCGACTGGCGGTGGTACTCCCCCGGGCGATCGCCCGGCAGCGTCGTGCCGGATGCGGCGGCTTTCAGCGCAGAGAAGACGGAGCTGGCCGCGCTCATCGAGCGCATGCTCCGCCGCACCGCATCCCGCCCCGGACAGTTCGGCTGCTTCGGCCTGCACGAGTGGGCGATGGTGTACCGCGCGGACGAGCATCGCCACGCGGTGCCGTTGCGGCTCGGGCAGGCGGGCACGGATGCCGTCGTCGAGAATCATGAGCTGCGTTGCACCCATTTCGACGCATTCCGCTTCTTCACCCCCGAAGCGGTCCCCCGCAACCGCACGTCGTTGAGCCGCGACGACCAGCCCCTGTTCGAGCAGCCCGGTTGCCTGCACGCGGGGATGGACCTGTACAAGTGGGCGACGAAACTCGGGCCCCTCATCCCCGGCGAACTCCTCCTGGATTCGTTCGAGCTCGCCCGCGACATCCGACTGCTCGACATGCAGGCTGCGCCGTACGACCTCTCGGCATGGGACGTGGTCCCGGTCCGCATCGAGACGACCGAGGGTAAGGCCGAGTACGTCCGTCGGCAGCGAGGGTTCGCGGACCGGGGCGCCGCCCTGCGCGCAGCGCTGCTGAACGCCTGGCTCGGCGACGGAGCTCGCGAGGCGGCCTGACCGTCAGTCCACCGGTTCGCAGTCGTCGCAGATCGACCAGCGGGCGGTCGCCGCGGCGCTCTGCATCCGGAGCGCGACCACGCGTGTCGCCGCCTCCTCGAGCCGCTCGGGCGGAAGCGTCCCCGCTTCGGCCGCCGCTGCGATGCCGGCGACCATCGACCCGGCTGTCTGCGCGTCGGACCCCGCGATCATCAACACGAGGTCGTTCCCCGCAGCGATCGCCGCCACCGCGTTCGTGACCGGGTCGGCATAGGCCGGATCTCCCGAAGACAGCAGCATGCCGAGGTCGTCGGTCACCGCCACCCCGGTGAAGCCGAGCTCGTCTCTCGCGATCTCATGCCACCGCGGCGAGAGGGATGCCGGCAGCGGATCGACCGCCGAGTAGGCGAGATGCCCGTACATCAGCAGCGAGGCCCCGGCGTCGATACCGGCGACGAACGGCACGGCCGCGGTGGCGCGCCATTCCTCGATTCCCATCGTGGTGCTCGGGATCGCGTGATGAGAGTCACCCGGAGCCGCGCCGTGGCCGGGGAAGTGTTTGAGGGTCGAGGCGACGAACTGCTCCTGCGCGACGGTTGCCGCCGCCACGCGCTCCGCCGCCGCGGCAGGGTCTGTGCCGAGCGCGCGACCGTGGATGAACGAGCCGGGATCGTCCGTGTAGTCGGCGACCGTTCCGAAGTTCACGGTGATGCCCGCTCGCGCCACCAGAGAGCCCCGCGCGGTGAACGCCGCGGACGTCTCGGCGACCGGAAGCCCCTTCAGGGAGGGGGAGGCAGAGAAGCCGTCACCGTGCAGTCGGGAGACGAAGCCGCCCTCCTGGTCCACGGCGATGAGCGGTGGCAGACCGGGATCGACCGTCAGCGCGGCCGTGAGCGCCTGCAACTCCGCTTCGGTCGCGGGGATATTGGCCCCCATGAGGATGAATCCTCCCAGTCCGGACTCCATGTACGACCGAAGGGCGGACGGGTCCGTTCCTGCCACGTGCCCCATCACCACCGTCGCTGCCTGTTCCGCCACGGACATCTCCTGCACCCGCGCCTTCGCACGTGCGGTGAGCAGCTCAGATCCGCTGGTCGACACCGTGGACTCGGGGATGCCCGACGTCGAGGGTGCGCCCACCGCCGACGCTGAGGCGCCCGACGAGACGAAGAGCCCCATCACCGCGGCGAGCGCGAGTGCGCTCGCCGTCCGTCCCCGGCGCCGATTCTCCATGTCGCGCGAAGTGGCGTGTCTCAGCAGGACAGCGCCTCGGCGATCGGCACCGCCGAGTCGGCGTCGCCGTTCCCGAAGCGGATGGTCCGGCCGACCGTGCACGGTTCGTGCAGGGACGCAGCGATCACGGCAGCGACGTCGGCACGCGCGACAGCTCCACGACCGTCCGGATCGAGCTGGATCCGACCGGTGGGATCGTCGAAGGTGAGCGTGCCCGGCGCGAGGATCGTGCCCTCCAGACCGGTGCCACGCAGGTGCTCGTCGGCGGCCCACTTCGCGTCTGCATAGGGGAAGAAGGAGTCGCCTTCCGGCACACCGTGATCAGCGGTGGACCCGAGCCATGACACCATCACGTACCGGCGGACGCCCGCGCGTTCTGCCGCGTCCATGGAACGCTGCGCGGCGTCGCGGTCGACCGCGTAGGTGCGTTCTGCCGATCCGCCACCGGCGCCGGCCGACCAGACGACGGCGTCATGACCGCGGATGATCTCGGCGAGCGCCTCGACATCCATGTTCTCGATGTCGGCGACGAGCGCTTTCGCACCGCCGGCTTCGACATCGGAGGAATGGTCAGGGTTGCGGATCACCCCGGTCACCTCGTCTCCCCGTGCGACGAGGAGCGGCGCGAGCAGGAGGGCGATGCGGCCGTGGCCGCCGAAGACGATGATTCGCGACATGCCTTCACCCTACGCGCCCCCTCCGCACTCAGCGCGGGGTCTGGTCGCTGTCGATCACGAACGCCTGTGGATGGCTCGAAAGGTAGCGCACGACGATCAGCTGACCGCCGGGTATGTACGCGTCGCGGTCGGGATACACAGCGGGGGTGAAGAAGTTGCTCTCCAGCGTGTATTCGACGCCTTCGGCCGTCGTGAACGTCACCCAGTCACCATCCAGAGTCGCCGCCGTCGGTCGGCCGTTGTCGTAGATGTACGCACGGGTGAGGGGCACGCCGGTGAGGCTGAGGAGACCGATCACCAGGCAGGCGAGCATGAGGAAAGCGAGGATGCGCGCACCGATGCGCATGATTCCTCCCCCGACACGGCCGCGCGGACGCTGATCCGCACGCAGCAGCCCCTCCCGCTCGCGGATGGCCCGCAGCTCCCCGCCGGGCATCGCGCCCCGCGCCGACAGCGCGAACAGGCCGAGGATCGAGAACCCGGCGATGAACACCATCGCGTATCCGTGCGACGCCGGGAAGTTCACGAGCCAGATGAGCGTGTCCATCGGGTTCATCGCCCCTCCTCCTTCTCGATCGTCACTGCGACGGTCTGCGGATCCTCACGCCGATAGAACGCCCAGACCGGGGCTCCGACCTGCAGGTGCGGAATGGCCTGCGGGTACACGAAGACCGTGGTGTCCGCTTCCCAGGTCGCCGCACCCTCCGGCGCCATCAGCACGCGCAGGGCGAGCTCGCTCTGCCCCTCACGACGCCGCCCCGTCGGTCGCACCTCGAGCACGGATGCCGTCACCGGGGTGCCGCTCGTGCGCGCCCGCACCTGCCGCGGATCGATCAGCCCCCGTTCGATCCGCCATTGCAGCATCGCGTCCCGCACCGTGGGGTCGTTCAGGTCGGCGAGCTCCACCGTGTCCTGGTCCGTGAGGCTGTACCGCACGGGTACCGGGAGCCCGACCTGCAGGCCGGCGAGATCGGAGGCGTCGACCAGCGTGCGCAGCTGCGCGATGAACTCCTCTGCGGTGCTCGGTGTCACCCGGATGAACAGGTCGTACTGCGGCACGTCGTTGACGGTGAGACCGGTGCGCGCGACCTCGACGATCGTGCCCACTCCGATCTGCGTCTCTCCGCGCACCCGCTTACGGCGCCCGAGCCCCGACAGGATCCCGCCGAAGGTCAGCAGCAGACCCCACGCCACACCGATGATGATCGGAGCGCCCAGTGTGTCCTCTCCCGAGAACGGAAGGATCGACTGTCTCTGATCGATGCCGAACAGCCCCTCCCCGACCCAGACCACGAGCCAGGCGGACAGCAGCAGCCAGACGACGAAGAACAGGATGCGGAGCATGCCCTCAGCGTAGCCAGGAGCCGATCTGCTCCCGTGCATGGTTTCCGGTGTGCTCTTCGCACCTAGCGCTGATCACCATCACCTGGAATCAGTTCGGTCAGGGAGGGCACGAACACCAGATCCCCGGTTCCCACGCGGAGGTTTCGGCGACGGAGCAAGAAGACGAGTCCGAGCAGTACGAGAGCAAGCGCGGTGACGAAACCTCCCCCGATCTCGATACCGGTCGCAGGGAGGGGCGGTCCCGGGGGTGCTGGTGGGTTCGGAGGTGCCGGCGGTCCGGCGATGAAGTCGACGGTCGCCGTCGCGTCACCAGCGACCTCATCCACGGCAAAGCCGATCGTCGCGGTCTCGACGGTCGTCGAGGAGGTCAGCGTGGCCGTGTAGGTGCCGTCTCCGTTGTCGGTCACGGGACCGAGCGTGCCAGCGTCCGTAGACATCGTCACGACATCCCCCGCGTCGGTCACCGGGTTCCCGTTCTCGTCGAGCAAGCTCACCGTGATAGTCGAGGTCGACACCCCATCCGCGATGATCACGACAGGATCCGCGACAATCCTCGACGACCCCGCATCCGCGTTCGCGCGGACGCCGAAATCGACATCCGTGATGCTGGTGTTCGGGGCGACCCGCACCGGCAGCGGTGGGAGTATTGCGAGGCTCGTACCGGTGGGCGGCACGACGGTGACCGCGTAGCTTCCGGCCGACACGCTTGGAAACAGGTAGGTGCCGTCAGCGCTGGAGTCGGCGGTCAACACCGACGCGAGGGCGATGTCATCCCCGCCTCCGCCGTCGTCGATTCCGTTGGCGCCGTAGGAGTATCCGTCAATGATCTGGACGACAGGGCTCACGACGGGCGTGTCGCCTGCGGAGAGGTCTCCTGAGCGATCGATGTCGTGGAACACGAATCCGGATACCTCTGATGCTGCGGACTCCAGTTCGATTGCGGCGGCGGCGGTGATGGGGATCGGGATCTCGGTGACTTCGCCCCACACGTCGTTGACCATGACACCGCTGCGTGCGAGCGCCACAGCGGTGAGCGTTATGTCCATCGCCTGGACCGTACCGGGCGTCAGCTCCGGGGTTATGAAGCGGATGGCTGTGACGGTGGGAGGTTGAGCTGATACCCAGTTGATGCCGGTTGCCCCGGATGGATCGACGGCGATAGCGGCTTCGACATTCGCTGAGGGGTCTTCGGTGTATGTGACGGCCACGCCAGTGGTGCCGTCACGTGGTTCGACCGACTCGACAGAGAGGTCTCCCAGCCCTGCGGTGCCTCGGATATCGCCGGCAAAGGGGAGGACGTCCACGAAGGATGCAGTCCCTACAGAAGTCGCGAGCCTGTTCGCCCAGCCGATCGTGTAGGTGAACGGCACTCCTGGTGCGACGGCGGCGACGGATGCCGTCTTCGTTACGGTGAACTCTGCGACGGCGTTGACGATGAGCTCATCGTTGCTCGTGCGTACAGCTTCTCTGGCCGGGTCGGAGGGGCTTGCGATCACGGTGGTGGCATCACCGCTTGCCGGGAACGGGGTGGCCGGATCGAGGACTGCCGTGAAAGTGATGGGCGCCAGCGCTGTCCCTGTGGGGACAGGTCCGAGGTTCCAGGTGATGGTTTGGCCGACCCCGCCGCCGGCGCAGTTCACCGTCGCAGGTGTGATCGACGAGGGAGGGCGGGATGCGGATCCCGTCTGGAATGATGCGCACGGAGTACTGAGAGTGGTGGTGATCACGACGTCGACGGCGGTGCGCACCACGTAGTCATTGGTGACAGTGGGCGTGATGGTGATCTCGTGCGCTTCGCCCGGTTGGGCCGATTCGGTGTCCCAGGTCGTGTTTGCACGGACCTTGGCGTCAGCGGCAAGGCCGCGGGCTCCGTTCGCTCCCGTATTCGTCGCGGGGTTGTACGACGAGTTGGCGATAGGGGCATCATCTGCGGTGAAGTTGCTGAAGATCGGTATCGGCGTCCCGGGGGCAGTGTCGATCTCTGTCCGGGTGAAAGGCACGAACAGGTTCATTCCCGTGCTTCCCGGGGCAGGGTCCAGGAAACGCACTCGCACTGCCGTGACAGCGCCGGGTCCTCCCGCCTCGGCGATGTTCGCGAACCAGCCCGCCGCGGCATCACCGGCTGAGCCGCAGTTCGGTCCCCGACGCGCCGCATCATCCGGGTAGGCCGTGTTGCCGTACTCGAGAACCACGTTGGTCGTCGAGCCGCCGTTGCGCGTCGCGTTCGGAGCACGTTCCGCGTCGATTGTGTGAAGCGCGGGATCCCAGGTGATGCAGCTTCGCGCATTGAACGCGTCCGGGCTCGCCGCTGTGGTGTTCATCGCCGCGACCCCGTAGTAGTCCTGGCCGAAATAGATGGGACCATCATTCGAGGTAGCGCTGGAAGCGTCGGGGAGCGGAGCCGAGAAGGCGGTGGAACTCGTCGTCAAAGCAGTCCCGCCTGAGAGCTGCGGAGTTCCCGCCCGCAGGACATTCACGGAGACGCAGTTCCGAGCGGGCACCGTCTCACAAGCAGCCCCAGGTTCCTGTCCGGGCGCGAAGCCACCGTAGTTCGCAGCTCCTGTGGCGCCGAGCGGCGCAAAGCCCGTCAGTTGGAACGTCCCGGTCGTCACGACGCCCACGGGGAACGATGAGGCCGGGAACCACACCACGATCCGGGACGCGGCGAAGTACGCGCCGGGATTATGGGATCCGATGTTCGTGGGGTAGCTGGAGAGAGTCTGGTCCGGGCTCTCGAACGTGACGGTGATCGGCGAGCCGGCGCCCCCGGCCTGGGCGCATACGACTGCCCCGGAGTCCACGACAGCGGAACTACCACCTCCACCACCCAGCGGCGCTTCACCTGTGTTCGTGGTGCAATTCGTCCCCGCCGCAAGCAGCCCGCCGGCGAAGTTACCCGGAAGCACGATCTGGAACGTCAAGGGCGTCGCACCGGGTTCGAGACCGCGGGTTCCCGTCGCAGAGTCGATCGGCATGAACAAATCCGCCGTCATCGCGATGTTGTATCCCGCGATGTCGCTGGAATCCCCCGGACCGTTGGCCGCCGCCGTGGCACCGGAGGTCTGCAGATCGGGTGCCAGTCGCGGCGCCGCGGACGCTGTGACGATGGCGGGGGCCGACTGGAAGGCTCCAGAGGTGACAACGGATTCCAGGAGGGATGAATCCGGGACGGTCAGGACGGTCGCCGTCACGGGGTACGCGCCGGTACCGGACGCCAGCTCGGGGAGCGTGCATGTGAGCGTTGACCCGGACGTGTCGATCGCACCTGCCCCTTCGAGGCATGAGGCCGTGGAACTCGGCTCCCAACGCATGCCGGCAGGAAGCGCTTGAATGAATGTCACATCACCTGCCGTGGCGATCGCGTACTCCCACCGGTAGGTGACCGAGTCGTTCGTTCGCACCACACCGTTCGAGGCTGACGAATCCAGACCCGGACCGTCCGATGCCGAGAAAGGGGCTGTTCCATCGGATGTCACGGAGAGCGCGACGCTTGTCAGGACACCAGGTGCTGCCGAAGCCGGAGCAGCACCGAACAGGCTTGCTGCAGCGGCCAGTGATAACACGACGACGCTGACGATCCCGCGGCGGAATCGGGCCGGCTCTTGCTCTTGGATTGCGGAGACGTTCATCGTTCCTCCAGCACATGCAGTTCTCGATCGAACTCGGCACGACCGACTGCGTCGCGGTCCTCAGTGTGACAGCCCCTCTTCGATTGCGGAACCCATCAGTTGAACAGCAGACGCGAAGCGGACGCGATCTTCTCACCGTCAGGCGTTCGCGAGCACCCGCTGGTTGTCGCGGATGAAGATCGTGCCATCTCGTTCCCACACCTCGAATACGACGAGTGAGGTCGATGCTGGCCCCGCAACGACGGCCCCAGACGCCAAGTCGAACAGCGATCCCTCGGCAGGACACATGATGAAACGCCTGGTGAGCAGGCCGTCCGAGAGCGGCGCCCGGTCATGAGGACACTGTTCCGCGAATGCATAGAGCGCATCGGCCGTTCGAGCGATGCTCACGACGGCAGCGGCGCCAGAAACACGAAAAGGCACCACCTTGCCCAGGCTCACCGACGTGCTCTGCGTCACGGCGTGGACCTCCGGCGCCTGCTTCGCGGTGCGGCGGGTCGAGCGGCGCTTTGGCAACTGTGCTGGCCGTCCGAACAGGAAGTCGAGTTCCTTCTCATCGACCTCGCGAGGCGCCAGGGTGACCTCAGTCACGCAGTGTGCGTTCGAGGGCCGCGTGCGGCGGGAGAAGACGTCCATGATGGTGTGAATCCTTGTCCTTCTCGCCGGTCCGGACCGTTTGCTCGCGGGCTGCGGAAACGGGACGTCACGGCTCGGCGTGGGTAAGAGCACCTGTAGCGGTGTCGAGTCGTCGGAGTGCATGGACCGCTGCACCGATCGTTCGGTGCAGCGTTCGGGTGTCGCTGTACTGGCCCAAGCCGAGCGCCGCATACTGAGTCCCTGTGGCCCACACGGCTCCCAGCTCCCTGTCGAATCGGATGCGATCATCCGGGGTCCGGTGGCCGAGCTTGACGGTTCCGAGGGGATCCAAATGGATCACGAAGGAGCTCTCATTCGCGTCAGCGACGCCCACTCTGAAGACAGCAGCTTTCCGGAGATCGGATCGGGTACTGATCGATACGCCAGCCTTCGCTACGACCGAGCAGACAGCGTGCAAGCGCGACCGTGTCCGGTGTCCGGCGATACGGTTACCCAAGTCCCGCGGGAGCCAGCCGGCGCCGACGCGATCCACATAGCCGACTCTGTAGCGTGGGTGGCCGAGGCCCGCCACGCGGGCCGCTTGGGGCAGATCCGGAGGGAATGCGTAGACCCGCCCGCATCCGCTCACGACGATGTCCGAGATGCGGACGGTAGAGGGCACTTCGCATGGGGTGTTGACGGCGGGTCTGATGATGCGGTCCTGAACATTGAGCGGGGGCCGACGGTCGGCTTCGCCGTCCACGCTAAGGAAGTCACCCGACAGGGATGTGTCGTTTCGTCTCGACTTGGGGGGAGAGACGCGGTGGATTAGGTATGACCAGTCGCGAGACCGCGAGGCAAGTCGACGGCTGATGCGTATGAAGCGGACGCATCGATGCTCGGTGATGCTGGTGAGGTGGGTCCGAGCTGACGTCGACTCTCAGAACCCGCTTATTTCTGGCCTACCGACCCGGCACTCGATCGCGGACGGATCTAGCGTGAGGATGTACGTTCCGAATGAGAAGGAGTTCGTCGTGTCGCAACACGCACAACAGTCCGAAGGCTCTGTCGCACCATCAGGTCGCGCGATGAAGGGCGTGAAGCTCATCGGAACGCTAGGCATCATCGGGGGCATCGCGCTCATCATCGTCGGCGTAGTGGTGTGGGTCATGGTCTCCGTGCAACTGCGTGCCGAGAACATCACGATTCCAGACGACGCGATCGCGTTCCAGGGGCAGACTGTCGCTGGCCCTTTCACCGCATTCGTTCAAGCCGACATCATCCAGCACCACGCGCTTGCAGCGTCGGACGGTAGCACCTACTCAGAGCTGGCCACCGATGATCCGGTCCGAGCGACCGTGATGAACGCCTCGTTCTTGCGTGCGTCGCTGTTCACCTCCGTCGTCTCTTTCGGCGTCGCGGCCTTCGCCATAGGCATCGGCGCGCTGTCGGCACTGTTCGGGTGGGCACTGCGGGCCCTCTCCGTTGCGAGGAGCACTGCAACGACCTGACGCTTTGCTAGCGCCCGGATGGGAGTTTCCAGGCGAGCGGCCCGTCCTCCACGTCATCGCACCCGTGCGAGGTCGCATTGGCCGAGTAGCCAGCCACCACAGGCAGGTGGCTGGCTACGCTCGTGTTCCTGCTCACGGTTGCTCCGGCGAGCATTTTTGGTGCTCAGCCGCGTAGATTCAAGTACACGGGGAGCGGAATGTGCTTCTCGCTGCGGCCTACGGTGTCCAGTACACGCCCCATCAACTTCACGGTGCGGAGCACGAGAACTCGATCGTGAATCCGCGCCGGCGGCACGTTGTCCTCGATTGCTGCCTCGATGACGTCCACGTCTGCGAGCTCGCGCATCCAGGTCACCGCGGCGAGGTCGAACGGGCCGATGGTGTGCATCACCGCCCGGCACTCCGGCATAGCGGCCAGCGTGCGAACGTCTCTCTCCCTGTGGGCCGCTGACGACGAGACAAGGAACCACGCGCATACAGGCCAGCCGGCCAAAGCCCGCGACACCTCTGTGCGGAAGCGGATCTCCCCGGATGCGGTGAGCTGTGCGAGACCAGTCCGCGCGGTGCGGATGCCAATATCCAACGCCTTGGCGACATGATCCGCCGTGGCGCGACCATCCTGCGCAAGCACCGCCGCGATGGACTCGGCAAGATCGCGGTGCGGGAGTCGGGGACGGGTGCGGGCACCTGGCCTCGCACGCCTGTCGTGCTGGTCGCCGGCGGCGCCGGCGAAGACGCGCCATCTGCTCGCATCTCGGTATGTCCAGCTCGCAGGGTACGAGCGGATGCCATCGACGAAGGGATGCGCGTCGAGCGAATCGAGGAGGAAGTCGGATAACGCCTGAGGGCTTCCGGCTATCACGGTGAGCATCAGACTCCGCGCCCCAGCGGTGACCTCGATCGTCGCGATCTCGGGGTGCGCGGCAAGTGAGGCTGCGGTGCTCGTCAGGCATCCGCTCTTGACACGCACCTCGACGAGTGCCATCCCCATCGCCAGCGAGCCATGCCCGAGCGAGAGGTTCGGTGCGACGGTCATCCATGCGACGCCTTCGTCCTTCAGCGTCTCCCACCGGCGCGCGAGCGTTGCATCGCTTGATCCCAGTGCCTGCGCGAGTGACGACCACGACGCCCGGGGGCGTGCCTGGAGTGCGCTGATCAACCGTAAGTCCAGGGCGTCGAGGGCATCATTCTTCATCGTGACCCCAGTCTGACGTCGAACTCGACATCCGGGACGGCCGCAAGCCCGTGAATATCTACCGTGATGACTGTCCAGAATCCCACGATGAAAGGTCACGAACGATGACATCCGCGGACAGAGTTCTCGTCGAACTCGATGCGATACGAGACTGGCAGGAACTGATCTACCTCGATCTTCACCGCCACCCTGAACTGAGCTCCCACGAAGAGCGCACAGTCGGGGTGACCGCACACCAGCTCGACGGCTTCGGTTACGACGTGCATCACATCGGTGGTGGGGTCGTCGGAGTTCTTGCAAATGGGGACGGGCCGCGAGTGCTGCTGCGTGCCGATATGGACGCGCTCCCGGTGACGGAGCAGACCGGGTTGCCCTACGCGTCCACGGTGACGGCTCAGGATGGGGACGGGAATGCCGTCGGCGTCATGCACGCGTGCGGGCACGACATACATGTCGCTGCTCTGCTCGGTGCGGCGCGGCTGATGGCCGAACGGCAGAATGCGTGGAATGGCTCACTCATCGTCGTGTTCCAGCCGGCGGAGGAGACTGCCGCTGGAGCACAGGCGATGATCGACGCCGGGCTGCTCGACGCGATCCCTCGACCGGATGTCGCTCTCGCCCAGCATGTGCTCGGAATCGAGACGGGCACCATCGCAGTGGTCGCTGGGCCGAGCCTGGCCTGCGCGGACAGCATCCGCATCATGATCCACGGTCAGGGTTCCCACGGTGCGATGCCGAATCTCGGCGTCGACCCCGTGATCGTCGCCGCGGCCGTGATCCAACGGCTGCAGAGCATCGTGTCCCGTGAGTTGCCACCCGGCGAGCGAGCCGTCGTCACCGTCGGCGCTGTGCACGCAGGCTCGAAGAGCAACGTCATCTCCGATCACGCGGAGCTCCTGGTGAACACCCGCGCGTATTCGTCCGATATCCGCGATCAGATCGTCGCAGCGATCGAACGGATCGTACGTGCGGAATGCGCAGCGTCCGCCTGCCCTCGAGAGCCGGAGTTCGAGTACTACGATCAATTCCCGCTCACTGACAACGACCCTGCCACGACGCAACGAGTGGCCAATGCGATGCGCCTTCGCCTCGGCGACACGCGGGTGGGTGCCCTCACACCATTGGCCGCGAGCGAGGATTTCTCTCGGATTCCGGAGGCCTTCGGCATTCCCTACACGTACTGGGGACTCGGCGGGTTCCCATCGGGGGTCGTCGCACCGCCGAACCACTCCCCTCTCTTCGCTCCCCAGATGCAGCCGACGCTGAGAACGGGCACTGAGGCGTTGGTGACTGCGGCCCTGGCATACCTCGGTGAGAACACGGAGGCGACACGATGAGCGCCAGCACCAGCGCCACCGCGGCGCCCGAGTACCGCGGCACACCGAAACTGCTCATCGGTATCGTCCTCGGCGTCTTCACCTTCTGGCTGTTCGCCGGGTCCCTTGGAACGGTCGCGCAGGAGGTCTTGGCAGACATCAACGTCGATCAGACCTACATCACCGCCGATCAGATGAACCTTGCCGTATCGATCACTGCCCTGTTCTCGGGGCTGTTCATCGTCCTCATGGGCGGAGTGGCAGATCGGGTAGGGCGGGTGAGGATCGCGATCATCGGAAACATCATCGGGATTGTCGGTTCGGTCTTGGTCGTATCCGCAGCTGGTCCCGTCGCGCTTCCGCTGATGCTCGGCGGACGTGCACTGCAGGGCTTCTCAGCCGCCCTTGTCATGCCGGCCACGATGGCCCTCGTTCGAACGTACTGGGAAGGTCCAGGACGGCAGCGCGCCGTTTCGATGTGGTCGATCGGCTCGTGGGGCGGTTCAGGACTCTCCGCGATCGTCGGAGGGCTTCTGGCCGAGCAGAACTGGCGCTGGATCTTCATCGCATCGATCGTCGTCTCGCTGGCTTCGACCGTTCTCATCTGGGGAACGCCAGAGAGCAAGGCGCCGACCACAGGACACCGGAAGTTCGACGTCCCCGGACTCGTGGCCTTCATGGTGATGACGCTGGCCCTGATGATCATCATCACGTTCGGCCGTCAGATCGGCTGGACCGCGCCGGTAACGCTGGCGCTCATGGCGGTGGTGGCAGTTTCCGCTGTGGCATTCATCCTCATCGAGCGACGTAACACCGACAATCCGTTCATCGACTTGGCGCTGTTCAAGAACATTACGTTCACAGGTGCGACGCTGTCCAACTTCATCCTGAATATGACCATCGGCCTGCTCCTCGTCTCGCAGCAGCTGTTTCGTGCTGCCGAACCGAATGGGCTGGGCTCGCTCCAAGCCAGCTTGCTCACTCTCGGCTACGCGGTCTCGATCATCGCTCTGATCCGCGTGGGCGAAAAGATGCTGCGTCGCTTCGGCCCACGCAAGCCGATGGTCTGGGGCACCCTCGTCGTCGCTCTCACCGCAGTTCTCTTGATGCCGACCAACCTTATGCTCGGCCAATATGAGATTCTCGCCGTGATCGCGTACACATTGTTCGGCGTGGGCCTGGCCTTCTATGCCACGCCGTCGACCGATGCGGCGCTTTCGAATCTGCCTGCGAGCCAGGCCGGCTCTGGTGCGGGCATCTACAAGATGGCATCGTCGCTCGGCGCCGCCATCGGCGCCGCGATCTCACTGACGATCTTCACATCGATCACAGAGGCGGGTGGCGTCCCCTGGCTGCGGGATCTGATCAGCTTCCACGGCGAGCAGGGGAACGTCGCCGTGCGTGAGGCCGCAATGGTGGCCTGCGGGGTGAACCTGATCTTCCTGGTGATCGCGATCGTTTCGATCGTCACGACCGTCCCCAGGGGGCGCAAGTACAACGACGAGGACGATTTCTCCGGGGAAAGCACCGTATCCGCGCAGAAGCGCTGAAGCCGGCGCATCGTGAGGAGGTGAGGCGCCGCCCCGGCGCCTCACCTCCTCACGCCGTCTCAGCTTCGAGCCGGCGGTGCGCCGGACGGCCCGCTTCATCTCGCTGGGCCCCGTATGGGGAAGGCACTCGGGTCCGGCCACCTCGACGGCACGCTCACGCTGGTCGTGCTCTGGTTGTCGTCCGGCGTGATCGACTACCCAACCGGGTGTCTCAGCACGGACGAACGCCAAGACGAGCACCACGACATACCGATCCGCGGCGGTCTCCCCTGTTCGACACTCGGTGCTCTGCGCTCGGTCCTCCGCACCCGGTCCTCTACACTCAGGGCAACGACACCGACCCGAGACGGTGTTCCTCCGGACAGCAGGACGACGATGCCCACACCGCTGATCGAGCGCGAGATCACCGCGCACGTATCTCTCACCACGCCCACCGGGATGCTGAACCGGGAGGCTCTCGGCTGGTCGCGCACACCGGTTCACGACACCTCGGGTATCCCCGGCCGCGGCCACTGGGGGCGCAACAAGCGGTGGGAGTACTGGAACGTGATGACGCCGTCGCACATCGTCGCCGTCACGGTCTCGTGCGTCGACTACATGGCTCTGCACGAGTTGTGGGTGCTCGATCGCGCGACCGGTGACGACATCGACACGACGGTGATCTCGCCGGGAGGGCGCAGCGCGACGCTCCCGTCGTCTCTCGGCGCGGGGCCCACCCGAGCGCGCACGCGTCGGATCACCGTCGACATCGACGAGACCTTCGACGGAACACGCCTGCGCGCCTCCACCCCCCGCGTCTCGATCGACCTGCTGGCCGGTCGTCCGGAGGCACACGAGTCGCTCGGTGTCGTCGTGCCGTGGCGCCTCGGCGACGAGATCCCCCGTTTCCAGTACACGGTCAAAGATGTCGCACGCCCGGCCACCGGAACAGTGACGGTGGACGGAGCGGCGCACGAGGTGCCGACCGGAAGCTGGGCCGTACTGGACCACGGTCGCGGGCGCTGGCCGTATCGCGTGCGCTGGAACTGGGCTGCGGCCAGCGGTGTCGTCGACGGCCGCGTCATCGGGTTGCAGCTCGGTGCGAAGTGGACCGACGGCTCGGGTGCCACGGAGAACGCGCTGCTCGTCGACGGGCGGCTGTCGAAGATTAGTGAAGAGCTCGTGTGGGATTACGACTCCGAGCAGTTCATGCGTCCGTGGCACGTGCACGGGACGAGCGCCGACCTCGTGTTCACCCCGTTCTACGACAAGCACTCGCACACGAACGCGCTGGTCATCTCGAGCCGGACCGATCAGCTGTTCGGTGTCTGGACCGGCTGGGTGCGCGACGAGAACGGAACGCGGGTGCGCGTCGACGGCATCGAGGGATTCGCGGAGGAGGTGCTCAACCGCTGGTGATGCGCACGCCTGCAGACTGCAGCGCGCGCTGCACTCCCTTCGCCGCCGAGCGACCAGCACGATTGGCGCCGATCGTGCTCGCCGACGGCCCGTAGCCGACCAACTGCACGCGGGGGTCTGCGACCGCCGTCGTACCTCGACCGTTCCGGTCGAGCTGGATGCCCCCGGCTGCACTGCGCAGGTGCAGAGGGGCGAGGTGACTGATCGCAGGGCGGAAGCCGGTGGCCCACAGGATGACGTCGACCTGCTCGAAGCTGCCGTCTGCCCAGCGCACGCCGTCGGGTTCGATCCGTTCGAACAGGGGGCGCCGGTCGGCGTAGGCACCCAGACGCTCGGCCTCCCGCTCCTGCGGGCGGAGCATGAGTCCGGTGACGCTGACCACGCTCTCCGGAGGGAGACCGGCCGCGACGCGCTGCTCCACGAGGGCGACGGCTGCGGCTCCCGCTTCCGGCGTGAAGTCGTCATGGCGCCACACCGGTTCGCGCCGGGTCACCCACAGGGTGTCGGTGATCGGCGCCAGCGCCCCGAGGAACTGCACGGCCGACGCTCCCCCGCCCACGACGAGCACCCGCTTGCCGATGAAGTGCTCGGGCCCCGGGTAGTCGACGGTGTGCAGCTGTTCACCGACGAACGTCTCCATACCGGGGAAGTGCGGGAGGAACGGATGCGTCCACGTGCCGGTCGCATTCACGAGGGTGCGGGTCATCCACTCCCCCTCACCCGCCCGTGCGACGAGACGGCCGTCGACGTCCTCGACGCGCTCCACGCGCACGGGGCGGAGCACCGGGAGTTCGTGCGTCTTCTCGTATCGCGCGAAGTATGCGGGCACGGCCTCGTTGGCGCGTGCACCGTCGCGGGGCGGCGGTGTGTCGCCGGGCAGTTCGGCGACGCCGTGCACATCGCGCATCGTCAGCGCGTTCCACCGGTGCTGCCAGGCGCCGCCGGGCTGTCCGTCGGCGTCGAGAACCACATGCGAGATACCCAGCCTCGAGAGGTGGAAGGATGCCGAAAGGCCGGCCTGCCCTGCGCCGATCACCAGACTGTCGAGGATGCTCACGCAGGTTTCAACGCCCGGCGCCGCGCGCTTGTTCCTCCCCTCCGCATGCCACGGTGACGCGCCCGGGATGCCCTCCCCGATTGGTGTTCGCGTCGATTCGTGTAGTACTCTTTTCAAGTTGCTCCGGCTGGTCCGGAACAGCGTCTGGGCCTGTGGCGCAGCTGGTAGCGCACCTGCATGGCATGCAGGGGGTCAGGGGTTCGAGTCCCCTCAGGTCCACGAAAGAAACCCGCGAGAGATCGCGGGTTTTCTTGTATTCCCCGCGTTCCGGGTCATACGAATGCGGGCGGTCCGACTAGCTTCTGCCCTCATTCCTCCTGCGGATCGCAGCGCCGGAATTCTCGGGGTAATACGGGACATTGCGGGATACCGTCGGGGTGGTTAGCAGGCGTCACACCTAGAGGGTGCGACGCGCTAGCCGAGCACTATACGCTTCCGACTTCCTGGGACAATTGTTCACCGATCCGTTTCTAGGCGCACCTCTGCCTTTTCGGAGATCGTGCCTGGGTACTCCTGCCGCATGTACTAGAGAAACAGGGTCGTGCCGACCTCCTGGCTGAAACCGTTGCCGTCGACAGTTGGCAAGTCGAGCAGGCCTTCGATGTCTTCCTTGCTCAGCACATCAGCCACGACCTCAAGGCGCATCAACACGACGTTGCTGTGGTCGAAGCTCCGCGTGAAGTCGACTTCGCCGAGCCACTTGTCCTTCAACACTCGGCGAACCGACGCCGAAGATAGCTCGCACGGTAATGTGACACTGCTAAGCCACCGCCCATCCTCGAACACCCGATAGAACCGAGTCGCGGAGTATGAACGCCGCTCGGCCGCTATCAGGTCCTCGACTTGCGTGATCAGCTCCTCGCTGAATGAAGCGACACATGCGGATGAGTGCCGCTGTGGCGGCACTGGCATGCGTCTCGCTGCTCGCCACCGCCTGCGCAGGCGGAGCGGGGAGCTCCGCGCCCGCCGGTGAGGAATCGCCGTCCGCCGCCACAGAGACGGGACGCGTCGCGATCTCCTACCCCGGTGGAATCGTCATGCTCGACCCCGAGACGCTCGAGGTCGTCGACGAGCTCGAGGCCGAGGAGTTCACGCGTCTGAACGCGTTCGGCGACGGCCGCACGATCGCCGTCACCACCTCCCAGGTCTTCCAGATGCTCGACACCGCCGAGCCCGCCCTCACCAACGCGCTGTTCGAGGGGACCACGCCCGGTCACGTCCTGATCCACGGCGAGAACACCGTACAGTTCGACGACGGCACCGGCACCACCACGATCGTGCCGACCGATGGCTACGACCCGCTGCCCGAGACCACGACATACACGGCCGACTCCCCGCACCACGGGGTCTCGATCGTGCTCGAGGACGCCACGCTCCGTCGGCGACGAGACCTCTCGCACCGGCGCCAAGGCGCCGCACGCGCACGATGACCACTGGGCCGAGGCCGCGGCGAGCGCCGAGTGCCCCGGCATCCACGGCGAGGGAACCGCTGCAGACAAGGCCGTGATCTTCGGGTGCGAGAACGGCGCGCTCCTGTTCAAGGACGAGACGTTCACGAGGCTCGCTGCACCCGACGCGTACGGCCGCGTGGGCAACGCCTTCGTGTCGGAGACCAGCCCGATAGTCGTCGGCGCCCCCGGTCTTCGACCCGTGGGAGGGCCCGGCCGAGTGGCAGGACGCGCACCCGGCGATCAAAGTCGACGGCGACATCGCCTACGTGACCGAACCCGCCGCGAACAGCGTGCACGCCGTGGACCTCACCACCGGCGAGGTCATCGCCTCGGTCGAGATCGACCACCTCCCGAACGAGATCGCGTTGGCCATCGGCTGACCCCCGCGTTCGCGCGCACCGGCGGGCAGGGGGTCCTCATCGGACACCCTGCCCGCCTCGTCGAGCGCATCCATCGTGCTACGTTGACTGGCGTACCGCATCCGGTGGCGGCCTTTCCTGTTGATGTTCGGAGGCCGATCAAGAATGCCACTTTCCGCGCCCGACTTCCGGCGTGATGACCGCGATCAACTCACCGATCTGGTGAACGCCCACCCTTTCGGCGGTGATCCCGAGAGCTCGCGTCTCGGTGAACGCCGTCATGAGCAGTCTGGAACGCCAGCCCGGCGACGTCATGGACCCCTGGGTGGTGGAGAGGATGACGATCGTCGTGGACCAGGACGATCGTCTCGTCGCGGGTGCGCATCTGCACCGGTTCGCCGACCATCCTCGTGCTGGCGGCATATGCCGACGGACCACTCCCCTTCCCCGGGGTCTACGGGATTCCGACCGCGTGGCCGCACGTGCGTGAGGCGCTCGAGCGGGGCGGGTTGACTGAGCCGGCGGCTCCGGTCTACTGGGTGACAACGACATGTGCCGTGCGACGCGCAACGTAGCACCGGTAGGAACGCATCCGTTTCGCACATGAGTACGCGCCACTGCGAGCGTCTTCGTGTTCAGAATGAACCGCTCCTCGCGTCTCGCACGTGAGGAGCGGTTCGGGCCTGAGCTGGGACCTCAGGCCGATGTCCGACAACAGAGCCCGGGGAGTCAACCCTGCTGTCGGTGTCGCAACGCGAGCAGAGCGCTCGCGGACAGGAGGAAGAGGCCCAGCACAATTTGGGCATAGGGCACGATGCCTCCGGTACTGGCAAGACCGCTGGCCGCCGATGCCTGGGCAGTCACCTTAATCGCATTGTGAGCCTCGAGCTTGGATTCCCGGCCCGTCACGACAATAGAGTGCGTCCCCACCGCCGCGGTCTCGGGCACCGTGACCTTGGCTCGAAATGCGCCCTCGCCGTCGGTGACGACCTTCATGAGGCCGTTCGGGTCGGGACTGAGCACGATGGAGACTTCCTCTCCACCTGAGAATCCGCGCCCGGCAAGCTCGAAGGTGCCCCCTTGCAGCACTGCCTTTGCGTTGGGCGCGATCTCCGCATTACCCGCGGAAGCGCTCCGCGCGTTTATATTCAACCGGCCGATGGATTCGAGATATTCCTCCGGATCGGTCGGCGTGAAGCGCACCAAATAGTGATGCATCCCGCTTGTGGCGATCACCACGTCGACCGCCCCGATACCTGTTGCGACTTCCGCTGACCCGATCACGGTCTTCCCTTCGAGGAACTCAACCTTTCCAGCGGCATCTGACGGAAAGACCGTCGCCGTGAGCGTTACGGACTCGCCGACAACTGGCTCAGCCGCCGACGTTGAGAGCGAAACGCCGGTCTTCGCTGGCTGCTTGGACCCGGAGTGCACGTGCAAGTTGGCCCGAGCCTCAGCATTCGATTCGATGCCGAGGGCAGTCACCAGTTGCACGCCGTCCGGCGTGCCCTCGGGCACGATGAGGGAGGTGCTTACGACGCCGCCGTCGGTTGTGGTCGCTGCCACCGGTTCCGCGTCAGCAATGCGAAATGACACGACCTCACTCGGTGCAAAGCCGGTACCAGTGACTTGCACCTCTTCCCCCGGCTCGACGCGACCTGCGGTGACAGTAATCCTCGTGTCGTGGACAAGCTCAGGAGCCGGGACAGTCGAAGGGCCATCACGGAGGAGCTTCGGCTCCCAGCCCGCAAGCTGCATCAGACCACTGCTCGGGCCCCGGACACTCTCGATATCCAACCTGAGGTACTTGAAGGGGAGGATCGGCCGCGTGATGGTGAAGTCGAGAGTCTGAAGCCGGCCCTCGAACACCACATCCTTGCGCCGATCAATTGTCGCCCAATCGACTCCATCGGTGGATGCGAGCACTCGAAAAGCGAGGGGATCCCGCTCTGGCGCATCGTTGCCAGACGTCAGCGTGTAGCTGACTAGTCGCTCCAGACCGTTCGAGTCGTCTAGTCGGTACTGCGCCCAACCCGCGGTACTCCGGACAACCCATTTGCTGGAGGGATCTCCGTCGGCGAGGCTGGTCGCGTCAAACTCTCCGTCGGCCTTCTCCGACGCTGTCACCTCAACGACGTGATTCAGCGCGCTGTCAGGTTCGAAGCGACTGACCATTTCGTCAACGGCCTCGACCGACGATCGGAAAGCAGCCACCTCTGCGGCGGTCGCTGGTGCTGGCGTCAACGAGGCCAGCACGACAGACATCAGTATGAGCGTGGCCGCCCATCCCCATCTGCGTCGCGCGTTCTTGGCCGAAAGGGCAGACATCGGTACTCCTTGAGCGCTGGGTTTTGGGTCGCGGATGACGTGTCCGCTACAGCAGAAAACGCTAGGCGCTGCCCGTTCACCGAGCAGAATGAAATGTGAATGCGCAGCACGGGTTCGCATCGCGGAGCGGAGCCCGTGGAAGCGGGGGTTGCGCGCGTACACTCAAAGCATGTCTTGTCCCGACGAACGGGTTGCTGGAACTGCCTTCAGTCCCGTAGAACGGGGCCAGCATGGCCGACGACCCCCCGCTGCGTCGTTCGCGGAGGAGTTTGAGCGAGCCTTCGATCTGAAAGGGCGCTCGCTCTCGTGGTTGAGGGCGAAGCTTGAGCGACAAGGCCGGTCGATCTCCGCCGCGACTCTTTCGTACTGGCGGTCTGGTCAACGACACCCGGAGGGAGAATACTCGTTGGCGGTTGTGGCCTTGATCGAGGTTGCATTGGAGTTGCCCCAGGGGACCTTGACGCAGCATCTGGTGGGGCAGTCCAGGCGACTCGGATCTGTGTCCTCCCGATCCGGGATCGAGGATCGAACTGAATCGGAGCAAGAACTCCTTGAGGAACTCGGGCTCCCGTGGCCAGACGGCATTCGGATCTTGTCGGTGCAAGAAGTCGTCGACGTCGATCTCCACGGGAGCGTCTCCGCAGTGTCCACGATTCTGTTGCTACAGTGCGTCACCGCTTCCGTGGATGCCTTCGCGCTTCTGTTCGACCCGAAGGTCGGTTGGAATACCGATGCATCGCTGAGTGTGCTGGCGGGCGGGCGCGAAGACAGGGCTCACATGCACCCAAATGGCTTATGGGGCTACAGAGTGGAACTCGACGAGACTCTGCGTAAAGGTCAGACAGGAATGGTCGAATACCGCGTCACCCATCTCCGTGAGCCACCGTTCCGAACCGAGTACGCGACCGTAGTACGCCATCCGGTGCGAGAGATCACGCAGTCATTCCGCTTCGATGAGCGGTGGATTCCTGACTGGGCGATGGAAATCGAGAGCGGCGAGAAGACTCGAGTGGAATCCTTGGTGACCGGCACCTCTTCATTGCATCGGTATCGCTCAAGCTTCGGGCCTGGCGTGCTACGCGTGCGCTGGGGACGAGGGGATGAGGTGAGTTCTTGAGTGGGAACTGACAGAATCCGATCACACTTCGAGCAGCGACGTGAAAACGTGTCGTACATTATCCAGTCGTCGTACCGAGCAAGCAGGTCGCGTAGGCCAGGATGACACGACCGTTTGCCGAGCTGCTACGAGATGGAATCGATCGTTCGGGACTCTCGCTAGCCGAACTGCGAGTGCGACTCTCGGTGAGAGGCGCGCACGTATCCGTGACGACACTCAGTTACTGGCGCTCCGGCGAGCGCCGACCAGACCTGCGGCGGCAATGGGAAACGCTGATCGCCCTCGAAGAGATACTCGATTTGCCGACGGGCGTACTCGTCAACGCCGCAGATGCCGTCACCCACGCAAGGCATGCTCCCCCCACCGACGTGCGACTCGACCAGCGTTTGGCGGCTGCTCTCTCAACTGATCCTGAAGACATCGTGGATGACTTGCGTCCGATGCTCGGGGCCCCTCCGGACGACCAAGTGCTCCTGACCTCGACGACGCGCGTCACAGATGTCGGGGCGTTCGGGTCGCCCGTTCGGACCACAACCTACGACGTCATCCAGTGCGCTCACGGGACACTGGACAGAGTGAGTCAGATCCACTACGAGCACAAGGCCTTCGTGCGGCTCCCCCAGCTCAGAATGCTGGGGGGTGGCTCGATCATCACCCTGGTTCTGCATCCGTCCAGGCATGCGGTCGGATACACGATTGAGTTCGATCGTGCGATCACGCCGGGCGAGTCCGTGCTACTCGCGCTGCAGCAAGACATCGTTACCTCGGAGCCCGCGGCACTTCGCTCCACGGCAGTCGGTGTCGCAAGAACCGCGCGAAAAGTTGCCAATTGGGTGCGCTTCGACAAGCGCGCGGTCCCCGATTGGATCGAGGAGATTGAAACCACCTCTCAGAACGAGACCCGCATGCGACGCCGCCTCACCACTCCGACGAGTCTTCACCAGGTCCGCTGGGACTTCGGTCCCGGCGTGCTCGCGGCTGAATGGGGCTACGGAACGGCCGCGACCGACAGTCGTGCCGATTCATTGCCGTGGTGACTGGTCACCACGACTCAAATCCGAAGTATCGAACCGAAGTCAGGGGTTCGAGTCCCCTCAGGTCCACAGAAAAAGCCCCCGGTTCTCCGGGGGCTTTCTTCGTCTCACGCGGTAGTGACCAGGAGGCGCCATGACGCACACGCCCCTGGGCTACGCGGATCGTGTGCGTGCGTCGCAGGGATATCGGACGGTGAGCCAGCTCATCGCGGACGACCTCAACGTCTTCCTCGACCCTTTCTCCGCCCTCCTCTCCGCGCACGCCGAGATCGGGACCGGCAATGTGTTCTGTCCGAACGTCCGCATCGACGCCGACCCCGGCACTCTCCTCATCGGTGACGACAACCGCTTCTTCGAGGGCACCCGAATCGAGGCGACCGGCGGCGGACGCGTGAGCATCGGCACCGACAACGAGTTCGGCCCGCATGCGGTGGCTCTGCTCGCGAACCGTTCCGATTCCGTGATCACGATCGGCAGCCGGGTGCGTCTGATCGGGAGGATCGACCTCGCCGGCGCTTCCACTCTGGGCGATGGATCGCAGATCCTCGGCGATGTCACGGCGGTGAACGTCGCGCTCACGAGCGGCGGGAGCTACCGCGACCCCGATCCTGACCTGCGCGGCGCCGTGCTCAAAGGACGAGGTCGGGCCACCGGACTCGCGCTGGCTCGCGGCCACGCCATCAATGCAGATGGTGATTTCGGCACCGCAGCCGTAGAGGCCCAATCGGTCTATCACCCTCGATCCGCCGGATGACCGCGTCGCGTCGGCCGCGCTAGCGCGCGTCTGCACGAGCGTCAACCCGATTCCGACCGCACGCCCCGCGTTCTACCGTGAACCCATCTCGACGAAAGGATGCGATCATGTCGAACCCGATCATTCCCCCGGTTCCCCCGCTCCCCCATGACGACGACCCGACCGACCCGACGGGTGTGCCGACGAGGGAGGTCGACGGCGAGCGTGTTCTCGATCCGGATGTCGATGACGCGCTCGTCGACAGCGCCGAGGCCGACCGCGTCGCTGCCGGCGCGGACGAGCACGACGACGGCCCCGACGTCTGACCGCACACCCTCGCCGGCCCGCAGCGCACCGGTCGCCGTCACCCGCGCCCCGTAGACTTGCTCTCATGGCACCGGTGGCGGCGACGTGGTCCGGAAGAGGCTCATCGAGCGTCTTCCGGGGTGTGCTGTCGGGCGTGCTCCTCGTCGCCGCAGTCATCCTGGGGCTGCTGGGGATGCACACCCTGAATCTGCACGGCACTGCGGCGGCCGACACTCCGGCGGCGGCGATTTCGGCGGCGATGACCGTGTCCGAGCCGGTATCCGCGCATCACGGCACCGCAGAGGTGCAGGCGCACCCGTCCGAAGACCCGTCCGGCACGACCGCGATGTCCTGCGCAGGCTGCGGCACCGATGATCACGCCGGCATGGCGATGATGTGCGTCCTCGCGCTCCTCCTCGCCCTCGTACTCCTCATCGCGCCTGGAGTGCTTCGCGGCTGGACGGCGATGCTCCTCCGCTCGCCCCTTCTCGAGGTCCTGGCCGCGCGGGTCCTCCCCCGCGCCCCTTCTCTGCACGTTCTCTGCATCAGTCGCACCTGAGCAGCCGTCGAGCCCGCGCTCTCGCGCCACGGCTCCAGGCCTCTCACCCTCGCGCGCCGTCGTCCGGCGTGTGCGCAACGACTATGCGTATTTGGAGAACACACCCATGAAGATTCGTGCTGCGGCAACCGCCGCACTCACCCTGTCCGCCGTTCTGCTGCTGTCCGGCTGCGCGACCGGCACCGACGACGCTTCCATGCCCGGCATGGACCACAGCTCGTCGTCACCATCGGCCGGCATGAGCGATGCCGACGTCAACGATGCCGACGTCATGTTCGCCTCGATGATGATCGTGCACCACGAGCAGGCGATCGAGATGAGCGACATCGTGCTCGGAGTGGAGGGGATCGACCCCGAGGTGGCCGAACTCGCCCAGCGGATCAAGGCCGCGCAGGGCCCGGAGATCGAACAGCTCGAGGGCTGGTTGGACGATTGGGGCATCGGCTCCGACGACCGCGACGCGAACGGGATGGACCACGGCGACGGGATGATGAGCGACGACGACCTCGCCGCGCTCCGCTCCGCCGACGGTCCCGAAGCGTCGCGCCTGTTCCTCGACCAGATGATCGTGCACCACGAGGGAGCCGTCGAGATGGCGCGGGCGGAGGTCGACGGCGGGAGCCATCCGGAAGCGATCGAACTCGCCCAGACGATCATCGACGCGCAGACCGAGGAGATCCAGGAGATGAAGGACCTCCTCTCCACCCTCTGAACCCATTTCGGGGTCGGTGTCGGCGTATCCCCGCCCACACCGGCCCCACCTCGCACGAAGGACCGTCCCCATGAACCATCCCCTCCCCTCCACCACGTCTCCCGCCTCTCCGTCGGTCTCCGCATCACGTCGACGACGGAGGCTGTCCGCGGGGCTCGCCGCGTTGGCCGTCGCCGGAATCGCCCTGTCCGGGTGCGCGCCCGCCGTCTCCCCCGCCGACGTCGACTCGGTGGCGTCGGCGCGGGACCTGCTCGCCGCGCACGACCTCGCCGGGCTCGACGTCGGCGAGGTGATCGAACGACTCGACGCGATGCCCGTGGCGGACCGCCCGGACGATCTCCTCGCATCCGTCGAACCCGACGCGCTCCTGCTGCGTGACACCAGCGGCCGGGAGAGTAGGCTGCCGATGCCCGACGACGCGGTGTACATCTCGGTCGCACCATTCCGCGAACAGACCCATGAGTGCCACTTCCACAGCCTCACGACGTGCGTCGGCGAGCTCTCCGACACCGAGATGCGCATCGTCCTCACCGCCGACGACGGGACGGTGCTCATCGACGAGATGCGCCGCACCCACGACAACGGGTTCACCGGCGTCTGGGTGCCTCGGGGAATCGAGGCGACGCTGACCGTCGAGAGCGCCGGCCTGACGGGCACCGTGCCGCTGTCGACCACGTCGCCGGACGATCGCACGTGCGTGACCGATCTGCAGCTGCTGTGATCCCGCACGTGGCCGACTGAGCTCCGCAGCGCGGCATGGACGAAGCGCACCCCCTCGGAGATCGAAGGGGTGCGCTTCTTCGTTCGCTGTCCGTGCCGCGGGACGACTAGGTCGCCAGCAGCGGCGGCCGATGGGGAATGGAGATCGGACGTGTGGCCCTGCTCGAACCACGCATTCTCTCGACATCCTCGAGCACCTCGAATGCGGTTCCATAACGCGTGGCGAGCGGCAGGTCACGCAGCCAGGTCACCTCGACCTCGGTCTCGGCGAGTTCGTACACGCACGCGACGACATGGCGCGGGTCGTTGGGCGAGTATCGAAGGTCGTTGATCACCCATTCCGACGCCGTGATGCGATTCAGCATGAAACGCGGATCCGGAAGTTCAGACATGTGGGGCCCTCCAGGACTCTCTCTCCCTAGAGAGTGCGCCACAGGTCGTGCCCGGGGAAGCCCCTTGACACCACGCGCGGAGGGTGCCGTCACGGAAACCCGGGGCTACGACCCGGTGTCCACAGCCCCTGCCGAGGCCACCTGGGCCCGCCACCACGGCGTCTCGATGAAGCCGCGCTTCATGAAGACGAGCTCCATCGCCGCATTCCATCCGCGAACTCCCTTGAGGTGCGCGATGGTCCCGGTGAGGAAGTCGTGCAGGGTCTCGGTGCTCGGAAGGATGATCTCGCAATAGAGCGAGTTCTCCTCCAACGCCGCGGCGAGGAATCGCACCGACACGTGATGGGCGAGCGTCTGGGCGACGGAGGCGATCCGCGACGGTTCTACCCGCAGGATCAACAGTGTCTCGGCACTCATCCCCAGTGCCGATGCCGGCACCATCGTCACGGTGGTCAGGCATCCGGCGTTGCGCATCCGCTCGTAGCGACGGCGCACGCTGCTCTCGTTCATGTCGAGCGTGTCGCCGATCGACTGGAACGACGCACGGCCGTTGTGACGCAGCTCTTCGACGATGGCCCGGTCGGCGTCATCGAAGTGCGTGGGATCGCAAGTGTTCGGCGCGGGCATGTACGACTGCGGGTCGCTTGCAGCCTCGGCATGGGCGTCGTAGAGCTGCCGCCCCCAGTCGAAGCTCACCTTGTACGTGTGCACGACCAGGTCGCTGCGCCACCGTTCGACGCCCGGGATCGCCTGCAGATCGGTGAGGACATGCGCATACGTCGCGGAGTCGCCCGGGATGACGACCTCGGCGAACACGTCGAACTTGCCGGTCACCAAGGTCACGAAGCGCACGTAGGGCGAGCCGATCAGCGCCTGCGCGACACTCAACTGCGACCCCGGTGTGCAGTTGATGCGCACGAAGAAGGTCTCCACGTGCCCTTCGCTGCCCAAGGTCGGCACGATCCCTACACGCACCAGCCCTTCCGCCAGCAGCTGCTGGCCGCGTCGCGTGACGGTCGAGACCGATGCTCCGGCGAACTCCGCGATCGATGTCCAGCTTGCGCGCCCGTCCTGCTGCAGCGCTACGACGATCCGTCGGTCGAGGTCGTTCACTTCTCTCGTCAGGTGAACACTGCTCATCGGGTCGGCGGGTACACCCGGTGCAGGAACGTGCGCACGGTCTTCGTCCACGCCTCTGCCTCCTCGATCTGCGGGGAGTGCCCCGATTTCTCGAACACCACCATCTCGGAGTCCGGGATGAGATCGGCGATCGTCTGGCTACACGATACTGGCGTGATCCAGTCCGTCCGGCCCACGGTGATGAGTGTCGGCACACCGATCTCGTGCAGCCGTGGCTTGAGGTCATAATTCGGAAGGTTCACCGAGAAGGCGTAGTTGTGCGCGCGGTAGCGGTACGGCGTGGCCTGCACCTTGCGCTCGGTCGCCTCCGGATCGTAGACGAAGTCGTACAGAGGCAGGATCTCGCGCCAGCAGTCCTTGAGGTCTTCGTCGTCGTGGACCTGTCCCACGTCGATGCGATCGAACTTCTCCATGTCGATCGTCACGCGGTCGGAGGCGAGCGCGTTCTCGCGAGCCAGATGGGCGTTGGAGTTGTCCGGCGAAGTGTCGCGCAGCACGATGGCCGCCACCCGCTCCGGGTATCGCAGCGCGTACTCCATGGCCATGAAGCCGCCGTACGAGCCCCCCGCCATCACGATCTTCTCGGCGCCGATCCATTCCCGCAGACCATCGATGTCCGCCGCCCACTGCTCGTGGCTGTAGACGCCTTCCCCGTCGCTCTGGCCGCTCCCGCGCGCATCGAACACCACGACGCGGTACTCGTCGGCCAGGCGCCCGAAGCTGGCACGCGGTTCCGCACGGGAACCGAGACCAGGAGCACCGTGGTGGGTGATGATGACGGGCGCCCCCTCAGGACCGAGCACCTCGACGGCCAGGTGGTTGCCGTTGATCTCGACCCACTCGTGGGTGCTGGTGGCTGCGGCGAACTCCGGCGATACCGGCGGTGTCGATGTCATGTTCTCTTCTCTCTCTCGGATTCCGGGGCGTCAGAGCGCGATGATGCAGTCGTCGAGACTGCGGGGGTAGGTGGTCAGAGGTTCGGCGCCGGTGTCCGTCACGAGCATGCTGTCGCTGATGCGGTACCCCGCGTGCCGTGGGACGTAGATGCCCGGCTCGTTCGAGACGACCATGCCCGCCTCCAGCAGCGTCGCATCGCCGTCTTCCAGCCAGGGCGCCTCGTGCATGCCGAGACCGATTCCGTGTCCTTGACGATGCCGGATGAACGCGCCGAGTCCGGCACCGCGGATCACGTCGAGACAGAGGCGGTTGGCTTCGCGACACTCGAGCCCGGCGCGGATGGTCTCACGCCCGAGCTGCTGCGCCGCGTTGATCGTGTCGTGGTAGCGCCGCTGCTCCGCCGTGGGCTCGCCCAGCACGAAGGTGCGCTCGCCCTCGATGAAGCGACCGCCCACCGCGCAGCCCAACGACAGCATGAAGGTGTCGCCGGCTTTGAGGCGGTTCACCGAAGGGAGCCCGTGCGGGAAGGCGGAGTTCGCGCCGGAGTAGACCAGCCCGCCGGCGAGCAGGGAGGCCACCACCACGTTGCGGTGCTCTGCGTACATGATGCCGGTACCCGTCGCCGTGACGTGACGCTCGAGCTCGGCCTCGGTGGGGAGCTCTCCCCCGGCTGCGACGGCCTCGACCACCAGCGAAACCCCGGCCTCGAGCATCCGATCCGTCACGCGGGCGGCCTCGCGGTGCAGGGTCACCTCCTCGGGGAACTTCACGAAACGGGCGCGGGTCAACAGATCCGAGGCGACGAGATCGGCTCCGGGCATCGCCTCCCTCACCGCCGAGAGACGGGAGAACGGCATGGACGACGCGAACCCGACCCGCCCCCGCGGCGAGACCGCGCGAGCCAGAGCCTCGAACGGTGCAACGACTCCGGGGAACTCGAAGAACGCCACCAGTTCTGCCCTCGCGGACTGCGACTCTGCGTACTCGCGTTCCAGTTCGGGCAACAGCATCACCACCCTGCCGTTCGCCTCGATCCAGATCGCCACCGGACGCTCGGAAGGGTGGTGGAAGAAGCCGGTGAGGTACGCGATGTCCTCCGGATGGTCGGTGAGGAAGGCGTCGAAGCCCTGCGCCCCCATCCGGTCGCGGACACCGGTCTGCACGCGATCGAAGAACTCGGGCGCGAGCCGCTGATCGAACTCGGTCATCTCCGGCTCCTATCGGGCGAGGTGGCGCGGGTTGCGCGCATCGTTGTAGGCGATCGACAACAGGGTCGCGGACAGCACCAGGATGAGGATCGCGATCGAGGGGAACAGTGTCAGCCACCAGGCACTGACCATCGCGCCGGCCTGCTGCGCCTCGTAGAGGATGCGACCCCAGGACCAGGTCGTCGGGTCGCCGAGGCCGAGGAAGGCGAGTCCGGCGGCCGAGAGCACGGCCCGCGAGGCCGTCACGACCACGGACACCACGACCACCGGCGTGACGGCGGGGAGGACGTGTTTCGTGATGATCCAGACCGGAGAGGTGGTCATCAGGCGCGAGGCATCGACATAGGGCAGCCCGACCACGGTCAGCGCCTGCGAGCGCACGAGACGGGTGACCTCCGGCCAGGAGAACGCGGCGACCACGAAGATGATCGTCGACGTGCTCGGCCCCACGAGCGCGGCGATCAGGATCATGAGCGGGAGCACCGGCAGCGAGAGCGTCATGTCGACGATCACGCTGATGAAGCTGTCGAGCTTGCGGAAGTAGGCGCCGAGAACAGCGATGATCGTGCCGAAGACGATCGCGATCAGCGAGGCGGCCACCGCGACGAGCACACTCTGCTGCGTTCCCCAGATCACCTCGGAGAAGACATCGCGGCCCAGTGCGTCGGTACCGAACCAGTGGTCGCCGCTCGGCGGACGCAGGACGTCCGGTCCGTAGCTGGCGGGATAGGGCGCGATCAGCGGCGCCGCGAGAGCCACGATCACCAGCAGGATCAGCAGCCCGAGCGAGATCATGCCGAGCGGGTCCCGGCGGAAAGCGCGCCAGGTGTGCGCGCTCGCCCGCTCGCTGCCGGCGGCGGTCGGCTCGCTCGGAGCGAGGGTCTCTGAGGCGGGCATCGGAGCGGTCATGAGGTCTTCACTCTCGGGTCCAGGTAGCCGTAGATGATGTCGGTGATCGTGTTGGCGACCACGACGGTGATGGCGAGCATGAGGAAGGCGCCCTGCAGCACGGGGAAGTCGAGCTGTGTGACGGCCTCGTAGATCCCGCGCCCGATGCCCGGATAGGCAAACACGGTCTCGGTGAGTACTGCACCGCCGACCAGGAATCCGAGTTGCAGGCCGATCAGGGTCGTGGTGGGGAGCAGGGCGTTGCGCAGGGCGTGCTTCCAGAGGATGCGGCTGCCACGGATGCCGTTCGCCTTCGCCAGGAGGATGTAGTCCTCGCCGAGCGTCTCGATCAGCGTCGAACGCATCGTGAGCACGTAGGAGCCGACCTGGATGAGCATGAGCGACACCGCCGGGAGGACGAGGTGCTGCGCGACGCTGAGGTACCACTCGAAGCCGTAGGTGTTGTTGGTGTAGGCACCTCCGATCGGGAACCATCCGAGGTTCAACCCGAACACGAAGAGCAGGAGGATGGCGACGCTCGGGACGAACAGGGACTGCCCCGTCACGCCGACCACCTGCACCGCCCTGTCGATGAAGCGCCCCTTGTGGGACGCAGCCGCGACGCCGAGTGGAACGCCGATGAGGATCGTGAGCACCAGTGCCGTGATCGTCAGGAGAAGGGTCCACGGCAGCCGCTGCATGAGGACATCGGTGACCGGGATCGACTGCGTGAACGAGATGCCGAGGTTGCCCTGCAGCAGCTGCCACATGTAGAGCCCGTATTGCACGATCAGGGGCTGGTCCAGCCCGTACTGCTCGAGGATGGTCGCCCGGATGTCGTCCGTCATGTTCGGACTCGCCAGCGCCAGGGCCGGGTCGCCGGGAAGCAGACGCAGGAGCAGGAACGTCACGGTCACGGCGAACCAGATCGTGAGCAGACCTCGACCCACGCGACGGAGAATGAACGATGCTCGGGACACCCGGGCGACCTTCCTCGAGATTTCAGTGGTTGTTACTCGACCGGGTGCGCGCTCGCGAGCGAGAGCGGGTTCACGATCGAGAGCAGCTCGCTCGGCTTCGAGATGAAGCCGGCCCATTCGTCGCTGGCCGCGAAGAACAGGTTCTGCGTGTACATGATGTTGTCGTAGACCTGCTCGTGCACGATCTTGTTCGCCTCGCGCATGATCGAGATCTTCTCGTCCTCGTCGAACGTGACCATGCCCTCCTCGATCAGCGCGTTCAGGTCGGCGTCGTCGACATGGGTGTAGTTGATCGCACCGCCGGGAAGGTACGACAGCGAGAAGTTCGTCACCGGATCGTCCATGATCGCGAAGTTGCCCGCGTAGATGTCGTAGTCGCCCTCGCTGGTCATCGAGAGGTATGTGTTGCGCTCGGTGCCCTGCAGCTCGATCGTGATGCCGGCCTCCGCCGCGCTGTCCTTCACCATCTGCGCCCATTGGCTGGTCACGCTGTCCTGCAGCGAGTAGATCAGCCGGAACGAGACGGGGAAATTCCCGTTCGCGTCTGCCGTGTAACCGGCCTTCTCCATGAGGGAGCGCGACTTCTCGGGATCGAACTCGTACTCCTTCACCGACTTGTCGTAGTACTTCGCGAGCACCGGCATCAGAGCGCTGGAACCTGTCGAGACGGCCTGCCCCTGCAGCACGACGGTGCGGATCGCGTCATAGTCGACCGCATGGGCCAGAGCCTGTCGCACCTCGGTCTTCGCGAGGTCGGGCTTGTCCATGTTGTAGACCAGGTGCGCGTAGCCGAGCCCGGGCGCCTCGACGACCTGGAGGCCGTCGGTGCTGCTGAGCTGCTCGACCTGTGCGGGTGGCAGCGCGTTCGCGATCACGTCGATCTCGCCGCTCTGCAGCGCCAGGATCTCGGTGTTCACGTCCGGGTACACGCGGTACACGACCTCGGCGGGCCCGGGGACGCCGCCCTTGACGAGCGGGTAGTCCTCGACGCGCTTCAGCGTGTAGTGCTGACCGACCTGGAAGTCGCTCATGATGAACGGCCCCATGCCCACCCAGCCTCCGGCGCTGCCGTCGTTCGCGAACTCGGCGATCGACCCCTGCGGCTCGAACACGTGCTTCGGAACGACGACGCCCCAGAAGCCGATCTCTTCGACGATCGAGGAGTCGGGCTGAGTGAGAGCGAGCTCGACGCGGGTTTCCGACACCGCGGTCGCGGTGTCGAGGTTGCCCAGCTGCCCGTAGAACGTGCCGGGAGCCTGATCGCGCTTGACGGCGTTCAGCGTCCAGGCGACGTCCTCGGCGGTGAGGGGCTCACCATCGCTCCAGGTGAGATCGTCGCGGATCTCGTAGAAGCCGGTGGTGTCGTCCACGTAGCCCCAGTCGGTGGCCACGTGGGCTTCCTTGGTGCCGTCGTCGCTGATGCTCAGCAGATGCGGATACATCAGGTTCGTGATCCACGAGTCCGTGCGGCTGTTCCCGAGGACCGGATTGAAGTTCACGACATCTGTCGTCGTGCCGATGCTGATCGTCTCGTCGCTCGGGCCGGTGGAGCCGGATGACTCCCCCGGTTCCGGCGCGGACGGGGCGCACGCGGCGAGGCCGACGGCGAGAGCCGCGGCCGCGCCGAGGGCGAGGAACTTGCTGTACTTCATCAGACCCAAACCTCCTCGAGTACGCGCATGGTGTTCCCTCCGACGACGGCGCGAATCTCGTCGTCGGAGTAGTCGTGCTTCACGAGCCAGCCGATGATGTTGTAGAAGGCCTCGGCCGGGTTCTCGATGCCGTCGACGTACGGCTGCTTCTCGTAGTCGACGTTCGCATGTGCCTGCCCGAGCGACAGGTTCGACGAGAACGCGTCGTGCAGGCCGACGTGATCGCCGAACAGCGTGTCAGGACCGAAGCTGACGTGCTCGAGTCCCACCAGGTCCACGCAGTACTGGAAGTGGTCCATGACCGATTCCAGGGAGTGCTTCGGGTGCTGGGGGGAGATCGTCGTGTGAGGGGCGGCCTCGATTCCGATCACGCCGCCGCGCTTGGCGCATTCGATGATCGTCTCATCCGTCTTCATGCGGTTCGTCGGCCACAGGCCGCGCGCACCGGCGTGCGTGATGAATACCGGCTTGGTCGAGTGGGCGATCACATCGAGACAGGTCTGGTCACCGGAGTGGGAGATGTCGATCGCGATGCCGAGCTTGTTCATACGCTCGACCGCGCGCTCGCCGAAGTAGGTCAACCCGCCGTCTCCGCGCTCTTTGAGACCGCCGCCGAGCATGTTCGCCTCGGAGTATGCGATGCCCATCTGCCGCACGCCGAAGCCGTACAGGACGTCGAGGCGGTCGACCTCGTTCTCGATCATGGTCGAGGCTTCGAGCGCGAAGATGTGCGCGACCCGTCCGGTCTCGGCGGCGTGACGGATGTCCTTGATCGACTCGGCCTTGATCACGTAGTCCTGGTGTGCGAGGTCGGCCATGCGCACGCCGAGGTCGAACAGCACGTCCTGGTACTTCCAGCCGGCATCGCTCGAGATGCAGCAGGTGCCATCCATGCCGTTGTCGAACACGGCGGTCAACCCGGAGCGGGCGAGGCCCTGGTAGCCGGTGGGTTCGCGGCCCTGGCGGATGTGGTCGCGCAGCTCGCCCATGTCCTCGGGAAAGACCTGCACGTGCTCGTGCAGGGAGATCACGGTCTCTTCGCGAAGCAGACGTTCGGTGCGTTCCTGCTGCGCGGCACTGAGCCCGAGGTCGTAGGCCGGCACACGGCCGATCTGCTTGGCGTAGCGAAACTCGCGGTAGTCCTTGCCGGCTTCCAGGTAGTCGTACGCGGTGTAGCCGGTGTACCGGCCAGCTTGTTCGAGCACGGATGCGCTCCTTCGGTTCGATGATGCGGGTGCCCCTCCCGGTCGACGAGCGGGAGATTCCTCGAATCTGGAGGATTTCGGCGCAGATGTCAACCATTGTGATTATCTTCGGCTGAAATGTTTCCTGTTCGAAACAATTCAGAACAAAGAAGCTGGCATGATGGCATCCATGGAGAACACATCCGCCCCCCGGAACGCCGTCGTCCTGGACGTCAAGGGACTCACCGTCACCCTCACCGGCGATGGACGCCGCAGCCGCGTGGTCGACGGCATCGATCTCGCCGTTCGCCGCGGCGAAGTCTTCGCGCTGCTCGGCGAATCAGGCTCGGGCAAGTCGATGACCGCCCGCGCGATCATGGGTCTGATCGACGAAGGAGACGTCGAGGCGGAGACGATGTCACTGAGCGGAACCGACCTCCTCGCCCTCTCCCCCGAGCAGCATCGACGCCTGCGAGGCGTGCGCGTCAGCCTGGTCATGCAAGATGCCCTTTCCGCGTTGAACCCGGTCCTCAGCATCGGCGACCAGATCATCGACCTCATCCGCGCTCATGGCAGCATCGGCCGCCGAGCCGCCGAAGCGCGCGCGGTCGAGTTGCTGACCCTCGTCGGTATCCCCACCCCCGACAAGCGCGTGCACGACTATCCGCACCAGTTCTCCGGCGGTCAGCGCCAGCGCATCCTGATCGCCATGGCGATCGCGCTGGATCCTGATCTCATCATCGCGGATGAGCCGACCACCGCGCTCGATGTGACGGTGCAGGCGCAGATCCTCGACCTGCTGCTGGCCCTGCGCGACCGGCTGGGCATGGGAATCCTGCTCATCACGCATGATCTGGGCGTGGTGATGGAGGTCGCCGATCAGGTCGCCGTCATGCGCTCTGGCCGCATCGTGGAGTCAGGGCCCGCCGACGAGGTGCTCACGAAGCCGCAGCACGCTTACACCATGCGTCTGCTGAACTCCATGCCGCGAGATGTGAGCGCCGCCGCGGAGAACGACGGGACGGTGCCCATCCTCGAAGGCCGCGGCCTGAAGCGCACGTTCCGTTCCGGGAGCGGGCGACGAGCGCACCGAGTCGCCGCCGTCGCGGGTGTCGATCTCGAGCTCCGCCAGGGCGAGATCCTGGCGATCGTCGGCGAATCGGGCAGCGGCAAATCGACGCTGGCGCGGATGCTGGTCGGACTCGACTCACCCGATGCCGGCACCCTGCGCTACCGCGATCAGGACGTGACGCGCGGTCGGCTCCGCGATCGGAAGATCCTGCGTCGTGGCGTGCAGATGGTCTTCCAAGACCCGTATATGTCGTTGAACCCGCGGATGACCGTGCAGCAGATCATCTCCGAACCGCTCGCCGCGACCCACTCCGGAACGCCGGCGACGCGACGGGAGCGCGTCGCCGATCTGCTCGATCTCGTCGGCCTCACCCCCGAGATGGGCTCGCGCTTCCCGCACCAGTTCTCGGGCGGCCAGCGCCAGCGCATCGGCATCGCCAGGGCGCTCGCGCTCGATCCGGACGTTCTGGTGTGCGACGAGCCTGTCTCGGCGCTCGACGTGTCGATCCGCGCACAGATCATCGACCTGCTGTGCGACCTGCGCGAACGGCTGGGCATGTCGATCGTCTTCATCGCGCACGACCTGTCCCTCGTGCGTCACATCGCCGATCGCGTGGCGGTCATGTACCTGGGGAACATGGTCGAGATCGGGGAGACGGAAGACGTTTACCGCCACCCCGAACATCCCTATACGCGGTCGCTGCTGTCCGCGATTCCGCCGCAGACGCGCGCGGAGCGCGGCATGCTCGCACGCCGAACGCGTGTGACCGCCTGACCGTCCGGTACGACGAGGCCGGATCAGCGACCCGGCCGCACCGTGAGGTCGGTGATCTCCGCGTCGCGCGGAAGATCGAGGGCGGTGAGGATGGTCGTGACGACGGCATCGGGCGTGATGAAGCGACCGGCGTCGTAGTCCTGCCCCTCCTGCTGGTGCACACGCTCCTGCATCGGGGTGGCGGTGCGACCCGGATAGATCGACGTCACGCGCACGCCGTGCGGCGCCTCCTCGGCCCGCAACGCATCGGCGAGGGCCCGGAGACCGTGCTTCGACGCCGCATATGCCGCCCACCCGGCGTTGGCACGCAGTCCCGCCCCCGAGTTCACGAATACGACCTGCCCTTGCGACACGCGCAGAACGGGCAGCAGAAGGCGCGTGAGCTCGGCAGGAGCCACGAGGTTCACGGCCAGCTGCTGTTCCCACAACGCGGGAGCGAGGTCGGCCACGTCACCGAGGTCGACGACCCCGGCGACGTGCACGAGCGAGTCGATCCGGTCGGGCAGGTGCTGCTTCGACAGCGCCCACGACAGACGACCCGGCTGAGCCAGATCAGCGACCAGGACGGATGCTCCCGGAAGGCTCTCTGCGATCTGCCTGGCGCGTCCGGCGTCGCGGGCAAGCACCACCACGTCATCGCCACGGTCCAGCAGACGGCGCGCGAGGACTGCACCGATGCCGGAACCCGCACCGGTGATCAGGTGCGTGGGCATGTCAGCTCGGGTCTGTGGTGGCGGGCTCTGCCACGTCGATCGGGACGACGGGGCAGTCCTTCCACAGTCGCTCGAGGCCGTAGTAGACGCGCTCCTCCTGATGGAAGACGTGCACGATCAGGTCGCCGAAGTCGAGGAGCACCCATCGGGCCTCCGCGCGCCCCTCGCGCCGTACGCGCTTGTGGCCCGACTCGATCAGCCGGTCCTCGATCTCATCGGCGATGGCGGCTACGTTGCGCTCGCTGTTTCCGGTGACGAGCAGGAAGATGTCGACGAGCGGAAGAGGCTCGGACACGTTCAGTGCGACGAGATCTTCACCGCCCTTGTCGATGGCGGCTTGTGCTGCGAGACGCAGCATCTCTTCGGCAGTTTCAGGTGATTGCATCAGAACACATTCGTGGTGATGGCGATGATGACGACGACACCGACAGCGAGGGCGAGGCCTCCGGCGACGATCGCCAGGGTGATCATCAGCCGGTTGCCCTTCTCGGGCGCCGGCGGACGGATCACCTCGCCGGCGGGCTTGATGGTGCTGACCGCCGAGCTGGCGGCGATCGGCGTAGGCGACGACGCGGGGGGAAGCTCGCCGTCGATGAGAACGGCGTCGACGTCCTTGCCGTCGGTGGTTCCCAGGGCGTGGCCCTGCGAGCCCATGCCCTGAGGCAGTTCATAAGACCCGGTGACGAGGATCTCACCGGTGGAGGCGACAGGGCCGGAGAGCGAGCCCTCTCCCGGGGACGGCGTGAAGATCAGGGCGTTCGGTGCGGAGTGCTGCGACCCGGTCGAGTCACCGACGGAGAGCAGCTCGTCGAACGACGGGCGGAAGGGGGTGTGCGGGTCGGGAGCATCGGCGAGGATCCCCTCACCGAACGCGGGGTTGACGGTGGGGCGGGCTGCGGCGTCGTCATCGTCATCATCGGCGTCACCGACATCTGCCAGCACGTCGTCACCGTCGGCCTCGGAGTCACCGGTGCTCTCGGCCGGAAGGCCCAGAGCCGAAGCCACGTCAACATCGTCCTCGTCGGACTCGTCACCGGCACCATCGACGGACTCCAGCGGAACATCTCCTACGGAATCCGCGACGACGGATGCACGCACGGGAGCGACGGCGACCTCGTCGTCGACGTCATCATCGTCGACGTCATCATCGTCGGCGTCGCCCGGCTCTTCGTTCCGTGTGAAGTTCGGGACCCCCGACACGATCTCCGCGGGGTCGTGCGTCGCGGCGGACTCCTCGTCGGTCGGTTCCGCCGGCGCGTCGGGGGCTGGCTGCTCGACCTCCGCCTCTTCGGACTGCTCTCCGGCGATCACGGGCACCGAGGCCGTGCGCACCTTCTCGAGCTCGCGCGCCTGGCGGCGCGTCAACGGCGCATCGCCGCTGACGTCGTCAGGCACGGAAGTCGGCGCGGGCGGGATCTCCACGGGCTCGGCGGCACGGGGCAGCGGCGGTGCGGGCGGTGCCGCCTCAGCCGCCGCGGCAGCCTCCTCGCTGGAGATGACCGGGGTCGAACCCGTCAATCGAATCTCCCGCAGCTGCTTTCGCGTCAGCGGACCCTGCTCCTGCTGATCCGATGTACTCATGCCTTGCTCCGATACAGATGATGCTTCGCGATGTACTGAACGACCCCATCAGGGACCAGATACCAGACCGGCTGATCGTCGCGAACGCGTTCACGGCAGTCCGTCGACGAGATCGACAGCGCCGGCACTTCCAGTTGGCTGACGTTGTCGCTCGGGAGGCCGTCTGTGCTCAGGACATGTCCAGGGCGTGAGACCGCGACGAAGTGGGCCAACTCCCACAACTCATCATGGTCCCTCCAACTGAGAATTTGCGCTACGGCGTCGGCTCCGGTGATGAAGAAGAGGTCGGCATCCGGTCGATCACGCTTCAGGTCGCGCAGTGTGTCGATCGTGTAGGTGGGGCCCTCGCGGTCGATGTCGACCCGGCTCACCGTGAACTGCGGGTTCGAGGCGGTGGCGATGACCGTCATGAGGTAGCGGTGCTCGCTCGGCGAGACTCCCGACTTCTGCCACGGGTGGCCGGTCGGCACGAAGACGACCTCGTCGAGCCCGAAGGAGTTCGCGACCTCGCTGGCTGCGACGAGGTGGCCGTGATGGATGGGGTCGAACGTACCGCCCATCACGCCGATGCGCGGGGGGCGCGTGGTCGCAGCGTCGTTCATGGGGGCCTAGTGGCCGTGTCCCGCCTCGTGGCCGTCCTTGCCGTGCTGCGCTGCCCATGCCTCGGCCTTCGCCGAGTGACGGTTGGCGACGTTCTTGTACGAGAAGGTCACCAGCCCGAGGAAGGCGAACACGACCGCAGCGATGGCTCCGAAGATCACCGTTTCGAGCGCGACGTTGCCGTGGTGCTCGGTTTCGGCAGCGGCCATCGCGATCTGTGCGACGAGGTTCATCCTGACTCCGTTTCGTGGCGTGCTGTTCGGGATCCTGTGAGGTACAGCGTCCCCCAGTCTAGCCCTCAGCCGCGGGTCTGCCCCGACCCACGCGCGAGCCATTTCGTGCTGGTCAACTCGGACAGCCCCATGGGCCCGCGAGCGTGCAGCTTCTGGGTCGAGATGCCGACCTCCGCGCCGAATCCGAATTCGCCGCCGTCGGTGAAGCGCGTCGACGTGTTCACCATCACGACGGCGGAATCCACCTCGGCGAGGAAGCGTTCCGCGTTGCGCGAGTCGGTCGTGATGATCGACTCCGTGTGTCCCGTGCTGTAGCGACGAATATGGTCGAGGGCCTCGTCGAGGGAGTCGACGACCTTGATCGCGATGTCGAGACTCAGATACTCGGTCTCCCAGTCCTCCTCGACCGCCGGGATCACGTTCGACACCATGCCGGCGACCATGTCGTCACCGTGGATCGCGACGCCCTCACTCTGCAGAGCGCTGGCCACGAGCGGGATCAGACGCGGAGCCGCCTGACGATGCACCAGCACCGTCTCCACCGCGTTGCACACGCTGGGGCGCTGCACCTTGGCGTTCACGACGATGTCGCTCGCCCAATCGTCCGGGGCCGTCTCGTCGAGGAAGATGTGGACGTTGCCCGCTCCGGTCTCGATGACGGGCACGGTCGACTCCGTGACGACGGCTTCGATGAGACCGGCACTCCCCCGTGGCACCAGCACATCGATGAAGCCGCGACCGTGCATGAGCGCCTTCGCGCCCTCGCGACCGAAGTCATCGACGGTCTGGATCGCCTCGCTCGTGAGTCCAACGCTCTCCACCGCCCGCCGCATGACGTCGACGAGCACGGTGTTCGACTCGCGCGCGGCACTCCCCCCGCGCAGCACGACGGCATTGCCCGCGCGCAGCGCGAGCGCGGCGATGTCGACCGTCACGTTCGGCCGGGCTTCGTAGATGGCGCCGACCACTCCGAACGGCACGCGCACCTGCTCGAGGGCGACACCGTTGGGCATCCTGTGCCCGCCGACGACGCGGCCCACCGGGTCGGCGAGGGCCGCGACTTCGCGCACAGCGGCGGCGAGGGCCGCCACGCGCTTCTCGTCGAGACGCAGCCGGTCGATGAGCGACTCCCCGATGCCCTCGTCACGCCCACGGACGATGTCGCGGGCGTTCGCCTCGATGATGCGCGGCGCGGCGTCGAGAAGGGCGACGGCGATCGCTTCGAGCACCCGCGCCTTGTCGTCGCTCGTGAGCGCGGCAGCGGCGCGGGAGGCCTCTTTGGCGCGCTCCAGGCGCACCTGTGGGGTCTGGTCGGTCATCCGCCCAGTTTATGAGGTGGCCGGCTCGAACCAGGTTCCTATTTCCGCACCGGCGAGGGCCTGTTCGACGAGGTCGGCGCTGGTGACCAGGACGCCGATGCCGGATGCCGCCGCGAGACGCGCGGCCGAGACCTTCGTGGCCGCTCCTCCCGTGCCGACGCTGTTGACGACGGTCGCCCCGAACTCGAGGCCGGTCAGGTCGGCATCGGGAGCCACGACATCGATCGGTTCGGCGCCGGGGTCCGTCGGAGGTCGCGTGTACAGCGATTCGATATCGCTGAGAAGGATGAGCGCGTCGGCTTCGATCAGCTGGGCGACGAGCGCGCCGAGCCGGTCGTTGTCGCCGAAGCGGATCTCCTGCGTCGCGACGGTGTCGTTCTCGTTCACGATCGGCAGGGTGCGAAGCCCGAGCAGCCGCTCCATCGCGCGACGGGCGTTGGAGCGCGATGTCGGGTTCTCGAGGTCGCCGGTGGTGAGGAGCACCTGCCCCGCGACGATATCGAAGGGACGAAGCGACTCCTGGTAGCGATACATCAGGATGTTCTGACCAACGGCCGCCGCGGCCTGCTGGGTCGCGAGGTCGGTCGGGCGGGCGTCGAGCCGCAGGAACGGGATTCCGGACGCGATCGCACCAGACGACACCAGGACCACCTCGGCTCCGCGTGCATGCGCCGCGGCCAGAGCTTCGACGATGACGGGGATCCGCCACGACGAGTCTCCGCTGATCGAGGAGGATCCGACTTTGACGACGATGCGGGACGCGGTGGCCAGATCCGCGCGGGTGCGTGCTGTCACTCGCCGTCCTCGCGGTACGCGGCGAGACGCTGCGTCTCCACCTCGGCGCGAGCCTCGGCCTTGGCATCCATTCGCTCGTAATACTGCTCGCGTCGCTCCGACGTCGTGCGGCGCGAATTCGGCGCCAGACGGGGGTCCGTACCCCGAGGCGCGCTCATCAACTCTGCCGCCGAGGTCATGGTGGGCTCCCAGTCGAAGACGATGCTGTCGCCCTCGCCGATCACGACGGTCGACCCCTGCACCGCACCGAGGCGGAAGAGCTCGTCCTCGACGCCGAGCTTTTCGAGACGATCGGCGAGATACCCGACGGCTTCTTCGTTCTGGAAGTCGGTCTGCTGCACCCAGCGCACCGGCTTCTCGCCCATGATGCGATAGACGTTGCCGTACGTGCCACCCTCGACCCGGATGGTGAAGTCCTTCTTGGAGCCTCGCGGGCGGATGACGACGCGCTCCGGCGGCGTCTCGAGCGCGGCTTCGGCGCGAGCCTTCTCGACGAGCTCGCCCAGCGCGAAGGTGAGGGGACGCAGACCCTCGTGCGAGACCGTGGAGATCTCGAACACCCGGAAGCCGCGAGCCTCGAGATCGGGACGCACGAGCTCAGCGAGGTCGCGTGCCTCGGGGACGTCGATCTTGTTCAGAGCGATGAACTGCGGGCGCTCGAGGAGCGGCGTCTGTCCCTCGGGCACCTCGTAGGCGCCGAGTTCCGCGAGGATGACGTCGAGGTCGGAGATCGGGTCGCGTCCGGGCTCCAACGTCGCGCAGTCGAGCACATGCAGCAGCGCGGAACAGCGCTCGACGTGGCGGAGGAACTCGAGGCCGAGCCCTCGCCCCTCGCTCGCGCCCTCGATGAGACCGGGCACGTCGGCGACCGTGTAGCGGAAGTCACCGACCTGCACCACGCCCAGGTTCGGGTGCAGCGTCGTGAACGGATAGTCGGCGATCTTGGGGCGGGCGGCGGAGATCGCGCCGATCAGGCTCGACTTGCCGGCCGACGGGTACCCCACGAGGGCGATGTCGGCGACGGTCTTCAGCTCGAGGACGATGTCGCCCTCGTGGCCGGGCGTGCCGAGCAGAGCGAAACCGGGCGCCTTGCGCTTGGGGGTGGCGAGAGCGGCGTTGCCGAGCCCGCCCATACCGCCCTTGGCGACGACGAACCGCTCGCCGGGGATGATCATGTCGATGAGGACGTCGCCCGCGGTGTTCTTCACCACCGTGCCGACCGGAACGGGCAGCTCGAGCGTCTCGCCGAGGAATCCGGAGCGGTGATCGCCCATGCCCGGCCCGCCGTTGCCGGAGGAACGATGCGGCGAGTGGTGGTACGAGAGCAGCGTGCCGGTCTGCGGGTCGGCGACGAGCACGACATCGCCGCCGTCGCCACCGTTGCCGCCGTCGGGACCACCGAGCGGCTTGAACTTCTCGCGGTGCACGGAGACGCAGCCGTTGCCGCCCTTACCCGCACGCAGGTGCAGTGTGACGGTGTCGACGAACGTGACCATTTGCTAGTCCTCAGGGTTGCTGTGCGTTTTCGGAGGGTAGATACACGGACGGGGCGAGCCGAAGCCCGCCCCGAACCGGATATCTAGTGTCGCGCTGTGATCACTCAGCTGCGGCGACGATGTTGACGACCTTGCGGCCGCCCTTCGCGCCGAACTGGACCGCACCGGCGGCCAGAGCGAACAGCGTGTCGTCGCCACCACGACCGACGTTGACGCCGGGGTGGAAGTGCGTGCCGCGCTGGCGAACGATGATCTCGCCGGCGAGGACCTGCTGACCGCCGAAGCGCTTCACGCCGAGGCGCTGAGCGTTGGAGTCACGACCGTTACGGGTTGAGCTTGCGCCCTTTTTGTGTGCCATGTCCTAGTCCCCTCGGGCTTACTTGATGCCGGTGATCTTGACGCGCGTGAGCTCCTGGCGGTGGCCCTGACGCTTCTTGTAGCCGGTCTTGTTCTTGTACTTCTGGATGATGATCTTCGGGCCGCGGAGGTTGCCGATGACCTCTGCCGTGACCTTGACCTTCGCCAGCGAGTCAGCGTCGGTGGTCACCGTGGCGCCGTCGACGAGCAGCACGGCGGCCAGCTCGATCTTCTCGCCCTGGGCAGCCTTGACACGGTCGAGCTGAACGATCGTGCCGACCTCGACCTTCTCCTGCCGCCCACCGGCGCGCACTACTGCGTAAACCACTTCATACCTGTTTCGTTGGGGAGCTCGCGGCTCCGAGATCTCACGGGAAGACTGTTGCTTGCATGCGCCGCAGAACGGCGGGCGCGAACGCAAGACTCTCCGCTTCGACCGACGAGGACGACGCGGCATACGCACCAAGGGACTACTTTACCGGATGCGGGTCGGTGTCGCAAAGCGGCGCGGCTCCGAGGCGTCTCACATCCCGCTCCCGCCCTGCCCTGTCGAGGCGGTCGTAGGCTGACCGGGTGACCGTACTCGTCGACGAACCCCTCTGGCCCGCCCACGGACGCCTGTGGGCGCACCTGGTCAGCGATGAGAGCCTCGACGAGCTGCACGTGTTCGCGCGCGCGAACGACGTCCCCGCACGCGCGTTCGACCTCGACCACTACGACGTGCCGGAGGAGATCATCCCCCGGCTCGTCGCCGCCGGCGCCCACCACGTGCAGGGCAAGGAACTGGTGCGCCGGCTGATCGCCTCAGGACTCCGAATCCGCAGCCGCGACCGGCGCTGACGGCTCGTTGTTCACCGAGACGGGAGTGCCGGTGAGCGCAGCAGTGCTCACCCGACGGCGTCCTCGCCCCTGACCGGGAGCTTTCGGCTCCGGAAGAGCGTCGAGGACCGAGTCGAGGAGCTGCTCGGCGGGAGACTTCGGCCCCTTGCGGTCGCCGCGCTTCTTGCGGGCCTTCTTCGGACGTTCGGCGGCCGCGGGCGCCTCAGCCGCGACATCGGCCGACTCGACTGCGGGCGCGCCATCCGCCGCCGGGGCGATGGTGGAGGCGGCGATCTGCGCGAGGGCCGATTTCGCGCCCTCGGTGATGCTGTGGGTGACCGGAGGAGCGGAGGGAGCACTCTGGCTCTGTCCGTTCCCGTTGCCGCCGTTGCCGCGCTGGCGACGACCGCTCTGCCCGTTGCCGCCGTTGCTGCCGCCGCCGTTGCTGCTGGAACGGTGCTTCACCACGGGGTCGTGGTGCACGATGACACCGCGACCGGCGCAGACCTCGCATGCCTCGCTGAAGGTCTCGAGCAGGCCGAGACCGAGCTTCTTGCGCGTCATCTGCACCAGACCGAGCGAGGTGACCTCTGCCACCTGGTGCTTGGTGCGGTCGCGGCTCAGGCACTCGATCAGTCGACGCAGCACGAGGTCGCGGTTCGACTCGAGCACCATGTCGATGAAGTCGACGACGATGATGCCGCCGATGTCGCGCAGACGCAGCTGGCGGACGATCTCCTCCGCCGCCTCGAGGTTGTTCTTGGTGACGGTCTCCTCGAGGTTTCCGCCGGAGCCGACGAACTTGCCGGTGTTGACGTCGACGACCGTCATGGCCTCGGTGCGGTCGATCACGAGCGAGCCGCCGGAGGGCAGCCATACCTTGCGGTCGAGAGCCTTCTCGATCTGCTCCGTGATACGGAATGCATCGAACGGATCGGTCTCGTCCTCGTAGGCCTCGACGCGCTCGAGGAGGTCGGGGGCGACGCTCTCGAGGTAGGCCCGGATGGTCTGCTGCGCGTCCTCGCCCTGGATGAGCATCTTCGTGAAGTCCTCGTTGAAGACATCGCGGACGATCTTGACGAGAAGGTCGGGTTCGGCGTGCAGGAGCGCGGGCGCCTGCTGGTTCTCGACCTGCTTCTGGATGTGCTCCCACTGCGAGGTGAGCCGCTGCACGTCGCGCGTGAGCTGGTCCTCGGTCGCACCCTCTGCCGCGGTGCGGACGATCACGCCGGAGGACTCCGGCAGCACCTCTTTGAGGATGCGCTTGAGGCGCGCCCGCTCGTTGTCGGGGAGCTTGCGGCTGATGCCGTTCATCGACCCGCCCGGCACGTAGACCAGGTAGCGGCCGGGAAGCGAGATCTGGCTCGTGAGACGGGCACCCTTGTGGCCGACGGGGTCCTTCGTGACCTGCACGAGAACACGGTCGCCGGGCTTGAGCGCCAGCTCGATGCGACGCGGCTGGTTGCCGGTCTCGACGCCGTCCCAGTCGACCTCACCGGAGTAGAGCACGGCGTTGCGCCCGCGCCCGATGTCGACGAACGCGGCCTCCATGCTGGGGAGGACGTTCTGCACGCGCCCCAGGTAGACGTTTCCGATGAGCGACGCGTCCTGGTTGCGGGCGACGTAGTGCTCGACGAGCACGCCGTCCTCGAGGACGCCGATCTGAGTGCGGCCGTTCTTGGAACGGACGACCATCTTGCGGTCGACGGACTCACGGCGTGCGAGGAACTCGGCCTCGGTGACGACAGGGCGACGGCGGCCGGCGTCACGACCGTCGCGGCGACGCTGCTTCTTCGCCTCGAGACGGGTCGAACCCTTGATCGCCTTCGGCTCGGTGATGTACTCGACGACGCGCTGACGCTGACGCGGCTCTTCGCGCTGGTCGTCACCCTCGGAACCGCCCCGGCGACGACGACCGCGGCCTCGGCCGGCTGCATCGTCCTGCGGCTGGTCGCGCTCGGCGATGCGGTCGAAGATGCGCTCGCGACCCGGACGTGCGGGCAGCGGCACGATCTCCGGCGCATAGAAGTGCAGTTGCGTGGAGACCTGGGAGACGAACACCTCAGGGAGCAGACCGAGCGACACGGCGGTCACCGGTGCCGGAGCCTCGGGAGCAGAAGGAGCCTCTTCGACCGCGGGGGCATCGTCCGCAGCGGGAGCTTCGTCCGCGACGGGAGCTTCGTCCGCGACGGGGGCTTCGTCCGTAGCCGGCTCTTCGTCAGCGGCCTCGTTCTCCGCCTCCGATTTCGCCTCGGCGACGGCCTCTGCGATCGACTCGGCCGCAGCAGCGGCGTCGTCGGCAGCCGCAGCAGCGTCATCCGCCGCCGCGTACCCGGCCGCGACGTCATCGGCGGCCGCGTCCTCGGCCACCTCTGCAGCCTCAGCCACTTCAGCAGCCTCGGCGGCTTCTGCAGCAGTGGACGGCTCTTCGCCCTCGCCCGAAGACCCCGCGCGGTCGTCCGCGCCGGGAGCCGTGGGCTCCGTCAGCTCTCCCGCGGCGTCAGCCGGGAAGTCGAGGGTAGGGGCGTTGTTGTCATTGTTCTCATCGGCCATCTCTGGCTTACTCCCTGCACGGGACACTCGGTGTTCCGTGAAATCTCATGCGGTACCCGCAGGTGCCGCGAACTCACTCGGTCTGCGACCGGCTCATAGCTCTGATCGCGTGGGGCATTGGACCCCGAAGTCTGCTCGACGCGTGTCGCGGCAACGCCGTTCATCGCATCACAGGCCATTATCGCACCAAGTGGCTCCGTTCGCGGCATCCCGTCATCCGGGCCGGACATTTCTCCGGCCTGTTCTCGCCGCATCCATAGCAGTCGCTGGGATAATCCCCAGTATGAGCGAGCAGCGCACCCGCCCCGTCATCTACGCCGTCTGGCTGATCATCGCGAGTGTGGTGGGCTGGTTCGCCGCCTTCCAGCTCACTGTCGAGAAGTTCGTCCTGGCGGCCAACCCTGACGCCGTCCTCAGCTGCAACGTGAGCGTGATGATCCAGTGCGGGAAGAACCTCGAATCCTGGCAGGGCGAGGTCTTCGGCTTCCCCAACCCGATTCTCGGTATCGCCGGCTGGATGGCGCCGCTGTTCGTCGGCGTCGCCCTGCTCGCGGGATCCCGCTTCCCGCGGTGGTTCTGGCTGACCTTCGGTGCCGGGGTCACCTTCGCCTTCGGCCTCGTGTGCTGGCTGATCTGGCAGAGCATCTACGCCCCCAACCTCGGCGTTCTCTGCCCCTGGTGCATGCTCACCTGGTCGGTCACCATCCCCACATTCTTCGCGACGATGCTGCACCTCACCCGCAACGGCACCTTCACCAGCAACGAGAAGACGAAGGCCCGCGCCGAGAGGCTGATGGCCTGGGTCCCGCTCGCGACGATCCTCGCGTACGCCGTCGTCATCCTGCTCGCTCAGCTGCGTGGCCTCGATCTCCTCGGCGAGGTCATCGGCATGATCTTCTGATCCTCCGCTCCGCCGACGGCGGAGACGAGGAAAGCCCGCCCGCCGAGACTCGGCGTGCGGGCTTTTCGCGTGCGGACGGGTTCTCAGTCGAACCAGATGCCGAGCTCGCGCGCGGCCGACTCGGGGCTGTCCGAGCCGTGCACGAGGTTCTGCTGCACCTTGAGGCCCCAGTCGCGACCGAAGTCGCCACGGATCGTGCCGGGCGCAGCGGTCGTCGGGTCGGTGGTGCCGGCGAGCGAGCGGAAGCCCTCGATCACGCGGTTGCCCGCGAGACGGATGGCGACCGAGGGGCCGGAGAGCATGAACTCGAGCAGCGGCTCGTAGAACGGCTTGCCCTCGTGCTCGGCGTAGTGCTCGGCCAGCAGGTCGCGGTCGGGCTCCACCAGACGGATATCGACGAGGGCGTAGCCCTTCGCCTCGATGCGGGCGAGGATCGCGCCGGTGAGGCCGCGAGCGACGCCATCGGGCTTGACGAGGACGAGGGTTTCTTCGGTGGCCATGTCATTCACTCTCTGTGTCTGAGATCTGCGTGGTCTGAGTCTCGGTCGTGGGTCCGGCCGGGCGTCGTGCGTCCAATCGGGCCCCTCCGATGGTCGCATACGCCCACATGCCGCCGAAAATCAGGACGACGAGCAGGATGGAGGGAACGAAGAACGCCGATAGGGCGACGAGTGCCTGCACGACCCACCCGGCGGTGATCGCCCAGGGCTTCGTGATCATCCCGGCGATCGCGATGCAGGCGAGCGCGACCACCGCCCCGGCGACGATCGCCCACCACTGCTCGATACCGTCGGGAAGCTGCCGCAGCCCGAAGATCGTCAGGCCCACGAGGAAGACCACGATGGCCTCGAAACCCAGCACGACAGGTGCGAGCTTCTGCACGAGCGTGCGCGGCGGGCGCGGCCGGCGGGTACGGCGAGCCGGTGTCGCGTCGGCGCTCATGCGCGCCACCCCGCCTTCCAGTCCTCGTCCTGCGCCAGGGCGATCGCCTCTCCGGCGAGCACCACGGAGCCCGCGATGATGACCGCGCGTCGATCGGAGGATGCGGCCCACTCGCGCGCGGCGTCGGCGGCGTCGGCCAGCGAGTGGTGCACGGTCGCCCGCTGTCCGGCCTGCTCGACGAGGTCGGCGATCGCATCCGCATCGCTCGCGCGATCCGAATCCGGAGCGGTGGCGAACACGTGCGCCGCTCCCGGTGCCAGTTCGGCGACGATGCCGGCGGCGTCCTTGTCGGCGAGCACACCGAGCACCAGGCCCCATTCGTCGAAGTCGAAGCTGTCGTCCAGAGCCTGCGCGAGTGCCTTGGCGCCGTGCGGGTTGTGAGCCGCGTCGACGATCACGGTCGGGGCGATGCCGAGCAACTGCAGCCGGCCCGGTGACGTGCTCTCCTGCAGACCCGCCGTCACGATGTCCGCGGCGATGCGCTGGGTGGCACCGCCGATCAGCGACTCGACGGCGGCCACTGCGAGAGCGGCGTTGTGCCCCTGGTGAGCGCCGTACAGCGGCAGGTACTCCTCGGTGTACTCCCCCGCCAGGCCACGGATCGTGAGCAACTGGCCGCCGACGGCGAGCTTCTGCTCGGTGAGACCGAACTCCTCGCCCTCGAACGCGATGGTCGCGTTGCGCTCCGCCGCCACGCGACGCAGCACCTCGGCCGCCTCCGCGGGCTGCTGGGCGGACACCACGGCCGCGCCCTCCTTGATGATGCCGGCCTTGACCTCGGCGATCTCGGCGATCGTGCTGCCGAGACGGTCGGCGTGGTCGATGTCGATCGGCGCGAACACCGCGACGTCGCCGTCGGCGGTGTTCGTGGAGTCCCACTCCCCGCCCATGCCCACCTCGAGCACGAGCACGTCGATCGGCGCATCGGCCACGGCGACGAACGCCAGCACGGTCAGCAGTTCGAAGAACGTCAACGGAGCATCACCCGCGGCGTCGAGCTCGGCATCGACGATGTCGACGAACGGCTCGATCTCGTCCCACGCATCCGCGACGGCCTCATCGGCGATGGGCTCGCCGTCGATCATGATCCGCTCGGTGAAGCGCTCCAGATGTGGGCTCGTGAACAGTCCCGTGCGCAGATCGTGCGCCCGCAGGAGGCTCTCGATCATCCGCGCGGTCGACGTCTTGCCGTTCGTACCCGTGATGTGCACGACGCGGTACGTGCGCTGCGGGTCATCGAGGAACGCGAGGATGCGGGCGGTGCGCTCCTTGCGCGGCTGCACCCAGCGCTCTCCGGCGCGGCTCAGCAGGGCCTCGTAGACGGCATCCGCCCTGTCCTTGTCACTCATGCTCCCGCTCCCATCCTGGTGACGGCGATCGTGAAGTCGCCGGCATTGGCATATGTCCCGGCGGGGATGACCGCGGAGAACTCGGGCGTCACTCCCGCAGCCGCGGCCAGGACCGCTCCGTGTCCGAAGATCGAGTCTCCCTGCGCGTCGATCACGTAGTACTCCTCGGCGAGAGTCTCTGCCGCGATGCCGGCCAGGTCGAACGCCGACACGACAGCCTGGGTGTCCACGTCGTCCTGGAACCGGAGGACCAGCTGGATGCGGTCGCTGACGTCGAAGTCGGCGTTCTTGCGCGTCTCCTGCACGGCGCGGATGACATCGCGCGCGAGTCCCTCGGCCTCGAGCTCCGGGGTCGTCCTGGTGTCGAGCAGCACGAAGCCACCCGTCGGGACGATGGCCAGGGCCTCCCCCTCCGGGCGGCCGGTCGTCTCGAGCACGAGCTCGTACTCCGACGGCTCGAGGACGATGCCACCTGCCGTCACGACACCGGAGACCTCACTCCAGTCACCGGAGCGCGCCGCCTGGATCGCCTTCTGCACCTCCTTGCCGAGGCGCGGACCCGCCGCACGGGCGTTGACGCTCAAGCGGTGCGCGATGCCGTACTCCGCCGCCGTGTCATCGGCGAGTGTGACGAGCTCCACCGACTTCACGTTGAGCTCCTCACGGAGGATGTCCTCGAACTGTCCGAGCGACGCCGCGAGCGGTGAGACCACCGTGAAGCGGGCGAGGGGCAGGCGCACGCGCAGCTTCTCCTTCTTGCGCAGCGCGTTGCCGACGCTCGACAGCTCGCGCACCGCGTCCATCGCGTCACGGATCTCGTCCGCTGCCGGGAACTGCGTGTCGTCCGGCCAGTCGGTCAGGTGCACGCTGCGACCGCCGGTCAGGCCCTGCCACACGCGCTCGCTGACGAGCGGCACGAGAGGCGCCGCCACACGGGTGAGCGTCTCGAGCACGGTGTAGAGGGTGTCGAAGGCCTCGCGGCTCTTCGGGTCTTCCGTCACGCCCGTCCAGAAGCGGTCGCGCGAGCGACGGATGTACCAGTTCGTCAGCACCTCGGCGAAGTCGCGCAGCCGCGCGGACGCGGTGGTGGAGTCGAGCCCCTCGAGATCGGCGCGCACCTCCCGGACCAGGTCACCCAGACGCGCCAGGATGTAGCGGTCGAGCACGTCGGTGGAATCCGTGCGCCATTCGGCCTGGTAGCCCTCGGCACCCGAGGCGTTGGCGTACGTGGCGAAGAAGTACCACGAGTTCCACAGCGGCAGCAGGAACTCGCGGACCCCCGAGCGGATGCCCTCTTCCGTGACCGCGAGGTTCCCACCGCGCAGCACCGAGCTCGACATCAGGAACCAGCGCATCGCGTCGGAGCCGTCGCGGTCGAGCACCTCGGACACGTCCGGGTAGTTGCGCAGCGACTTCGACATCTTGTAGCCGTCGCTGCCCAGCACGATGCCGTGGCAGCTGACGCCGGTGAAGGCCGGACGATCGAACAACGCGGTCGACAGCACGTGCATGACGTAGAACCAGCCGCGGGTCTGGCCGATGTACTCGACGATGAAGTCCGCCGGCGCGTGCGAGTCGAACCACTCCTGGTTCTCGAACGGGTAGTGCACCTGCGCGTAGGGCATCGAGCCCGAGTCGAACCACACGTCGAAGACGTCCTCGATGCGGCGCATCGTGCTCTTCCCCGTGGGGTCGTCCGGATTCGGACGCGTGAGGTCGTCGATGTACGGCCGGTGCAGGTCGACCTCGCCCTCGGGGTTGCGCGGCAGCGTGCCGAAGTCGCGCTCCAGATCCTCCAGCGACCCGTACGCGTCCACGCGCGGGTACGCGGGGTCGTCGCTCTTCCAGATCGGGATGGGCGAGCCCCAGTAGCGGTTGCGGCTGATCGACCAGTCGCGCGCGCCCTCGAGCCACTTGCCGAACTGTCCGTGCTTGACGTTCTCCGGCACCCACGTGATCTGCTCGTTGTTCGCGAGCATGTCGTCCTTGATGTCCGTGACGCGGATGAACCAGCTCGACACGGCCTTGTAGATCAGGGGGTTGCGGCAGCGCCAGCAGTGCGGGTACGAGTGCTCGTAGCTCTGCAGGCGGATCAGCCGACCGTTCTCGCGGACCAGGCGCACGAGCGGCGTGTTCGCGTCCATCCAGAGCTGACCCGCGACGTCGGTGACGTTCGGGAGGAACTTGCCGCCGTCGTCGAGCGACAGGATCGTCGGGATTCCGGCAGCACCGGCAACCCGCTGGTCGTCCTCACCGTAGGCCGGAGCCTGGTGGACGATGCCGGTGCCGTCGCTGACCGTGACGTAGTCGTCGACCAGGATGCGCCAGGCGTTCTCGGTGCCGTACGTCTCGGTGTCGGCGTAGTAGTCGAACAGCCGGTCGTAGGTGACGTCCTGCAGCTCGGCACCGCGCACGGTCGCATCGACGGCGGCCAGCGCGTCATCGGCACTCTCGTAGCCGAGGTCCTTGGCATAGCCTCCGATGAGCTGCTTTGCGAGCAGGTATCGGTGGGCCGACGCCTCGACGGCGGCGTCCGTCGTCCCCGCGGCCTGATGCACGTCCGCCGCACCGTGGGGTCCGGCCGGCAGCACCACGTACTCGATGTCGGGACCGACGGCGAGCGCGAGGTTGGTCGGCAGGGTCCAGGGCGTGGTGGTCCATGCGAGGGCGCGCACACCGGTGAGGCCGAGCGCCTCGGCCTTGGCGCCTGTGAGCGGGAAGGTCACTGTCACGGAGGGGTCCTGGCGCATCTGGTAGACGTCGTCGTCCATGCGCAGCTCGTGCGCCGAGAGCGGGGTCTCGTCGCGCCAGCAGTACGGGAGGACGCGGTATCCCTCGTAAGCGAGGCCCTTGTCGTACAGGGTCTTGAACGCCCACAGCACGCTCTCCATGTAGCCCAGGTCGAGCGTCTTGTAACCGCGGTCGAAGTCGACCCAGCGCGCCTGACGGGTGACGTAGTCCTGCCACTCGTGCGTGTAGGCGAGCACCGAGCTCTTCGCCTTCGCGTTGAAGACGTCGATGCCCATCTCCTCGATCTCGGCCTTCTCGGTGATGCCGAGCTGCTTCATCGCCTCGAGCTCTGCGGGCAGGCCGTGCGTGTCCCAGCCGAAGACACGGTCGACCTTATGACCCGTCATGGTCTGGAAGCGCGGGAACACGTCTTTCGCGTATCCGGTGAGCAGGTGGCCGTAGTGCGGCAGGCCGTTCGCGAAGGGAGGGCCGTCGTAGAACACCCACTCGGGCGCGCCCTCACGCTGCGCGATCGAGGCGCGGAAGGTGTCGTCCGTCTTCCAGAACGCGAGCACCTCCTCCTCGATCTGCGGGAAGCGGGGGCTGGGCGCGACGGAGTCGGCGGCGGGGCCGAAGGAGGAACGGGGGTAGGTCATCGTGTCTCGCAGTGGTCGTCGTGGCGGATGCTCCTGCGAGGACGACCCTCACGGACCGCGGTACCACCTCGCGTGCCGCGCCTTGCGACGCGACCACTCTCACTGCGGCTGTGACGGGCCTGCCCCGCTCGGTTCTACTGAGCACCGCCCGAGGGCCGCGCCGTTCTTCCGAGAGCTCCCCGGTGATGGCCGGATCGATGCTCTTCCCCCCAGTGTACGCGTGCGCATCCCCTCAGGACGCCGCTCTCCTCTCCGGCGCCCGGCGCCCCGCTCTCGGTGCGCGATGTCGTCGGCGCGCCCTACGCTCGGACCATGGCCCGCACCCCCGAGTCCCCCGCTCCTCCCCGCATCACCGACCCCGACCTCCCGCCCGTGCTCGAGCCCGCTGTTCCCCGACGCAGCGCCGACCTGATCGCCGCCCGGCTCGACCTGAGCGGCACCGTCGATCTCGCCTACTCGACGCTCGAGCAGTGCGTGGTGAGCGCTGACGCCGACACGGTCGATCTCACCGGAGCGACGGTCGTCGACGTCGACATGCCGGGTGTGCGCATCGCCTCGCTCCGCATGCGCGATGCCGGCGTGCGGCGGGTGCGGATCAGCGGTGGCCGTATCGGCACGCTCGACCTGAGCGAGTCGCGCATCTCGGAGCTCGAGCTGCGCGACGTGCGCATCGACTACCTGAACCTCGGTGCGGCGAAGGTCACCGATCTCGGGATCTCCGGCTGCGCCATCCGCACGATCGACATGCCGCAGGCCGAGCTGACGCGCGCGAGATTCACCGCCACGTCGACCGACGAGGTCGATTCGCGGGGTATGCGGGCGAAGGACCTCGACCTGCGTGGCCTCGACACTGTCGCCTTCCTCGATGCCAACAGCCTCCGCGGAGCGACTCTCACGTCATTCCAGGTGCAGCAGCTCGCGCCGGTCATCGCGGCGGGCATCGGCATCCAGATCAAGGACTGACGTCTGATCAGAGCTCGGCAGGGCCGCTCGCGGCGAGCAGCTCACGGGTGAACGCATGCTGCGGCGCCCCGAACACCTCTGCAGTGGTGCCCTGCTCGACGATCCGTCCGTCCTGCATCACGAGCACCTCGTCGGCGACCGCTCCGACCACATCGAGGTCGTGGGAGACGAGGATCATCGTCAACTGCCGCTCCTGCTGCACCCGCGCGAGCAGCCGCAGCACCCGCTCCCGCACCGAGGGGTCGAGGGCCGAGACAGGTTCGTCGAGGACCAACACCTCCGGGTCGGCGGCGAGCGCGCGGGCGATGGCCGCCCGCTGCCGCTGTCCGCCGGAGAGCGCGCTCGGACGCCGGTCGGCGAGCTCCGGGGCGAGGTCGACCTCGGCGAGGAGTCGGGCGACGCCCGCAGCCCGCTGAGCGCGAGGCACCCCGCCCGCTTCCAGCCCCTCTCGCAACGAACGGCCGATCGTCCATCGCGGGTCGAACGCTCCGAGCGGATTCTGGTGCACGAGCTGCACCCGGCGCTGCGATGTCCACCGCAGCGTACCGGCGTCCGGAGCGTCGACTCCGACGATCATGCGCGCCAGCGTCGTCTTACCGGACCCCGACTCCCCGACGATGCCGAGCGTCCGTCCGTCTTTCAGGGCGAAGGAGGCATCGACGACCGCAGGCACGGCATCGAAGCTCCGTGAGACCTCGTCGGCGATCAGCAGCGTCGAGGAATCCGCGGGGGCCGTAGCGCGTGGTTCATGGATCGTCGCCGCGATGAGCTGCTTCGTGTACTCATGCCGGGGGTTCTCGAGAACCTCGGTCACCGGACCGGACTCCACGACGACCCCACCCCTCATCACCAGGACGCGATCGGCGATCCGTCGGACGGCCGCGAAGTCGTGGCTGATGAACACGAGTGCCGTTCCCGCCTCGACGATCTCGCGCAGCAGACCGAGGACCCGTGCCTGCACGGTCGCGTCGAGAGCAGTCGTCGGCTCGTCCGCCACCAGCACGGCGGGATCCGCGGCGAGCGCGGAGGCGATGAGTGCTCGCTGTCGGAGTCCACCGGAGAGCTCGTGCGGGTGCTGTCGGGAGCGGCGTTCGGGGTCGGGCATCCATACCCGTGCCAGGAGCTCCCGCACCCGCTCCGCCCTCGCCGCCCGTCCCCGGACGATCTGGTGCAAGAGCAGCGGCTCGGCGATCTCTGCCCCGATCCGTCGCAGGGGATCGAGCGAGACCAGGGCGTCCTGGGAGACGAGCGCGATCCCGGCCCCGCGCAGCTCGCGCCACGCGCGCTCGGACAGCCCGGCCGCATCCGTCCCGTCCACGACCAGCCGGTCCAGCGAGACGTCGGCGTCCGTGGGAGTCAGTCCCAGCAGCGCACGAGCCGTGAGCGACTTGCCGGCGCCGGACTCCCCCACGATCGCGATGCACTCGCCGCGGTCGACGGCGAAGGACACGTCATCGACGACCGGGTTCCCGTCGAATGCGATCCGCAGCCCGCGCACTTCCAGGGCGACGCTCATGCGATCCTCCCGTCTCCGCGAGCGCGCAGGATGCGCCCCACGACGGTCGCCGCCACCACGGTGAGCGTGATCGCGATGCCGGGGAACAGCGAGATCCACCAGGCCTGCCCGAGGACGTTGCGCCCACCGGCGAGCATCAGTCCCCACTCGGGAGTCGGCTCCGACGGGCCGAGCCCCAGGAAGCTGAGCCCGGCCGCTGCCAGGATGCTGGAGCCGATACCGATGGTGGCGAGCACGCTCAGCGCGCCGAGGACTCCCGGAACCACGTGCCGGGTGAATGCGCGCATCCGTGGCACCCCGAGGATGCGCGCCGCCTCGACGTGCTCGGCGACGCGGAGAGTCTGCGTCTGCACTCGGGCCAGCCGGACGTAGACGGGCACGGCGGCCAGCGTCACCGCGATCGCGATGTTCACCGGTCCCGGGCCCAGCACGGCGACGACGACGAGCGCGACGAGAAACTCGGGGAACGCCATCAACACGTCGTTCACCCGCATCACCGTGGTGTCGACGCCCCTCGGCGCGACCCCGGCGAGCGCGCCGATGACGAGTCCGCCGACGAGCGCCACCCCGGTGGCGAGGAGCCCGATGCCCAGCGAGCGCGCCGCACCGTAGACGACCCGCGAGTACACGTCGCGTCCGCTCTGGTCGGTGCCGAACAGATGCTCGGTACTCGGCGGAAGCAGGGCGGCGCGTACATCCGTCTGCAGCGGATCGTGTGTGGCGAGGACACCGGGCCAGAGCGCCGCGAACGCGATCACCGCGAGGACCAGGATCGCGACCCACAGCAGCATCCGCTGCGCGCGCCTCATCGGACACCTCCCGATCGCGAAGCCCTGATGCGCGGGTCGATCAGCGGATGGACGAGTTCGACGACGAGGTTCACCGCCACGAAGACCAGGGCGCTCAAGAGGATGATCCCCGTGATCACCGGAAGGTCGCGGTCGCTGATCGCGGCGAGTGTGACCCGGCCGAGGCCAGGACGGGCGAACACCGTCTCCACGAGCACCGCCCCACCGAGGACGGATCCGGTCAGGTAGGCGGCGAGCGTGACAGCAGAGGCGGCGCCGTGGCGCAGCCCATGCCGCAGCGTGAACCACGAAGGACTGGCCCCACGAGCCCGCACCGTCTCGGCGAAGGGCATCCGCTCCGCCTGGATCAGCCCGTCGCGCAGCACTTGGCTGAGCAGCGCCGCCACCGGAAGCGCGAGCGTGATCGCCGGCAGCACGATCGTGGCGGGGTTGCGAGCACCCGACACCGGGAACCAGCCCAGACCGAACGCGAAGACGCTCAGCAGGACGAGCCCGATCCAGAAGACCGGGGAGGAGAGCACCACCAGTTCGACCGCCGCCGCGACCGTCCGACCCGCCTTGCCGCGAACGAGCACCGCCACGGACAGCGCGAGCACCAGGGCGATCACGAGCGCGAGCACCGAAAGCTGGACCGTCGCACCGAGTTGACGCCCGATCACCTCGGTCACGGGCATCCGCAGCTGGTACGACTCTCCCAGGTCTCCCCGAGCGAGCTGACCGATGAAACCGAGGTACTGCTCGAACGGCGGGCGATCGAGCCCGAGATCGGCTCTGATTCCTTCTTTGACCGCCTCGCTCACCTGCGCCTGGGGCCCCAGCATCACCGATACCGGATCCCCCGGGATCACCCGGAAGGCGAGGAAGGCGACGGTCGCCGCGCCCCAGAGGACGATCACGACGGACGCGGCGAGGCCGGCGATACGGACGAGAGCAGCCCTCACCACCCCTGCCCTCCGCTCAGCCGGCGGCTCAGCCGACGGTCACATCGTAGAACAGCGGTCGACCGTACAGGTCGTACTGCAGCCCCTCGACGCGATCGCCGACGGCGGTGATCGCCGACGGGCTGTAGAGCGGCACGATCGCCGTATACGTCGCGTTCCACTGCTGCAGCTGGGTGTAGAGCTCGTTGCGCTCGTCCTGGTCGCTGGTCGCGACGGCCTTCTCCAGCAATGCGTCGATCTCGGGATCGCTCACCTGCGACGCGTTCTGGAACCCGTCGGTGTGCAGGTGGCTGCGCAGCAGATCGGGGTCGACGCCGGAGAAGCCCCAGTCCGTCAGATCGAACGTCTTGGGCTCGTACTGCTCGTTGTAGGCCCCGGGTTCGAGCACCTCGCGCTGGACCTCGAACCCGATCTCCTTGAGGTCGGACTGGATCGCGTTCGCGAGAGCGGCGCGGTCATCCGGAACGGGAGTCCAGGCGATCCATCGCGCCGAGAGCCGCTTGCCGTCCTTCATACGGATGCCGTCGGTGTCGCGTGCGGTCCATCCCGCCTCGTCGAGGAGCGCGTTCGCGGCGTCCTGGTCGAACGGCCAGCTGCCCTCGAGCGACGCGTCGTAGCCCGGGGTCGTCGAGCCGAGGATGCTCCATGCGCGCGGGAACTGGCCGAAGTAGATCTCCTCCACCGCCGCGTCGATGTCGACGCCGCGCGCGAAGGCCTGACGCACCTTCTCGTCCGCGAACACCCCGTACTTCTCGTTCAGGTACAGCGAGTACGGCAGACCCGGGTACTCGATCGAATCGACCGTGATGCCGTCGCCGAGATCCTTCGCGAGGTTCGGCGGGATGTTGCTGGCCAGGTCGGCCTCCCCGCTCGTCACCACGCCCGTGCGGACCGAGGCTTCCGGCTGGATCTCCACGCGCAGCGTCTCGAACTTCGGGGCCTTCGCATCATGCGGACCCCACGCATAGTCGTCGTTGCGGGTGTACACGATCTCCTGGTCCGGCGTGTACTCGGTGAGCTCGAACGGACCGGTACCGACGGTGACGTCGGGTCCCCCCGCCTTGAGCTTGTCCGCGGACTTCGCGAGGACGGTCGGCGAGTAGAAGCCGAGCTGCGGCGTGCTCGCCGCCTGCAGGAACGGTGCGTACGGCTGCGTGAAGGTCACCGTGACCGTGTAGTCGTCGACGACTTCGGTGCCCTCATAGAAGTCGGCGCCGAGCATGCTGGCCGCCTGCGCGGATGCCGTCTCCGGATCGACGATGCGGTCGAAGTTCGCCTTGACCGCGGCGGCGTCGAACTTCTCGCCGTCGGTGAAGGTCACGTCGTCACGGAGCACGAACGTGTACTCCGTGCTGTCCGGCGAGACCTCCCAGCTCTTCGCGAGCCACGGGCTGAACGTTCCATCCGCCTCCTGGAACACCAGCGAGTCGAGCACCGCCCGCTGCACCATGCCGGAGACGTCGAGCTGGCTCACCTGCGGGTCCATGTGCCCGGCCGAGAGGTTCGCGCCCTCGATGGACCACACGAGCTCTCCGCCCTCGCCGTCCGAGCCGGGAGCCGCGCATGCGCTGAGCACCAGCGCTGTGGCAGCGGCGAGCGCCGCGAAGGGCAGGAGACGACGCACAGGTCTTGCGGGCATGACGGTTCCTCTGGACGAACGGGTCGGGACATCCCATCCTACGGCCGATTGTTGGACGGGGTCGATCTGCGACGGGCTGCCGATGCCCCGATGCTCGGTAGACTGTTCGACACAACCCACACTCAGGCACGCTCACACAGTGCCGCATACATCGCTCGAGGAGACCTTCATGCCTGCTTCCGAATCGTCGCAGAACCAGATTCCCGACAAGCCCGCACTCGAAGGCCTCGAAGCGAAGTGGGACGCCGCCTGGGCCGAGCAGGGCACGTACCTGTTCGACCGCCTTCGCGCGGCGCAGTCCGGCCGCGAGGGCGTGTACTCGATCGACACCCCGCCTCCGACGGCATCGGGCAGCCTGCACATCGGACACGTGTTCTCCTACACGCACACCGATGTGAAGGCTCGGTTCGAGCGCATGCGCGGAAAGACCGTCTTCTACCCGATGGGTTGGGACGACAACGGCCTGCCGACCGAGCGACGGGTGCAGAACTACTACGGCGTGCGGTGCGACCCCTCGCTCCCGTACACCCCCGATTTCACTCCTCCCTTCGAGGGCGGCGACAACAAGTCGAGCCGCGCGGCCGACCAGCAGCCCATCAGCCGCCGCAACTTCATCGAGCTCTGCGAGCGCCTCACCATCGAGGACGAGAAGCAGTTCGAGGCGCTGTTCCGCCAGCTCGGACTGAGCGTGGACTGGACGCAGACCTACCGCACCATCTCCGACGACACCATCCGACAGAGCCAGCTCGCTTTCCTGCGCAACATCGAGCGCGGCGAGGCCTACCAGGCGCTGGCTCCGACCCTGTGGGACATCGACTTCCGCTCCGCCATCGCGCAGGCCGAGCTCGAGGACCGCGACCAGCAGGCGTCCTATCACACGATCGAGTTCCCGTTCGCGGACGGCTCGGGATCGATCGCGATCGACACCACCCGCCCGGAGCTGCTCCCCGCGTGCATCGCGATCGTGACGCATCCGGAGGGGCCGCACAAGCACCTCATCGGCACCAGGGTGAAGACCCCCTTCTTCGGCGCCGAGATCGAGATCCACGGCCACCACCTCGCGCAGCCCGACAAGGGCACCGGAGCGGCGATGGTCTGCACCTTCGGTGATGTGACCGACATCATCTGGTGGCGCGAGCTGCGCACCACCGAGAACGAGTCCCTGCCGAACATGACGACGATCGGTCTGGACGGGCGATTCCTGCCCGAGGCTCCGGCGTCCGTCGAGAATCCCGAGGCCGCGACCTGGTACGCCGAGGAGATCGCGGGCAAGACCGTCTTCAGTGCGCGCAAGGCCATCGTCGAGAAGCTGCAGGCGACCGGCGACATGACCGCGGTCGGCAAGCCCTTCAACCACGCCGTGAAGTTCTTCGAGAAGGGAGACCGTCCGCTCGAGATCGTCTCCACGCGCCAGTGGTACATCCGCAACGGTGCCCGCGACGGCGAACTGCGCGACAAGCTCATCGCCCACGGCGAGGAACTCTCCTGGCACCCCGAATTCATGCGCGTGCGCTACGAGAACTGGGTGGGCGGTCTCACGGGCGACTGGCTCGTGTCGCGTCAGCGCTTCTTCGGTGTGCCGATCCCGCTCTGGTACGCCCTCGACGAGAACGGCGAGCGCGATTATGACCGCGTGCTCACCCCGGATGCGGCGTCGCTCCCGATCGATCCGACCACCGACGTGCCCGCCGGGTACACCGTGGACCAGCGCGGCGTGCCGGGTGGCTTCGACGCGGAGGCCGACATCCTCGACACCTGGGCGACCTCGTCCCTCACACCGCAGCTCGCGGGCGGCTGGCAACGTGATGAGGAGCTGTGGCAGCTCACCGCTCCGTTCGACCTGCGCCCGCAGGGCCAGGACATCATCCGCACCTGGCTGTTCTCCACCATGCTGCGTTCGACGCTCGAAGACGACAGGACGCCGTGGCGCAACGCCGCGATCTCGGGCTTCATCGTCGACCCCGACCGCAAGAAGATGTCGAAGTCGAAGGGCAACGTGGTCACCCCGGCCGACGTGCTCGACGCCCACGGCTCGGACGCGGTGCGTTACTGGGCCGCATCGAGCCGCCTCGGCATGGACGCGGCATTCGACCCGCAGAACCCCACGCAGGTGAAGATCGGTCGTCGTCTGGCCATCAAGGTGCTCAACGCCGCCAAGTTCGTGCTGTCGTTCCCCGTGCCCGACGGCGCACAGGTCACGCACGCCCTCGATGCGTCGATGCTGACAGCCCTCGACGGCGTCGTGGTCGAGGCGACCAAGGCATTCGAGCGGTATGACGCCGCTCGTGCTCTGGAGCTCACCGAGGCCTTCTTCTGGACGTTCTGCGACGACTACCTCGAGCTCGTGAAGGAACGCGCCTACAACCAGGCCGATGTGGGGCAGGCATCCGCGGCGCTCTCGCTGCGTCTGGCCCTGTCGACGCTGCTGCGCCTGCTGGCTCCCGTGCTGTCCTTCGCGGCAGAGGAGTCGTGGTCCTGGTTCGAGGAGGGGTCCGTGCACACCGCCGCGTGGCCGACGCCTCTCGGTATCGACGGTGACCCGGCCGTGCTCGCCGCGGCCAGCGAGGCGCTGATCGGCATCCGTCGCGCGAAGACCGAGGCGAAGGCCTCGCAGAAGACTCCGGTCTCACGTGCGGCGATCGCCGCCCCCGCAGCGAAGCTCGATGCCCTCCGTGCCGCAGCCGATGACCTCCGCGCCGTCGGCCGCATCGCCGAGCTCGAGTTCACCGAGGCCGAGGCGTTCGCGGTCACCGCGATCGAGCTCGCCCCGGTCGAGGCCTCCTGATGCAGCTGGGCACGCGCTGGGCGGCCGGGTCCGAGGCTCCGGCCTCCGTCCCGGCATCCCTCCGGCCGGCGATCGCCGAGGTCGAGTCCCGGGGCCTCACGGGCCACTGGACGCTCACGTGGCTGGAGGGTCGTGCGATCGCGGAGCTCGACGCGGGCTGGGAGGTCTTCCAGACCGCGACCGGCGAGATCGTCGCCCGTCCCTTCCAGGACTGAGTCCCGGCCGGGACCGCGCTGCGCCTCAGCGCCGCGTCAGGCCGAGCTGTGCGAGTGCGTGATCGACTGCGCGCGGATCCTGCCTGCGGGTGTGCTGCTCGCGCAGCAGGTCGAGGGCGATCTCACGTCGCTCGGCACGTCGGGAGATGCGGTGCTCGACGTACGCGGTGAGATGGTCGGCGAGTCGCAGCAGCCCGCGTTCGGTCTGCGTCGGAGCCACCAGGTGAAGCGTCGCGCTGGTCATGATTCCTCCAGGATGTCGTCGCCGGATCCGTGCGTCGCGTGCTGCGGCGTCGGCAGGTCGAAGAGTTCGGTGCGGAGCGAGACGCGTCGCACATCGGGTCCGGTCTGGCCCCGGTAGCGCTCGATGGCCCTCTCGACGATGGTCTCGAGCTCCTCGCGGAGCGACATGGCCTGCTCCGGCGTCATATCGAGGTGCGTGGTGATGGTGATCCCCACATCGCGCCACGCCTCCGGGACCTCGGACTGGGGTCGGTTGAGGTACGACATCAGGGTCTCGTGCCGCAGACGGAAGAACTCCGACGTCACGATCTGGGCAGCCGCCCGATTCGACGGCGAAGACATCTCGTCAGGACCGGGCACGTCGATGCGCCCCTTGGGCCGTTCCCACCACCGCTCGCGCGCCGTGCCCCGCCCCTCGACTTCGCGGATGAGATCGTGAGCAGCCAACGCGCGGAGGTGATAGCTGGTCGACCCCGACGTCTCCCCTACGAGTGCAGCGAGCGAACTGGCGGTCTGCGGACCGCGCGCGGCGAGGATGTCGAAGATCTTCACCCGGAGCGGGTGCGCCAGCGCCTTCAGGGCGCTGGCATCGAGAGTCCTGACCTGCGTCTCGTTCGTCATGCATGCAAAGATACCCTTGCAAAGATTTCTTTGCAAGGGTTTCTTTGCAACTAGCCCCGGTTCTGTCGCAGGGTCAGGTGCAGGGCCCGTCGCAGGGTCAGTTGCAGGGTCAGTTGCAGGGTCAGTCGACGACAGCGCGTGCGGCGACGAAGGCCTCCACGCAGCGCTCGACCTGCTCGGGTGTGTGAGCCGCCGACAGCTGCACGCGGATCCGCGCCAGCCCGCGCGGCACGACGGGGAAGCTGAATGCGGTCACGTACACGCCGCGCTCCTGCATCTCCCTGGCGATCCTCGCCGTCTTCGCCGCATCGCCGAACATGACGGGCACGATGGGGTGCTCCCCGGGGAGCAGGTCGAATCCCTCGGCGGTCATGCGCTCGCGGAACAGGGAGGCATTGCGGCGCAGGCGCGCACGAAGGTCGGCGGACCCCTCGACAAGGTCGAGGGCGGTCAGGGTTCCGGCCACGATCGCGGGAGCGAGTGTGTTCGAGAACAGATAGGGACGAGAGCGCTGACGCAGCAGGGCCACGATCTCGGCGTGCGAGGCGACGTACCCGCCCGATGCACCGCCCAGCGCCTTGCCGAACGTCCCGGTGTAGATGTCGACGCGATCGGCGACCCCGCACAGCTCCGGCGTCCCCCGACCGTTCTCCCCCACGAAGCCGACGGCATGCGAGTCGTCGACGAAGACCAGTGCGTCGTAGCGCTCGGCCAAGTCGCAGATCTCGGCGAGCGGCGCGATGTACCCGTCCATCGAGAACACGCCGTCCGTCACGATCACCCGGAATCGGGCCTTCTCCGCCGCCTTCAGCTGCTCTTCGAGATCGCTCATGTCGCGGTTTCGATAGCGAAGCCTCTGCGCCTTCGAGAGCCGGATCCCGTCGATGATCGACGCATGGTTCAGCTCGTCCGAGATGATGGCGTCCTCGGCGGAGAAGAGCGTCTCGAACACGCCGCCATTCGCGTCGAAGCATGACGAGTACAGGATGGCTTCGTCCGTGCCGAGGAAGTCGGCGAGCCGACGCTCCAGCTCGAGGTGCTGCTCCTGGGTGCCGCAGATGAAGCGCACGCTCGCAAGTCCATAGCCCCATTCCTGCAGTGCCGTCGTCGCCGCGTCGAGGATGCGCGGGTCATCGGCGAGCCCGAGGTAGTTGTTGGCGCAGAAGTTCAGCACCTCTGCGCCATCGGCGGTGATCTCCGCGTTCTGGGGGCCGCGGATGCCGCGCTCATGCTTGGTGAGCCCGGCCTCCTCGATGCCCGCCAGCTCATCCGACACATGCTTCTGAAAAGTCCCGTACATCACAGCTCCGTCCAATCGAGGATGATCTTGCCTGTTCCCGCAGACTCGGCCGCGGCGAATCCGCGTTCCCAGTCGCGAACGGGGACGAGCTCCGCGATCACGCGGCCGATGGCGTCCCGCAGGGTCGCGCTGGTCTGCAGCATCGCCCCCATCGCGTTCCACGTCTCGAACATCTCGCGCCCGTAGATGCCCTTGATCGTGAGCATGTGGGTGACGAGCTTGCCCCAGTCGATGCCGAATCCCGCGCTCGGCAGACCCAGCATCGCGATGCGACCGCCGTGGTTCATGTTGTCGATCATGGCGGGGAGGGCCGACGGCGCACCGCTCATCTCGAATCCGATGTCGAAGCCCTCCCGCATGCCGAGCGCCTGTTGCGCTTCGCGGATGTCGCGGACCGAGACGTCGACGACCTCGTCGGCGCCCATCCGGCGGGCCATCTCCAGACGCGGCGCGCTGACGTCCGTCGCCGTGATGAACCGTGCTCCCGCATGCCGGGCGACGGCGATCGCCATCAGCCCGATGGGTCCGCAGCCGGTGACGAGCACGTCCTCTCCGACGAGTGGGTAGGTGAGCGCTGTGTGCACGGCATTGCCCAGGGGATCGAAGATGGCCCCCAGCTCGGGGGTCACTTCCGAGTGATGGACCCAGACGTTCGCCGCGGGCAGCACGAGGTACTCCGCGAAGGCGCCGTCGCGCTGCAGACCGAGACCGATCGTGCGGATGCACATCTGGCGGCGACCCGCTCGACAGTTGCGACAGGTGCCGCAGACGATGTGTCCTTCGCCGGAGACCCGATCGCCGACGGCGATGTCGCGCACGCCAGGGCCGACCTCCACGACCTCCCCGTAGAACTCGTGACCGGGGATCAGCGGTGCGGCGATCGCGGACGCCGCCCATTCGTCCCAGCGGAGGATGTGCAGATCGGTGCCGCAGATCCCCGTGCGCAGCACGCGGATGACGACGTCGTCAGTTCCGGCGGTCGGGTCGGGGCGCTCGACGAGCTCGAGTCCCGCACCGGCTGCGGCTTTGAACAGTGCCTTCATGATCTCGATCACACCGCACCTGACGTTGTAGAACAATCGGCATCGTCTGCACCGTCGATGTAGCGAGAGCTACACTGTGGTCGTGGAACTCCATCAACTGCAGATCCTGAGGGAGCTCGGCGCCCTCGGCAGCGTGACCGCCGTGGCCGACGCGCTCAGAGTCACTCCGTCTGCGGTGTCCCAGCAACTCGCAGCCCTGCAGAGGGGTGTTCCGACACCGCTGACACGCCGGATCGGCCGGACCCTCGCCCTCACGCCCGCCGGTGAAGTGCTGGCGACGGCCGGCGCCGAGGCGATCGACGCGATGGCCGCAGCACGGCATGCCCTCGACGAGTTCGAGGGAGCCGCGACGGGAGTCGTGAGCATCAGCGGATTCCACAGCGTCGGGCAGGCCCTGTTCGGCGCGCTGGTGCGGGTACTGGCGTCCGCAGAGGATGCGCCGACGGTCCAGCTCACCGACGAGGATGTCGCGCAGAGCGAGTTCCCCGCGCTCACCGCCCGCTACGATCTCGTGCTCGCGCACCGCATGGAGCACTCCGACCCCTGGCCCACGCAAGGCGTGCGCAGTCTCACCCTCATACGTGAGCCCCTCGATGTCGCCGTCTCGATCTCCCACCCTCTCGCCGGCCGCGCCAGCCTCACTCCGGCCGACGTCGCAGGACAGAGATGGGTCACCAGTCGCATCGGCTACTCCCCCGACGATGTCCTTCGTGCGGTGTCGGCCGTAGCCCACCACCCTGTCGACATCCAGCACCGCATCAACGACTACGGCGCGGTGTCGGCGGTCGTGGCGGCAGGTGGGGTGATCGGGATGCTGCCGCGCTTCACCTCACGGAGCGTCGATGATCGCGAGATCGTGCGGATCCCGCTCGAGGGGGTGAGCACGCACCGGATGATCGATCTGCTCGCCCGCCCGGAGACCCTGCGTCGTCGATCGGTCCGCGTGGTGGTGGAAGCGCTGCGCGGAGTGATGACGCGCCTGAGCGAGGACGGTTCCTGAGCCTGGACAGCCGGGGTGGATAGGCTCGGAAGATGACCGACGCCACGAATCCGCTGCTGCAGCCGTCGACGCTCCCCTACGGCCTCCCGGACTACGGCGCGATCCGGCCCGAGCACTACCTCCCCGCGTTCCAGGCGGGTTTCGAGGAGCAGCGTCGCGAGATCGCGCGCATCACCATGGTGCGCTCGATGCCGACGTTCGAGAACACGCTCGAGGCGCTGGAACGATCCGGCGAGCTCCTCGACCGCGTGGCGCACACCTTCTATACCGTGAGTTCGGCCGATGCGACGCCCGAGATCCAGGCGATCGATGAGCAGCTGGCACCGCTCATGGCCGCGCATCAGGACGCGATCACGCTCGACGGCCAGCTCTACTGGCGGGTGCAGCACGTGTACGACCAGCGTGACTCCCTGGATCTCGACCCTGAGCAGCGCTACCTGGTGGAGCGCCACCACCGCGAGATGACCCACGCGGGTGCGGGTCTCGACGACGAGGCCAAGGTGCAGCTGACCGCACTGAACCAGAAGCTCTCGACGCTGACGAACACGTTCGAACGCAACCTCCTGAACGACACCAACGACCTCGCCGTGGTCTTCGACACCGCCGACGAGCTCGACGGGCTGAGCGCGGGAGAGCTGTCCGCCGCCGCGCGCGCGGCAGCGGACAGGGGCCTCGACGGCAGGTACCTGATCACCCTGCCGCTCTTCACCGGGCATCCTGCACTGGCACAGCTGCGCGTACGGGAGTCGAGGCGGCGCATCATGGCCGCCTCGCTCGCGCGCGGATCCCGGGACAATGCCAACGACAACCGAGGGGTGCTCCTCGAGATCGTGCGGTTGCGGGCGGAACGCGCCACACTGCTCGGCTACGACTCGCACGCCGCCTACATCACCGCCGACGAGACCGCTGGAACTCCGGATGCCGTCGAAGAGATGCTCCGTCGCCTCGCAGCCCCGTCCGCGCGCAACGCCCGTGCCGAGCACGCGGCCCTCCAGGCGATCGTCGACGAGACCGAGGCAGCACCCTTCCCGGTCGAGGCGCATGACTGGGCTTTCTACACCGAACGAGTGCGTACAGCCAGGTACGACATCGACTCCAGTGCGCTGCGCCCCTGGTTCGAGGCAGAGCGCGTCCTGCAGGAAGGTGTCTTCTTCGCGGCGACCCGACTCTACGGCGTCACCTTCTCCGAGCGAGACGACCTCGCCGCGTACCATCCCGGCGCACGCGTGTTCGAGGTGCGCGATGAGGACGGCACCGCGGTCGGCCTGTACGTGCTCGATCTGTACACCCGGGACTCGAAGCGTGGCGGCGCGTGGATGAACGCGATCGTGAGCCAATCGCGCCTGCGCGGCACGGCTCCCGTCGTCGTCAACAACCTGAACGTGCCGCTTCCGGGAGATGGCGAGCCGACGTTGCTGACTCTCGATGAGGTGACCACGCTGTTCCACGAGTTCGGGCATGCGCTGCACGGACTCTTCGCGACCGTGACCTACCCACACTTCGCCGGGACGAATGTGTTCCGCGACTTCGTGGAGTTCCCGAGCCAGGTCAACGAGATGTGGATCCTGTGGCCTGAGGTGCTCGACAACTACGCACGCCACCACGAGACCGGTGCGCCGCTCGACCCCGCGATCGTGGAGCGCCTGCGAGCGACCGAGACGTTCGACCAGGGGCATGCCACCAGCGAGTATCTGGCGGCGGCCTGGTTGGATCAGGCCTGGCATCGCCTCGGCACCGACGTGCAGGTCACCGACGTCGCCGCGTTCGAGGCTGCCGCATTGGCGGACATCGGCCTGGACGACCCTGCCGTCCCGACACGGTACTCGTCGACGTACTTCGCCCACGTCTTCTCCGGCGGGTACAGCGCGGGCTACTACTCGTACATCTGGAGCGAGGTGCTCGACGCCGACACGGTCGAGTGGTTCCGCACGAACGGCGGCCTCACCCGGGGCAACGGCGACCGGTTCCGTCGGCGTCTGCTCGGGGTGGGCGGCTCGAAGGATCCGCTCGACGCCTACCGCGACTTCCGTGGCCGCGATGCCGAGATCGAACCGCTCCTGAAGCGCCGTGGACTGGGCGACGGAGTCGTGAGACTCTGAGCGCATGAACGCATTCCCTGAGTCCCCATTCGGTCCCGCGGACCGCCTCGACCTCGACGCCGTCCCCCTCGCGGTGATCCGCCACAACGGCATCCGTCTGGCCGACACCCAGGAGGCATTCGACGCCGGCTACTCGGCGATCGCGCTCACCTTCGCCGGAGACGTGCTGGTCCCGACCGGCCCCGCGCTCGCGATCTATCACGGAGATCCGATGGACGTCTTCGACCTCGAACTCGGCTTCCCCGTGCAGACTCCCCCGGAGAACCCGATCCCCACGGCCAGCGGGCGCGTCATCGTCGCCTCAAGGCTGCCCGCGGGCCCTGCGGTCGCGACGACCCTGTTCGGCTCCTACGAGGAACTCGGCGGCGCCTGGGGTGGTCTCGTCGAGCGTGCAGGCGCCCAGGGGCTCCGTCCCGGCGGCGTCTGGATCGAGATCTACGTGTCCGACCCGAGCACCACCCCGTCAGAGCTGCGCACCGATCTCGTCATGCCGACCGCCTGAGGTCATCAGACGTCTACGGGATCGGCGGGACGCATCGTCCGAGCTGCTCCATCGCTTTGTACCAGGTGAGCTGGTGGTAGCTCTGCGAGAGGCGGTCGCCGAGTCCGTCCAGTGACAGCACGTGCACGGCGATCGACTCGCTGTCGTCGAGCGACTGCTCCGCGATGCGCGTGCATCCGCGAGCGAGGAAGTGATGCACGCGGTTGGTGTGGTTGCCGAAGTTCGCCCACGTCGCACCGAGGTCGATGAGCTCATCTGCCACGAAGCCCGTCTCCTCCAGGAGTTCGCGGGCGGCCGCATCCTCCGGAGCCTCGCCAGGCTCTACTCCCCCGCCGATCGTGCCGAGCGCCACGACGCGGGCACCGTGCCGATATTCCTCCACCAGGATGGCATCGTCGTTCCGGTCGAGGGCGAGGACCGAGATCCAGTCGCCGTACTCCAGCACGTAGTACGGGGCTATCGAGCGCCCGCTCACGTCTTCGCAGCTGTCCTCATGCAGTCGGATCCATCGGTCGGCGACGAGAGTCTTCCTCGCCACCGTCTTCCAGGGAACCGGCTCCGCGCTCACGCGCTCTTGCGCTTGCGCTCCATCACGATCGTGGGCGGTGCGCCTTCGTCGACGGCTGCACGGGTGACGATGACCTTGGCGACGTCTTCCGCCGAGGGGATCTCGAACATGATGGGTCCGAGCACGTCCTCCAGGATCGCCCGGAGTCCACGGGCACCGGTCTTGCGTTCGACGGCCAGGTCGGCGATGGATCGCAGCGCATCTTCTTCGAACTCGAGCTGCACGCCGTCGATCTCGAACATGCGCTGGTACTGCTTCACCAGTGCATTGCGCGGCCCGGTGAGGATGTCGATCAGTGCATCCTGGTCGAGCGGCGACACGTTGGTGACGACCGGCAGACGGCCGATGAACTCGGGGATCAGCCCGAACTTGTGCAGGTCTTCCGGGAGCACCTCGCTGAACAGGTCGAGGTCCTTGCCCTTGTCGTGCAGCGGGGCACCGAAGCCGATGCCGTGCTTGCCGACGCGCGCCGAGACGATGTCTTCGAGACCGGCGAAGGCCCCGGCGACGATGAACAGCACGTTCGACGTATCGATCTGCAGGAACTCCTGATGCGGGTGCTTGCGGCCGCCCTGCGGAGGGACCGAGGCGACCGTGCCCTCGATGATCTTCAGGAGGGCCTGCTGCACACCCTCGCCCGAGACGTCGCGGGTGATCGACGGGTTCTCGGCCTTACGGGCGATCTTGTCGACCTCGTCGATGTAGATGATGCCCTGCTCGGCGCGCTTGACGTCGTAGTCCGCGGCCTGGATGAGCTTGAGGAGGATGTTCTCGACGTCTTCTCCGACGTAGCCGGCCTCGGTCAGCGCCGTGGCGTCGGCGACGGCGAAGGGGACGTTGAGGCGCTTCGCGAGCGTCTGCGCGAGGTAGGTCTTGCCGCAGCCGGTCGGCCCGATGAGCAGGATGTTGCTCTTGGCGATCTCGACCTCTTCGGCCTTCTGCTCGGCCGTCTGCAGGGTGCCGTGTGCCCGCACCCGCTTGTAGTGGTTGTAGACGGCGACGGCGAGAGCGCGCTTGGCGGGCGCCTGCCCGACCACGTACTCCTCGAGGAAGGCGAAGATCTCACGCGGCTTCGGGAGCTCGAACTCGGCGACCCCGTCTGCGGACGACTCGGCCATCCGCTCTTCTATGATCTCGTTGCACAGCTCGACGCACTCGTCGCAGATGTACACGCCGGGGCCGGCGATTAGCTGCTGGACCTGCTTCTGACTCTTTCCGCAGAAAGAGCATTTGAACAGGTCAGCGCTTTCACCGATGCGGGCCATGCGCGTCCTCCTAGGGGGGATCAGAGATCGTTCTTCGAGCCTAACCTCTGCATACGACACCGGGCCGCATTGAGGGCATTCGACATCGGATCGCGAAACGATGAAGGGGCCGGGAGCCTTCAGCTGCCCGGTCGTGGGCGAAGGCTCCCGACCCCCTCATGAGGTCGTCAGGACGGTCAGACCATGCTCTTGGTGTGCCAGACGGTCTTCACCTCGGTGAAGGCACCGATCCGCTCCGGCGAGGCGACGACGTCTCCCGGGGCGAGCACCCGCTTGAGCGTCTCCGCCGCGGCGATCTGCATGTCGACCCAGTCGAGAGCGCCGGCTCCGGCCAGGTCGAGAGCGTTCACGTCCTGGTGCGAAGCCAGCCACGGAGCGATCTCCGCGGGCGAACCCGTCAGCACGTTCACGACTCCGCCCGGGACGTCGCTGGTGGCGAGGACCTCGGCGAGGCTGATGGCCGAGAGCGGGTGCTGCTCGCTCGCGACGACCACAACCGTGTTCCCGGCGACGAGGGCCGGAGCCACGACCGACACCAGACCGAGCAGCGCCGAGTCCTGCGGGGCGACGATCGCCACGACACCGGTCGGCTCTGGCACGGAGATGTTGAAGTACGGCCCCGACACGGGGTTCGCGTTGCCCGCCACCTGTGCGTACTTGTCGCACCATCCGGCGTACCAGACCCAGAGGTCGATAGCTTCGTCGACCTGCGAGGCCGCGGCCGCGGACGACACGCCCTCCTGAGCCGCGATCTCGTCGATGAACTGCGCACGACGCCCCTCCAGCACCTCCGCGACGCGGTACAGGACCTGGCCGCGGTTGTAGGCGGTCGCACCGGACCAGCCCTTGACGGCGGATCGGGCGGCGACCACGGCGTCGCGGGCGTCCTTGCGGGAGCCCTTCGCGGCGTTCGCGAGGAAGGCCCCCTTCGGCGTGAGCACCTCGTACGTGCGGCCGGACTCGCTCCGCGGGAAGGCCCCGCCGATCGCCAGCTTGTACGTCTTCGGAACAGTCAGTCGCTTGCTCATGCTGCGGCTCCCTTGAGGTAGGCGGTGAGACCCTGGCGACCGCCCTCGCGGCCGAATCCGGACTCCTTGTACCCGCCGAACGGGCTCGACGGGTCGAAGCGGTTGAAGGTGTTGGCCCAGATCACGCCGGCACGCAGGCGGTCGGCCACAGCGAGGATGCGCGATCCCTTGTCGGACCAGATCCCGGCGGAGAGACCGTAGGGCGTGTTGTTCGCCTTCGCGATCGCCTCGGCGGGCGTGCGGAAGGTGAGCACCGAGAGCACCGGGCCGAAGACCTCGTCGCGGGCGATGCGATGCGATGCCTCGACACCGGTGAAGATGGTGGGTGCGAACCAGAAGCCCTGCTCCGGAATGGCGCAGTCGGCGGTCCAGCGCTCGGCGCCCTCGGCCTCGCCGATGTCGCTGAGCTCGCGGATACGGGCCAGCTGCGCAGCGGAGTTGATCGCACCGATGTCGGTGTTCTTGTCGAGGGGGTCGCCCAGACGCAGGGTCGACAGACGCGTCTTGAGCCTGTCGACGACCTCGTCGTGGATCGACTCCTGCACGAGCAGACGACTGCCGGCGCAGCACACGTGGCCCTGGTTGAAGAAGATCCCGTTCACGATGCCTTCGACCGCCTGGTCGATGGGGGCGTCGTCGAACACGATGTTCGCCGCTTTCCCGCCGAGCTCCAGCGTCAGCTTCTTGTGGGTGCCTGCCACGGCCCGTGCGATGTCACGGCCGACACCGGTCGAACCGGTGAAGGCGACCTTGTCGACGTCCGGGTGGCGCACGAGGGTGGAACCGGTGGCTCCGGCACCCGTCACGATGTTCACGACACCCGCCGGCAGGTCGGCCTGCTGCAGGATCTCCGCGAAGATCAGCGCCGTGAGGGGCGTGGTCTCTGCGGGCTTGAGCACGACCGTGTTGCCCGCGGCGAGGGCGGGAGCGATCTTCCACGCCAGCATCAGCAGAGGGAAGTTCCAGGGGATGATCTGACCGGCGACGCCGAGCGCGCGGGGGTCGGCACCGAGACCCGCATGGTCGAGCTTGTCCGCCCAGCCCGCGTAGTAGAAGAACCAGGAGGCGACGAGCGGCACGTCGACGTCACGGCTCTCCTTGATCGGCTTGCCGTTGTCGAGGCTCTCGGCGACGGCGAGCTCGCGAGCGCGCTCCTGCACGAGGCGGGCGATGCGGAAGAGGTACTTCCCGCGGTCGCGACCGCTCATCTTCGACCAGGTCTTCTCGTAGGCACGACGGGCGGCGGCGACCGCGCGGTCGACATCCTCGTCGCTGGCCGAGGCGATCTCGGCGATGTGCTTCTCCGTCGCCGGCGAGATCGTGTGGAACGGGGTGCCGGATCCGTCGACGAACTCGCCGTCGATGAACAGGCCGTAGCTGTCCTTGAGGTTCAGGATCGCGGTGGACTCCGGTGCGGGAGCGTATTCCAGAAATGACATGTTCGTCTTCCCGTCAGTCGATCGTGACGTAGTCGGGGCCCGAGTAGTGGCCGGAGCTGAGCTTCTGACGCTGCAGGAGCACATCGTTGAGGAGGCTGGATGCGCCGAACCGGAAGAGGTGCGGCTGCAGCCACTCCTCGCCCACCGTCTCGGCGACGGTCACCAGGTACTTCACCGCGTCCTTCGAGGAGCGGATGCCACCGGCCGGCTTCACGCCGATCTTCTCGCCGGTGCCGCGGTGCCAGTCACGCACGGTCTCCAGCATGAGAAGAGTCGTCGGAAGCGTCGCGGCGGGCTGCACCTTTCCGGTCGAGGTCTTGATGAAGTCCCCTCCCGCCAGGATGCCCAGCCACGAGGCGCGCTTGATGTTGTCGTACGTGTTCAGCTCGCCGGTCTCCAGGATCACCTTGAGCGAGGCGTACGAACCGTCCTCGCGGCGGCATGCTTCCTTGACCTGGGCGATCTGGTCGAACACGAGGCCGTAGCGGCCGGAGAGGAACGCCCCACGGTCGATGACCATATCGATCTCGTCGGCTCCGGCGGCGACCGCCTCAGCGGTGTCGGCGAGCTTGATCGCGAGAGACGAGCGCCCGCTCGGGAACGCCGTGGCCACCGCAGCGACGGAGATCATTCCGTCGTCGGGGTCGCCGTGCAGGCCGCCGAGCGCGGCGACGGCGTCGCCGACCATGTCGCCATAGACGCAGACCGCGGCGACCCGTGGAGTCGAGGGGTCTGCGGCGTCGGGGGTCTTCGCCTTGGCGACGAGCGAGCGCACCTTGCCGGGGGTGTCCGCACCCTCGAGCGTCGTGAGGTCGATCAGCTTGATGATCGTGTCGAGGGCCCACGCCTTCGAGGTGGTCTTGATGGAGCGGGTACCGAGCCCGGCAGCGCGCTGCTCGAGACCGACGGCATCCACACCGGGGAGTCCGTGCAGGAAACGTCGGAGGGTGGCGTCGTCGGGCTCTCCGCCCAGAACGTCCACCGCCGTCCTGCGGCTGAGTTCTTTGGTCGTCACTGTTCCTCCAACAATGCTCGTGCTGTGGTCTCATCGGTCACCAGAACGCCGCACAGGCCGCTGGTGACCACGGTTCGTGCGATGTCGTGCTTGGCGGGGCCCGCCGTGACGAAGATCGCGCGGGCGGCTCCGCGCAGACGATCGAGCGAGACGCCGACCGTTCGCGCATCGAGCTGCGAGTCGACGATGTTCCCCTCGGCGTCGACGTAGCGGCCGAGAACGTCTCCGACGGCGCCCCGACGCGCGAGCTCTTCCACGTCTTCAGCGCTGAGGTAGCCGTTCTCGACGTGCGCGGATGAAGCGTCGCACGGCCCTGCGGTGAACAGGAATGCCTGCGCCTCCGCTGCTTCTTCGAGCACGGCAGCGACGGTGCGGTCGGACTCGATCGCCTGCTTCGTCTCCACACGCTCGAGGATGGCCGGGCTCGGCAGCAGCGAGACCTGGCCAGACGCGCGCTGAGCGATCGTGACAGCGAGGCCTGCCGCCCCGCCGGAGCGCCGATTCAGGCTCACTCCCCCATTGAGCTGCACGACCGTCACGCCGTTCGCCCATCCATCCGGGAGCGCCTCGGCGACGGCGCGGAGCGTACGCCCCCAGCTCACCCCGAGCGTGCGGGGCACCGGCCGCAGTGCGGTCAGGAAGTCGGCGGCGGCCTGCGCCACCCGCTCGAGCGTGCCGTCATCGCCTTCCGGGGCCGGCACGACGACGGCGTCCGTCAGTCCGAATCGGTCGACCAGAAGCCGCTCGAGGCCGAGCCTGCGGGCGCGGGGATGCACGATCTCGATGCGCACGATGCCGCGTTCGCGAGCCTGCGTCAGCAGGCGGCCGACCTTCCAGCGGGAGATCTTGAGGAGTCCGCCGATCTCGTCCTGGGTCTTGTCCTCGTCGTAGTACAGCTCGGCGACGCGAACCATGAGCAGATCTTCTTCCACGGCATCCTCCTTCCTCTCCCAGAGTAGGCCCTCATCAGCGTTCGCGCATCATGATGCTCATATGCGCAATCGAGCGTGGGGGCTCTGCACATCCGCCGGGTACGACGAAGGGCGCCCGTCGTGATGACGGACGCCCTTCGGGATCGATCGGATCAGACGCGCTTGCGCGTCGTGAGGACCTGGTCGACGATGCCGTACTCCAGCGCCTGTGCGGCGGAGAGGATGTTGTCGCGATCGATGTCGCGGTTCACCTGCTCCGGCGTGCGCTTCGTGTGGCCGGCGAGGGTCTCCTCGAGCCAGGTCCGCATGCGGAGGATCTCCGCGGCCTGGATCTCGATGTCGGAGGCCTGGCCGTGGCCCGCCTCACCCATCGCGGGCTGGTGGATCAGCACGCGGGCGTTCGGGAGCGCGAGGCGCTTGCCCGGCGCGCCGGCCGCGAGCAGCACGGCCGCAGCGGAGGCCGCCTGGCCGAGCACGACGGTCTGGATCTGCGGCGCGACGTACTGCATCGTGTCGTAGATCGCCGTCATAGCGGTGAACGAGCCACCGGGCGAGTTGATGTACATGGTGATGTCGCGCTCGGCATCCTGGCTCTCCAGGACGAGGAGCTGCGCCATGACATCGTCGGCCGACGCGTCGTCGACCTGCACGCCCAGGAAGATCACGCGGTCTTCGAACAGCTTGTTGTACGGGTCCTGGCGCTTGAATCCGTAGGCGGTGCGCTCCTCGAACTGCGGGAGCACGTAGCGGCTGGAAGGCAGGTCACCGGCTGAGCGGAAGGTGGGTGTGTACATGAGCGTCCTTTCGCTTTCCGTTACTCGGTGTCCTGGTCGGTTCCGCCGCCGCCGATGACGTCGGAGGCCGATTCGCGGATGTGGTCGACGAAGCCGTACTCGAGGGCTTCCTCGGCGGTGAACCAGCGGTCGCGGTCACCATCGGCGTTGATCTGCTCGACCGACTTGCCGGTCTGCGCCGCCGTGATCTCCGCGAGGCGGTTCTTCATCGACATGATGAGCTGCGCCTGGGTCTGGATGTCGCTCGACGTGCCGCCGAAGCCGCCGTGCGGCTGGTGCAGCAGCACCCGGGCGTTGGGCGTGATGTAGCGCTTGCCCTTGGTGCCGGCGGTCAGCAGCAGCTGACCCATCGATGCGGCCATTCCGATGCCGACCGTGACGATGTCGTTCGGCACGAACTGCATCGTGTCGTAGATCGCCATGCCCGCGGTGATCGAACCGCCGGGCGAGTTCACGTAGAGGTAGATGTCTCGCTCGGAGTCTTCTGCGGCGAGAAGAAGGATCTTCGCGCAGATCTCGTTCGCGTTCTCGTCGCGCACCTCCGACCCCAGCCAGATGATGCGGTCCTTCAGCAACCTGTCGAAGACGCTCGTTGCGAGGAGGGGTTCTGCAGCCATGTCAGCTCCTGATTCCGTGTTTCAGTGATTCGAATCTACCGGCGACAACGCGGCACCCAGGCCGTGTTCGCCGTCGGCATATCAGGTGTCGGCGTCCGCGATCTCGCGGGCATACGCCGTCATCGACCGGTGGTAGCGCGGCAGATGCGGGACCAGGGCGAGCAGCGCCACCGAGAGACCCTGCGCTGGTCGCCCCGCGCTTGCGAGGATGAGGGCGTGCACGCACGCGATGGCGTCACGGTAGGGACCGTCGGCCGACAGCTGCTCCTCGGCGCGGATCACGGCGAGGGCCTCGTCGTATTCGCCCAGATTCCGCAGCGAGCTCGCCATCTGGATCACGCATTGCGGGCGATGCTCAGCATCCAACCCCAATGCCAGCGCGCGCCGATACAGAACGATGGCTTCCGCGGGCCTTCCCGCGGAATCCCGCGCGCCCGCGCGTTCGAACTCGGCGCGGGCGTCACCTGCTCCGCGCTCGGCGGCGAGGGCGTCGATGCGGGCGATGGTGTCGTCACCGACCTCCTCACCCGTCGCATCGTCCCACACCTCGTCGATGCGCTCATCCCACGTCTTCATGATTGCCCTCCCTGGATGGAAAAGAGGGCGGATGCCGCAGCACCCGCCCTCTTCACTGGATCGTGTCCGATCACTCGGCCTTGTCGGCCGCCTTCTTGGCCGGAGCCTTCTTGGCCGGAGCCTTCTCAGCCGGAGCCTTCTTGGCGGCGGGCTTCTTGGCAGCCGGCTTCTCGGCCTCGTCAGCGTCATCGGCCTTCTTGGCCGGAGCCTTCTTGGCGGCGGGCTTCTTGGCCGGAGCCTTCTTGGCCGGCTTCTCCTCGGCGTCGGTGGACTCGGCGTCGGTGGACTCCGCCTCGTCGTCGGTGACGATGAAGTCGGACAGATCGACGGCCTTGCCATTGCTGTCGACGACCTTCACCTTGCCGAGCGCGATCGCGAGGGCCTTGTTGCGCGCGACCTCTCCGACGAGCGCCGGGAGCTGGTTCGAGGACTGCAGCGCCTCGACGAACTCCTGCGGAGCCATGCCGTACTGCGCAGCCGACTGGATGAGGTACTGGCTGAGCTCTTCCTGCGAGACCTGCACATCGGCCTGCTCGGCGATCGTGTCGAGGAGCACCTGCGTGCGGAACTGCTTCTCGCTCGCCTCGGTGACCTCGGCGCGGTGCACCTCGTCCTCGAGACGGCCTTCGCCCTCGAGGTGGTTGTGCACCTCGTCCTCGATGAGCTGCGGCGGAACGGGGATCTCGATCTGCTCGAGCAGCACCTCGACGAGCTTGTCGCGCGCGGCGGAACCCTGCGTGAAGACGCCCTGCTGAGCGACGCGCTCGGCCAGGCTCTCGCGGAGCTCGGCGATCGTGTCGAACTCGCTCGCGATCTGCGCGAAGTCGTCGTCGGCCTCGGGGAGCTCGCGCTCCTTGACGGCCTTGACGGTCACGGAGACCTCGGCCTCGGAGCCGGCGTGGTCGCCACCGACGAGAGCGGAGCGGAAGGTGGTGTCCTCACCGGCGGTGAGCGACTCGATCGCGTCGTCGATGCCCTCGAGCAGCTCGCCGGAGCCGATCTCGTAGGAGACGCCCTCGGCGCGGTCGATCTCGGCACCGTCGATCGTCGCGACGAGGTCGAGCTCGACGAAGTCGCCCTTGGCGGCCGGACGGTCGACCGGGACCAGCGTGCCGAAGCGCGCGCGCATGTTGTCGAGCTCGGCGTCGAGCGCGGCGTCATCGGCCTCGACGGCGTCGACCGTCACGGTGATGCCGTCGTAGGAGGGCAGCTCGATCTCGGGGCGGACATCCACCTCGATGTCGACGAGCAGGTCACCCGAGAAGTCCTTCTCGTTCGGCCACTGCGTGATGTCGGCAGCCGGACGGCCGACGACGCGCAGCTTGTGCTCGACCGTCGCCTCGCGGAAGAACTTGTCCAGGCCCTCGTTGACGGCGTGCTCGATGACGGCGCCACGACCGATGCGCTGGTCGATGATCGGAGCCGGGACCTTGCCCTTGCGGAAGCCGGGGATCTGCACGTCCTGAGCGATGTGCTCGTACGCGTGAGCGATGCTGGGCTTGAGGTCGTCCGGGGTGACCGTGATGGTGAGCTTGACCCGGGTCGGGGTCAGCTTCTCGACGGTGCTGTTCGCCATGCTGGTGTGTTCTCCTTGTGATTTCCGCTTCGATTCGCGGCTGTAAGGTCCGTGGGGGCTGTGTCGGGGCGACAGGAGTTGAACCTGCGACCTCCCGCTCCCAAAGCGGGCGCTCTACCAAACTGAGCTACGCCCCGGGGAATCCGCACGCGGATTCAGCCCCACCGAGTCTAACGGACCGGAGCATGCGCCAGAGTCCGGTATAGTCGATGAGTCGGTACCGAACCTTTCCGAAGGTCCGGATCCGGGGCTGTAGCTTAGTGGTAAAGCCTTAGTCTTCCAAACTAATGATGCGGGTTCGATTCCCGTCAGCCCCTCCGCTCGAGAAGGCTCCCACCATCGGTGGGGGCCTTCTCGCATTCCCCGTGACCTTCTCCGGCTCGCGTCCGCCCGTCGAATACGCTGTCAGCATCGCTGCACGCAGTCTCCGACCGGAAGGCATCATCGAATGGACACGACGTGACCGACCAGTCCCGGCCGGACGCCGACACGCGCACGGCGCCGCTCCCCGGTGGGCACGTATTGCCCGTCGTGTTCTCCGCTGATCCCGCCGTTGCTGCAGCGGCGACGCCACGTCGGATGAGACGCACGGGCATCGCCGTCGGTCTGATCGGCGGAGCGGCCGTGATCGCAGGGCTGGCACTCACTCAGGTGACGGCGAACCTCGGGTACGACAACGCGCTGTCGCGATACGAGAGCACCGCCGAGGCGACGTCGACCACGAAGACGCAGGTCCGTGAGGCGATCGCGGACCTCCGCGCGGTCACCGGCGCGGCGGAACAGATCCTCGCCGGAGGAAACCAGCCGATCGCGGTGCCCGAGGAGGTCCAGGCAGGGCTCGCCTCAGCGCTCGCCGACGGCACCACCGCCGCCTCGGAGGCCGACGCCGTGGTCGCGACGGAGATCGCCGGGGTGGGCACGAAGCCGGGCTGGTTCTGGGAACTGTTCGGCGCCACGTCGGAGCTGGAACAGCGACGGCACGATCTCGACGTGCTGTCCGATGAGCTCGCCGTCGCCTCCACCGAGACGGCAGACGCGCATGAGGCTGTGGCGGAGAGTGGGGTGGCCGTGATCAACGCCGCCGGCGCGGCCGCTCCGGCGTTCGAGGCCGCGCACCTCTCCGCCCGCAACGAGGCCGTGATCGCCCTGCGCGCAGCAGCCGCCGATGCGACCGCCGCGACGACCATGGATGACAGCGAGGCAACCTCCTACCTCTCGCTGCAGGACGCGGCCGCGCACGTCGTCGCCACCGAGAGCGAAGAGCTGGCGGAGAAAGCGGGGCCGCTGCTGAACGCCCGGCTCGAGATCGAGGCGTTCGCCCGATCCCTCGCGCCCGGCGTGCTCCTCGACTTCGACTGGTCGCCGGTCGTGAGCGGCGCCGGCTACAACGGCAGCATGGGCGGGTACACGACCTGGTGGTGGGGCGAGTCCGGGCGCGCAACGATCGAGCTCTCGAACTCGGTCGCCGAGCAGTGGCCGGGCATCCGAAGCAAGGCGCTCGTCGCCCATGAGGTGGGGCACGCGATCAGCGTGAAGTGCCAGAGCATGTACGACTCGTCCACTCAGGACAGCATCGAGAAGTGGGCGACCGCGTGGGCCATCAGCATGGGCTACGCCGACGATGCCAACGGGGTGTGGGCGTACGGCTATCCCCCGCAGAACTACATCGACGCCGCAGCGGCCTGCCGCTGACGACGGTGTCCTGATACGGAAGAAGCCGCCGCGATGACTCGCGGCGGCTTCTTCGATGTCAGACCGAGGTCACTGGCCCCTGCGCTCGCGCAGCTGCGTGAGTGCGTCGTCCAGAAGCTGGACGGCTTCCTCGTCGGTACGACGCTCCTTCACGTAGGCGAGGTGCGTCTTGTACGGCTCCGCCTTCGCGAGCGCAGGAGGATTCTCCTTGTCGCGGCCGGCAGGAAGACCCGACTGCGGGTGATCGATCGTTTCCGGGATCTCCTCTTCGGGGAGACCGGCGGCGAAGTAGCGCACGGTCTCGTTGCCGAGACCGTCCCAGTACGAGACTGCGATGCGGTCGGCGTGATAACCGTGGTCCTGCTCGCCCATGGGGCCCGAGCCGACACGGGTGCCGCGGATCGCGTTTCCACCGGTAGCCATCAGATGACCTCGAATTTCGTGATGAGGCCCAGCGCGACGATGGAGACGAACCACGTCAGAGCCAGGACGACGGTGAAGCGGTTCAGGTTCCGCTCCGCGAGCCCGGAAGAGCCGACCGCTGAGGTCATGCCTCCACCGAACATGTCGGACAGGCCACCGCCGCGGCCTTTGTGCAAGAGGATGAGGAGGGTCAGCAGAACGCTGGTGATGCCCAGCACGACCTGCAGGACGAACTCGAGAATTGCCACGAGAAAGAGCCTTTCGCTGGGGCCGGAGCGCCCCCGTAACGGTCAAGTATACGGTGCAGCGGGGCCGAAGCCCCGCTGCACTCACACGCCGACGTGCTTCTCGAAGCGGATGATCGCGGCGAACTCGTCCACGACGAGGCTCGCCCCGCCGACCAGAGCGCCGTCCACATCGGGTTCACGCATGAAGCTGGCGATGTTGCCCGACTTCACCGAGCCGCCGTAGAGGATGCGCGTGCGCGCAGCCGCTTCGTCGCCCAGGACCTTCGCGATGACGGCTCGCAGTGCGGCGCAGACATCCTGCGCCTGCTGCGGGGTCGCTGCCTGGCCGGAGCCGATCGCCCACACGGGCTCGTACGCCACGACGATGTCCGCCTTCGGCGAGACGCCCTCGAGCGCGGCCTCGAGCTGGGACACCGGGACCGCACTGGCGCCGAACTTCTCGAGGTCTCCCGCTGTCTCGCCGACGCAGATCACCGGGACCAGTCCGTGCTTGAGCGAGGCCTTCACCTTGGCAGCCACGATGTCGTCGCCCTCGGAGTGGTACTCACGGCGTTCGGAGTGACCGATGATGACGTACTTCGCGTCGAGCTTCGCCAGGAATGCCCCCGACACCTCACCGGTGTACGCACCGGAGTCGTGTGCCGAGACGTCCTGCGCTCCGAGCGCGAACGGGATCTTGTCCGCGTCGATGAGCGTCTGCACACTGCGGATGTCCGTGAACGGCGGGAAGACCGCCACCTCGACCGATCCGTCTTCGTGCTTCGCGTCCTTCAACGTCCAGTGCAGCTTCTGCACGAACGCGACCGCCTGCAGGTGGTCGAGATTCATCTTCCAGTTTCCCGCGATCAGCGGGGTACGGGAGTTCACGCCCATCCGAGGACCTCCAGCCCAGGTAGTTTCTTGCCCTCGAGGAATTCGAGGCTCGCGCCGCCGCCGGTCGAGATGTGACCGAACTGGTCGTCGGAGAAGCCCAGCTGCCGCACGGCTGCCGCGGAGTCGCCACCGCCGACGACGCTGAGGCCGTCGACCTCGGTGAGCGCCTGCGCCACGGTCTTGGTACCCGCCGCGAACGCCGGGAACTCGAACACGCCCATCGGGCCGTTCCAGAACACGGTCTTCGACTCGCGGATGACCTCGGCGAAACGTGCCGCCGTCTCCGGGCCGATGTCGAGGCCGATGCCGGAGGCACCGAACGGCGTGGACTCGATCGCATCGGCTGCAGCGACTTCGTGCGCGGCATCGGCGCCGAAGGATGCGGCGACGACGACGTCGGTGGGGAGCACGAGCTCCACGCCACGCTCCGCCGCCTCCGCGATGTAGCCGCGAACGGTCTCGAGCTGGTCCTCTTCCAGGAGACTCGACGCCACGGCGTGACCCTGTGCCTTGAGGAAGGTGAACAGCATGCCGCCGCCGACGAGGATCTTGTCGACGCGCGGCAGCAGGTGCGAGATGACGCCGAGCTTGTCGCTGACCTTGGAGCCGCCGAGCACGACCGCGTACGGACGCTCGGGATTCTCGGTCAGACGGTCGAGCACGTCGAGTTCGGTCGCGATCAGCAGACCGGCCGCGGACGGGAGCAGCTCGGCAAGCTCGTAGACGCTCGCCTGCTTGCGATGCACGACCCCGAACCCATCGGAGACCAGCACATCGCCGAGCTCCGCGAGTTCGGCCGCGAAAGCCGCACGGGTGGCGTCGTCCTTCGAGGTCTCCCCCGGGTTGAACCGCAGGTTCTCGATGACGACGACTCCGCCGTCCTCGAGGGACTCCACGGCGTCCTTCGCCGACTCGCCGACCGTGTCGCGTGCGAACGCGACCGGGGCACCGAGCAGCTCGGACAGGCGCTGGGCCACCGGCTCCAGGCTGTACTTCGGGTCGGGCGCGCCGTCCGGCCGCCCGAGGTGAGAGCACACGACGACGCGGGCGCCCGCATTGATGAGTGCGTTGAGGGTCGGCAACGAGGCGCGGACACGGCCATCGTCCGTGATGATCCCATCCCGCAAGGGGACGTTGAGATCACAACGGACGATGACGCGCTTGCCCTCGAGCGACCCCAGAGTGTCCAGGGTGCGCAGAGTCATGTGTCTGAGCTTAGAGGCGCTCGGCCACGTACTCGGTCAGGTCGACGAGACGGTTGGAGTAGCCCCACTCGTTGTCGTACCAGCTGGAGACCTTGATCAGGTTGCCGCTCACGTTGGTGAGCGTCGAGTCGAAGATCGACGAGTGCGGGTTGTGCACGATGTCGCTCGAGACGATCGGGTCCTCGTTGTACTGGAGGTAGCCGGCGAGGCGACCCTCGGCAGCGGCCTTCTTGTACGCCTCGTTGACCTCGTCGACCGTCAGGTTCTCACGGTCGGTGATGAGGGTGAGGTCGACGATCGAGCCGGTCGGAACCGGAACGCGGTACGACGAGCCGCTGAGCTTGCCCTGGAGCTCCGGGAGCACCTCGCCGATGGCCTTGGCAGCACCGGTCGACGCCGGCGTGATGTTGATCGCGGCAGCACGTGCACGACGCAGGTCGCTGTGCGGGCCGTCCTGCAGGTTCTGGTCGGCGGTGTACGCGTGAGCCGTCATCATGAAGCCGCGGTCGATGCCGAACGCGTCGTTGAAGACCTGGGCGAGCGGCGCGAGGCAGTTCGTCGTGCAGGAGGCGTTGGAGATGATGTGATCGGTCTCCGGGTTGTACGTGTCCTCGTTCACGCCCATGACGAACGTGCCGTCGACACCCGTGCCCGGGGCCGAGATGAGGACCTTCTTCGCGCCGGCCTCGATGTGCTTCTTGGCGAGTTCAGCCTTGGTGAAGAAGCCGGTGGACTCGATGACGATGTCGACGCCCAGCTCACCCCAGGGGAGGTTGGCGGGGTCGCGCTCGGCGAACGCCTTGATCGTCTTGCCGTTGACGGTGATGCTCTCATCGTCGTAGCTGATCTCGGCGTCGAGGACGCCGCCCACCGAGTCGTACTTCAGCAGGTGCGCCAGGGTCTTGTTGTCGGTGAGGTCGTTGACGGCGACGATCTCAAGGTCCGCTCCCTGCGCGAGAGCCGCGCGGAAGTAGTTGCGTCCGATGCGGCCGAAGCCGTTGATACCGATCTTGACAGACACTCAGGTCTCCCTGTTTCTCGTGCACTGCACGCTGCTTTCCAGCACGCGTGAAGCGCGGGGTTTTTTGGCTGAGAGGGCGTCCCGACGAGCCGTGGCCCGTCGGGACGCGACCCGATTACGACAGTACCAGCAGGCCGTTCGTCTGCTTGCGGGCGACTTCGAGGCGCTGGGCGACGTTCTCCCAGTTCGCGATGTTCCACGCGGCCTTGACGTAGTCAGCCTTCACGTTGAGGTAGTCGAGGTAGAAGGCGTGCTCCCACATGTCGAGCTGGAACAGCGGGATCGTGCCCTGCGCGGTGTTCGACTGCTGGTCGAACAGCTGCTGGATGATCAGACGCGAGCCGATCGAATCCCAGCTGAGGACCGCCCACCCGGATCCCTGGATGCCGGTCGCCGCTGCCGTGAAGTGCGCCTGGAACTTCTCGAACGAGCCGAAGTACTCGTCGATCGCCGCCTTCAGCTCGCCCTCGGGCTGACCGCCGCCGTTCGGCGACAGGTTCGTCCAGAAGATCGAGTGGTTGACGTGACCGCCGAGGTTGAACGCGAGGTCCTTCTCGAGCTTGTTGACGTTCGCGAGGTTTCCGCTCTCGCGCGCCTCGGCGAGCTGGTCGAGCGCGGTGTTCGCACCCGTCACGTATGCCTGGTGGTGCTTGTCGTGGTGCAGCTCCATGATCTTGCCGCTGATGTGCGGCTCCAGGGCTGCGAAGTCGTAGGGAAGGTCGGGGAGCGTGTAGGTCGCCATATCGCTTTCATCCAATCCGCGCCGCGCCGCGGCGCTTGCCGATCCTCCGCGCCGCCGATGTGCGGCGTAGAGCGGACGTGATTCATCCTACTGACGACAACGCGGCGGCGCCCCCGATCCTTCCGTCGTATGACGAAAGACCCGCCGTCCGGGTGCCGGTCGGCGGGTCTTGGTCGAGAGGTGGATCAGACGTCGAGTCCGACGGGGACCGCGGCTTCCGTTCCGGGGATGCCCTCCTGCTGCGCGCGCTTGTCGGCCATCGCGAGCAGACGGCGGATGCGGCCGGCGACGGCGTCCTTCGTCAGGGGCGGGTCGGCGTGGTGGCCGAGCTCATCGAGGCTGGCGTCGCGGTGCGCCAGACGGAGTTCGCCGGCCACCTTGAGATGATCGGGGACTTCGTCGGCCAGGATCTCCAGTGCGCGCTCGACACGTGCGCACGCCGCGACGGCGGCCTGTGCGGAACGGCGAAGGTTCGCGTCGTCGAAGTTCACGAGACGGTTGACGCCGGCCCGCACCTCGCGGCGCTGGCGGAGCTCCTCCCACGCGATGGCGGTCTTCTGTGCACCCATCTCGTTGAGGATGGTGCGGATCGCCTCGCCCTCGCGCACGACCACGCGGGGCATCCCGCGCACCTCGCGCGCCTTGGCGGCGACTCCGAGGCGGTGCGCCGCACCGACGAGGGCCATCGCGGCCTCCGACGACGGGCAGACGACCTCGAGCATGGCCGAGCGTCCGGGCTCGCTCAGGGATCCTGCGGCGAGGAAGGCACCGCGCCACAGTCCGGCGACCTCGGCCCGCGAGCCGGTGGTGAGCCGGTTGGGCAATCCGCGCACGGGGCGCCGACGCTGGTCGAGCAGCCCGGTCTGACGGGCGAGGGTCTCCCCCTGCGCGATCACGCGCACCGCCCAGCGTGCGCCGTCGTTCGCGGTGCTCGACTGGACCTGGGCGATCTCGGGTCGCACACCGTAGATCTCGGCGAGGTCACGAGCGACGCGGCGCGCAAGGGTCTCCGCGTCGACCTCGGCCTCCACGGCCACGCGACCGGCGATCGAATGCAGACCACCGGCGAACCGGAGGATGGCGGTCACTTCCGCGACTCGCACCGTCGGGGGTGCATTGCGGATGCTGACCAGCTCGGCCTTGACGTCGGTGGTTAGTGCCACGACACTCCTTCACGTTCACGCGCCGGATCGCGACGCAAACGTCCAGCTTACTCGGCCGGACGGCCCGCTACTCTCGGCCCAGGTCCCGGTGACGGACGTTCACGGCGACGCCCGGGATCGCGGCGAGGCGGCGCGACAGCTCCTCCGACATGGCGACGGAGCGGTGCTTTCCCCCCGTGCAGCCGATCGCGATCGTCGAGTGACTCTTGTTCTCGCGCTGATATCCCTCGAGCACCGGCACCAGCGCCGCGGAGTAGGCGTCCAGGAATTCCATCGCGCCATCCCGGGAGAGCACGTACTCGCGAACAGTCTCGTCCTTCCCCGTCAGACCCCGCAGCTCCTCGTTCCAGAACGGGTTCGGCAGGAATCGCATGTCCGCGACGATGTCGACATCCGTCGGCAGGCCGTACTTGAACCCGAAGCTGAGCAGCGTGACCCGGTGTCGCGCCTCCCCCTCCTCGGAGAAGATGTCGGAGACCTGGGTGGCGAGCTGGTGGATGTTGAGCGTCGACGTGTCGATCACCAGGTCGGCCGCTTCGCGGATCGGCGCGAGCCGGGCGCGCTCGATGCGGATGCCGTCGAGCAGTGTGCCTTCGCCCTGCAGAGGGTGCGGTCTCCGCACGGACTCGAACCGACGCACCAGGACGTCGTCGGACGCGTCGAGGAAGAGCACGCGAACGGAACCGCGGGAGCGCAGTGCGCGCGCCACCCCGGGGAAGTCGTCGAAGAGGTTGCGTCCGCGCACATCGACGACCGCCGCGACCTTCGGCAGAGCAGTGCCGCCCATATCGGTCAGATCGAGCAGCGGACGCAGGATCTGCGGGGGCAGGTTGTCGACGACGTACCAGCCGAGATCCTCGAGTGCGTTCGCCACCGTCGTCCGACCTGCGCCGGACATTCCCGTGACGATGAGGAACTCGCCCTTCTCCCCGTCATTCATTGCTCAGTGCTCCCTCTCCCCCTCGGCCTCCAGCCTAGCGAGTGGACAGGTGCGTGTGGATGTTCTGAGCGAGCACGGGACCGATTCCCTGGACTTCCTCGATCTGTTCCGGCTCGGCGGCGCGGAGAGCGGTCACCGAACCGAAGTGCTTGAGCAGCACCTTGATGCGGGAGGCCCCGAGTCCCGGTACCTCGGCGAGCACCGAGCCGATGTCGTTGCGCCGCCTCTTGCGCTGATGCGTGATCGCGAACCGGTGCGCCTCGTCGCGCAGGCGCTGCAGAAGGTACAGGGCTTCGCTCGTACGGGGCAGGATCACGGGGAAGTCCTCTCCGGGGAGCCAGACCTCCTCGAGACGCTTGGCGATGCCGCAGACCGCGATCTCGGTGTGCCCGGCGTCGCGGAGCGCTCGGGCCGCGGCCTCCACCTGCGGCTGTCCCCCATCGACGAGGAGCAGCTGCGGCGGATAGGCGAATCGGGGCTTGCGTCGCACCGTCGCCTCCCCGACGTCTTCCGCCACGACCTCGTCGGTCGTGGGGTCGATGGCCTCGGGCTCTTCGGGACGATCGAGGTAGGCCAGACGGCGACGGAGCACCTGGTACATGGAATCGGTGTCATCGGTCGTCTCGGCGATGTTGAACGACCGGTACTGGTCTTTACGGGGAAGCCCGTCTTCGAACACCACCATCGACGCGACGACATTCGTGCCACCGAGGTGGGAGATGTCGAAGCACTCGATGCGCAGCGGCGCTTCGTCCATGCCGAGCGCCTCCTGCAGGTCGGTCAGCGCCTGGGTTCGAGCGACATAGTCGGTCGTGCGTCGCGTCTTGTGCCGGATCAGTGCCTGCTGCGCGTTGAGCGTGGCGGTCCGCATGAGGTCGGCACGCTGGCCGCGCTGCGCGACCGCGATCTCGACCTTCTTGCCGCGGCGCTCACGCAGCCACACCTCGAGTTCCGCGGCGTCATCGGGCAGTGTCGGAACCAGGATCCGACGCGGAACGTCCTGCGCCTCTCCGTAGGCCTGCTGCAGCACCTGCTCGACGAGCTCGCCGCTGGAGATGTCGATCTCCTTCTCGATGGTCAGGGCGCGCACACCACGCACCCTGCCACCACGGATCACGAAGTGCTGGACTGCGGCGGCGAGTTCGTCTTCCGCGATCCCGAACAGATCGGCGTCCTCGTCGCTGGGGAGGACCAGTGCGCTCTTGCCCAGCACGGCTTCGATCGCCGAGAGCTTGTCACGGTACTTGGCCGCTGCTTCATAGTCCATCGCCGCGGATGCCGCCAGCATCCGTTTCGTGAGCTCGCGGGTGAAACGCTCATCGCCACCTGCCATGAAGGCGACGAAGTCGTCGACCATGGCACGGTGCTCCTCGATGCTCACTGTCATCGAGCAGGGGCCCCCGCACTTGCCGATCTGCCCGGGAAAGCACGGACGGCCTGTCTGCATGGCACGCCGGTAGCTGGAGTCGCTGCACGTGCGGATCGGGAAGGCCTTGATCATCAGGTCGATGGTCTCGTGCACCGCCCAGACCTTCGGGAACGGACCGAAGTACCGTGCGCCGGGGATCTTGCGGTTGCGGGTGACGATCACTCGGGGTGCTTCGTCCGCGAGAGTCACGGCCATGAACGGGTAGGACTTGTCGTCCTTGTAACGCACGTTGAAGGGCGGATCGAACTCCTTGATCCACATGTATTCGAGCTGCAGCGAATCGACATCGGTGGGGACCACCGTCCACTCGACGGACGAGGCGGTGGTGACCATACGACGGGTGCGCTCATGCAGCGTGCGCAAAGGTGCGAAGTAGTTCGACAGACGCTGACGCAGGTTCTTCGCCTTGCCCACATAGAGCACACGGCCGGCAGAGTCGCGGAAGCGGTACACGCCGGGGTCGGTGGGAATCTCCCCCGGCCTCGGCTTGTACGACAGCACATCGGCCATCAGCTGGCCTTCCGCGCGGAGCGCCCCTCACCCAGGATCTCGCCGAGGAACAGCCCGGTGTGGCTCGCCTCGACGCGGGCGATCTGCTCCGGGGTACCCGTGGCGACGATCTGGCCACCGCCGGAACCGCCTTCAGGTCCGAGGTCGATCACCCAGTCCGCCGACTTGATCACGTCGAGGTTGTGCTCGATGACGATCACCGTGTTGCCCTTGTCGACCAGGCCGTTGAGCACCTCGAGGAGCTTGCGGACGTCTTCGAAGTGCAGACCCGTGGTCGGCTCATCGAGCACGTAGATGCTGCGCCCGTTGCTGCGACGCTGGAGCTCGGTCGCCAGCTTGACGCGCTGCGCCTCGCCGCCGGAGAGCGTCGTCGCCGACTGGCCCAGCCGCACGTACCCGAGCCCGACGTCGACGAGCGTCTTCATGTAGCGGTGGATCGCCTGGATGGGCTCGAAGAAATCGGCTGCCTCCTCGATCGGCATCTCGAGCACTTCGGCGATGTTCTTGCCCTTGTAGTGCACGGCGAGCGTGTCGCGGTTGTAACGCTTGCCGTGGCAGACCTCGCAGTCGACGTACACGTCGGGCAGGAAGTTCATCTCGATCTTGATCGTGCCGTCACCGGAACATGCCTCGCATCGGCCGCCCTTGACGTTGAAACTGAATCGGCCGGGCTGGTATCCACGGACCTTCGCTTCCGGTGTCTCACTGAAAAGCGTGCGGATGCGGTCGAACACCCCCGTGTAGGTGGCCGGGTTCGATCGCGGGGTGCGGCCGATCGGTGCCTGATCGACGTGCACGACCTTGTCGAGGTTGTCGAGCCCGGTCACCCGCGTGTGCTTGCCTGGAACGGTGCGTGCACCGTTCAAGCGCGACGCCAGCACCTGGTAGAGGATGTCGTTGACGAGCGACGACTTGCCGGAGCCGCTGACCCCCGTGACCGCGGTCAGGACGCCGAGCGGGAAGTCGGCGGTGACGTTGCGGAGGTTGTTCGCACGGGCCCCGACCACACTGAGCATCCGCTTCTTGTCGATCTTCCGCCGCTTCGTCGGCATCGGGATCTCGCGGCGACCGGAGAGGTACTCCCCCGTCATCGATGCGCTGTCATTGAGCAGCGCCGAATACGGGCCCGAATGCACGACCTCGCCACCGTTGACTCCGGCACCGGGACCGATGTCGACGACCCAGTCCGCCGCCTCGATGGTCTCTTCATCGTGCTCCACCACGATCAGGGTGTTGCCGAGGTCGCGCAGGGTGAGCAGCGTCTCGATCAGGCGGCGGTTGTCGCGCTGGTGCAGTCCGATCGACGGCTCATCGAGCACGTAGAGCACGCCGGTCAGCCCCGAGCCGATCTGCGTCGCCAGCCGGATGCGCTGCGCCTCTCCACCGGAGAGGGAGCCCGCCGAACGGCTGAGGTTCAGGTACGAGAGACCGACCTGCAGAAGGAAGTCGAGGCGGAGGCGGATCTCGCGGAGCACCTGGGCCGCGATCTTCGCTTCACGATCGGTGAGGGTGAGGGTCTCCATGAAAGCGCGCGCGTCGGCGAGGCTCAGATGCGAGACCTCGGCGATGGAATGACCGTGCACCTGCACGGCCAGGACCTCGGGCTTGAGCCGGTTGCCATCGCACACCGGGCAGGGCACCTCGCGGAGGTACTCACCCCAGCGGTTGCGCTGGTTGTCGGACTCGGCCTGCAGGTACTGCCGCTCGATGTACGGAACCACACCCTCGAAACCGGAGGTGTACCGCATCTCGCGGCCGTAGCGGTTCTTCCACTTGACGGAGACCTTGTAGTTCTCGCCGCGCAGCACGGCGTTTTGCACGTCGGAGTGGAGTTCACGCCAGGGGGTGTCCAAGGAGAAGTCGAGATCATTGGAAAGACCTTCGAGCAGACGCTCGTAGTACTGGAACAGGCCCTTTCCCTGAGTCGTCCACGGGATGATGACGCCCTCGCGGATCGAGAGGTCTTCGTCGCCGAGCATCAGATCGACGTCGACGGACATGCGCGTGCCGAGCCCCGAGCATGCAGGGCAGGCGCCGAACGGCGCATTGAACGAGAACGTGCGCGGTTCGATCTCGGTGAGAGTGAGGGCGTGCCCGTTCGGGCAGGCCAGCTTCTCGGAGAAGGTCTGCCACGCGTCGTCGCCCTCGCCGTCGACGTAGTTGATCTGCACCACGCCGCCCGCGAGCCCGAGCGCGGTCTCGACCGAATCTGTGACGCGCCCGAGGATGTCGTCGGACGCGACCAGACGGTCGACCACCACCGCGATGTCGTGCTTGTAGCTCTTCTTCAGCGTGGGCGGCTCGGCGAGCTGGATGAGGTCGCCGTCGACGATGGCCCTCGAGTATCCCTTGGCACCGAGCTCGCGGAACAGGTCGACGAACTCGCCCTTCTTCTGCGAGACGATCGGCGCGACGACCTGATAGCGCGTGCGCTCGGGGAGCTCCATCAACTGATCGGCGATCTGCTGCACCGTCTGACGCTGGATGCGTTCGCCGCATTCAGGACAATGCGGAATACCGATACGCGCCCAGAGCAGGCGCATGTAGTCGTAGATCTCGGTGATCGTGCCGACGGTCGATCGCGGGTTGCGGTTGGTCGACTTCTGGTCGATCGAGACGGCAGGGCTGAGGCCCTCGATGAAATCGACGTCCGGTCGGTCGACCTGGCCGAGGAACTGGCGCGCGTACGCGCTCAGCGATTCGACGTAGCGACGCTGCCCCTCGGCGAAGATCGTGTCGAACGCGAGGCTGGACTTCCCCGATCCGGACAGGCCGGTGAACACGACGAGGGAGTCGCGGGGAATGTCGATGTCGACGTTCTTGAGGTTGTGGACGCGGGCACCGCGGACACTGAGTTTTCCGGAGGAGGCAACGGGGACGATGGGCACCGAACAAGTCTACGAGGGGCCACGGACATTGGCTCCGCGAGGACGCTCGGCGACCGATTCCTCTCCCGCCGATCGTGCCGGCCGCGGCACATCCGAGCTCCGGACGGCTCTCAGTGCCAGCCCGACACCGAGCACGAGCATCACTGCGGCGAGCGGGGCGAGCGCCGTGATCCCCTGCTCGACGTTCGACGGCGCCAGCAACCATGCCGCGAGGACGACGGGCTGCGCCAGCAGCTGGATGATGCAGAAGCGCGACAGGCTCGGCCCCAGGACGGCGAGGGCGACACGCGAGGAGATCGGGATCACGAGGCTCAACGATGCGAGCACGTGGATCGCGTGGACGAGCAGGACGGCGAGGGCTGTGCGTCCCGGATCGGGTGGGGTCAGGAGGACTCCGAACACCAGGCACGCCGCCGCGAACCACGCCGCCAGGGACCGCGGGAGCACGACAGCGAGGACCGCGGCGATCACCGCCACGCCCTGCCACAACGGGAATGGAACGAGCACGACCGCCCCTGCCCACACCATCGCGACGAGCAGGAGCCGCACCGTGACGCCGGGCACAGCCGCCCGCACCCGGAACGAACGGAGACCGCGTCTCACCGCCGCACCGTCCGCATCCGCTGCTGACGGAGCGCCGCGAGCCGCATCGCGACGTCGACGTCCTGATCCGTCCACGCGACGACCTCTACGCCGGCATGCCGGAGCTCGACGAGGATGTCCGCGCGTTCCGCGAGCAGGGTCCGGAGCGCGATGCGCTGCTCACGGCTGAGCCGGCTCTCGTCCGGAGCCGGGAGCACGTCGACGGCGACCACGGCGTGCCCCGCCGCCCGCCAACGGATGGCGAGCTGGGCGGCGACACCGTCGAAGAACGTGGAGAGCACGAAGACGATGGATCCCGCAGACACGACCGGCGACCGGCGGTACCGGGAGTCCTCGTCACTCTGACTCGTCGCCGCGATCACGTCCCGCACCCGCGCGAGATGACGAGCACCTCCACCGGAGGGAAGGCTGAGACCTCCGGGCGACAGCGCGTGGTACGCCACCCGATCACCGACGCCGACCGCCGAAGTGGCGATGGACAGCGCGGCCTCCCGCGCGAGGTCCAGCGAGGTGACGCCTGCCCGGTCGGCATCGTCCGCTCCCCAGGCGGCGACGACGGTCCCGAGATCCTCCGCGGTGTCGACCGCGATCACCACCGAGGAATCGCTGAGGGTGGCAGTGCGTCGCACGAGCAGTTCACCCGGTCGGCGAGCGGCGCGCGCGGTCGCCCGCCAGTCGACGCGGCGCAGTTCGTCGCCGGGGGCGAACGGATGGATGTCACGGAAGTCTCCGCCCTGGCCGGGCCGCGATCCCTCATGGGCACCGTGCAGACCCCTCAATCGCGGCGCGACCGGGAGACGCCCGATCCGGACATGCCGCGGCGGTGTGTTCCACCCCAGTGCGACGCGAGGAGCAGCCTCGGTGACCCACGCGCCGTCGAGAGCGACCCCGCGCACGGTCACTCCGAGCAGCTCCAGAGGACCGGAGTGCTGCAGGCGGTTGCGCGACGTGAGGACGGAGCTCCCGACCTTCACGTCGGCGACCCCCGACCGCTGCTCCTCCTGATCGACCGCGATCTGGAGCCAGCCGCCGTCGAGGACCGCATCTGCCGCGGCGATGACCTCCGATGAGCCGTCCGAGCGCTCCGGACGTGCACGCAGCTCGATCGACAGCACATCGTCACCGGGCCGACGCAGCAGCATCCATGCCGTCGCGAGCGCGAGCGGAAGCCCGATGCCGATCACGTCGGGTCGCGAGAAGACGAGCCCTACGGCAGCGAGGATCGTCGAGCCGGCGAGTCCGATCGCGATCACGGGCGTCCGACTCCAGTGCACGGGGGCACGTGCCGTGACACGGACCTGCTCGGTCATCGCACCGCGGCCACGGTCGGCGGCACCGGCGTGGCCTCGACCACCGTCGCCACGACGGACCGGGGATCCACTCCTTGCGCCCAGGCCTGCGGCGTCAGGGTCAGCCGGTGCGCGAGCACGGGTTCCGCGATGCGCTTGATGTCGTCCGGCCGCACGTAATCGCGACCGTCCAGAACCGCGAGTGCGCGGCCGAGCAGGACGAGAGCCTGCGATCCGCGCGGCGAGGCGCCGACCGCGACATGCGTCGCATCCCGCGTCGACCTCGTGAGCTCCACGCAGTACCGGGCGACATCGGCATCGACGTGGATCCTCTCGACGGCTGCCTGGATCGCGAGGAGCCCCCGTTCGTCGATGACCGGATCGACGAACGCATCGGGGCTCTGTCGGCGTACGCGGTCGAGGATGATGCGCGTCTCATCGTCCGGCCCGGGGTATCCGACGGCGAGCCGCACCATGAACCGGTCGAGCTGCGCCTCGGGAAGCGCGTACGTGCCCTCGTACTCGATCGGATTCGAGGTCGCGATCACGTGGAACGGACGCGGTAGGGCGAAGCTGTTGCCCTCGACGGTGACCTGATGCTCGGCCATCGCCTCCAACATCGCCGACTGGGTCTTGGGAGTGGTGCGGTTCACCTCATCGGCCAGGAGCAGGCCGGTGAAGATGGGGCCGGGTCGGAACACGAACTCACCGGAGGCCGGTGCATACACATAGGAGCCGGTGACGTCGCCCGGGAGCATGTCCGGCGTGCACTGCAGGCGACGGAAACCGAGGCCGAGCGCGGACGCCAGGCTCCTCGCCGCGAGAGTCTTCCCCAACCCCGGAACGTCTTCGAAGAGCACGTGGCCACCCGCGAGGATCGCAGCGAGGGCGATCGTGAGGGGCTCGTCCATCCCGACGACGGCGCCGCGTACGCTGTCGAGCACTCGACGCCCCGTGGCGGCGATCTGCGTGGTCTCCTGGCTGCTCATCCGGTCTCCTCCGTGTCATTCGGGATTCGTTCGATCGCGTCGAGCACGATCTCGATGTCGGTGCTCCGCACTTCACGACCGTGCAGGGCGTCGCGCACTCCCCCGCCGAGCAGCGCGTCGATGCGCGCGTGATGCGTGGGATCGTCGAGGTCGAGTCCACGCAGGGCGAGTCGTCTTCTCAACACGCTCTGCACCCGGCGCACGACGACGTGCCCGGCGACTCCCGTGCGCGTGTTGATCGCCCAGGCCATGCGGGATACCTCCGAGCCGCGCGTCTTGCGGCTCGGCTTCTCGGGGGGCCAGACAGGCCCGACCTCGATGAACTCCTGTCGGCAGGCGCACACCACCGCGATGGCGAGGATCATCCAGGCGAAGACGAACGGAACCGGAAAGCCCACCTGACCGAGCAGGAGCAGGACGATCACAGCGACGGCGGCACCGACGCCCAGGACCAGGATCCGTCTCCTCATCGCCAGCCCTTCTGGATGCCGCGGAGGCACTCGGCGGCTCGGGCCCGATCGCGCTCGTCGGCGTCGTGCCCGCCGAAGCGCACCTGTTCGTAGAGGCCCAGCAGGGCGACGACATCGTCGGCGATCCCCGCACGTCGGCCGATGATGCGAACGGTGAACTCCGACGGCGTCTCGTTGACGCCGCGGCCGGCGCCGGCATCCGCCGCCGATTCCTCCAGGCCCACCCACGCCGCCACGATGCTGTCGCCGGGGAGAGGCCGACCGTCGATCGTCCTCAGCGCCTCCGCGATTCCACGCTGGATCGTCGCCTCGTCCGGTTCGACGTGGGCCGCGGGTGCGATGACGACCCGGGCATCGACCCGCGCCGCCTCGCGACGCGCGAGCGGACGGTCACGCCAGAGACCCACGAGGTAGCGGATCAGGAGTCGAAGACCGAGGTACACCATCGCGAGCACGACGGCGACGACGACCGCCGCGAGGACGTAGCCGATGATCGCGAGCAACGGCGAATCCTCAGGGGGATCGAACGGCGGTGGCGCGGTCTCCGTCGGCGCCGTCGGCAGGACGTCGTCACCTGCCCGTTCCTCGGTAGCGGTGAACCATCCTCCGAACTGCGGAAGGCCCTGTGCCGAGGCAGCGAACATGATCGTCGCGAAGAAGCCGGCTATCGCGATCAGCGGGAGCAGAAGCCCCCGCGGCCGGTCTGTCCCGGCACGCTCCCTCCCCGGGATCGAGGACTCGGGGCGCGACATGCCTCCACCCTAGGGGGCTGCTCCCCCACCTCGTGGTCGTCGATTCCCGCGAGCCGTGGGCGCACGACGCGTCAGCCGAGGTCAGGACGACGCCCCGCGAAAGGTCCGAGACCGTCCCGAAGCGCCGCGATCTCGTCGACGCCCATGCCGACCGCCGCCATGACCTGGTGCGGAACGTCGACCGCCCGGTCACGCAACGCCGTTCCCGCCGGCGTGAGCGTGATCTCCAGGCGCCGCTCGTCCTCGCTGCTGCGCTGACGCACGACCAACCCCTCCGTCTCCAGCCTCTTCACGAGCGGCGAAGCCGTCGCCGGCTCCATGGCGAGATCGATCGCCAGGTCGTTGAGAGTCCGCGGCGACCGCTCCCACAGTGCCAGCATCACGAGGTATTGGGGATGAGTCAGGCCCAGCGGCTCGAGGATGGGACGGTACAGGGCGACGACGTTGCGCGCCGCGGTCACCAGGGCGAAGCAGAGCTGGTTCTCGAGCCGGAGCAGGTCATCGGATGCTGTCACAAGGGAGACTATACATCTGCACTAATAGTTAGTACACTAATGAACATGGCACAGGATTCCGATCGCCCGCCCCTCCGTACTCGCATCCGCGACGCCGGAGGGCTGTATTCCTGGGTGAACACGAACCTCATCCGGTTCGCGGGACCCGCATCCGTCGGCCCCTACGAGAAGACTCCGCCCCCGAGCGCCGCAGAGCGCGCCGAGCGCGCCTGCCCTCTCTGCGGCGCACCGATGACGGAGCACGAGATCGACCGCACCGGGCCGAAGACCCTGGTGCACTGCCCGTAGCGGCCTCGACCTTGGCGACGGTCCCGCCCGTCGCGTCAGTTCTCTTCGGGAGCCTCGTTCGCCGAACCCGTCGACTCCCGAGCGACGTCGAGCCAGAACATGAGCGCGGTGTCGTCCTCGATGGCCCCGGCCGCCACGTCGAGCCAGCCGGAGCTCATCGTGCGCGCACCCATGACGGCCCGCGCTGCTCCGGGCTCCGTGAGCAGCGCGGCACCGTTCTCGTCATCGACGCGCACCAGAAGGACGCCACCCGGACGCGCGCCGACGAGGATGCGGCCGTCGTCGAGGAACGCCCTGGTACCGAACATCCGACGCTCTTCGATCTCGGTGTCCACGCCCAGCAACGCACGCACCCGATCGGCGAGTTCGTTCCCCGCAGCGTCCATCAGCCAGCCTCCTACGCGTGCCCGGCGCGCTCCATGGCACGGAGCTCTTTCTTGAGGTCCTGCACTTCGTCACGCAGGCGCCCGGCGAGCTCGAACTTCAACTCGGCCGCTGCCGCGAGCATCTGATCGGACAGATCCTGGATCGTGGCTTCGAGCTGCTGCGCCCCCTCGGCCGCGATGCCCGTGCGGCGCAGGTTCGGCGTGGGCGACTTGCCCTTGCCGGTGGCGCGACCGCGACCGGACAACATCTCTGCCGTGTCGGCACCCTCACGCGCCAGCACCTCGGTGATGTCGGCGATGCGCTTGCGGAGCGGCTGCGGGTCGATGCCGTGCTCTTTGTTGTACGCGACCTGCTTCTCGCGACGCCGGTCGGTCTCCTCGATCGCCTTCGTCATCGAGTCGGTCATCTTGTCGGCGTACATGTGCACCTCGCCGGACACGTTTCGGGCCGCACGACCGATGGTCTGGATCAGCGAGGTCCCCGAACGCAGGAACCCCTCCTTGTCGGCGTCGAGGATCGCGACGAGGGAGACCTCGGGAAGGTCGAGTCCCTCACGCAGGAGGTTGATGCCCACGAGGACGTCGTACACGCCGGCGCGCAGCTCGCTGAGCAGCTCGACGCGACGCAGGGTGTCGACGTCGGAGTGCAGATAGCGCACCCGCACCCCGTGCTCACCGAGGAAGTCGGTGAGCTCCTCAGCCATCTTCTTGGTGAGAGTCGTGACGAGGACGCGCTCGTCGCGCTCGACCCGTACCCTGATCTCCTCGAGCAGGTCGTCGATCTGCCCCTTCGACGGCTTCACCACGATCTCCGGGTCGACGAGACCGGTCGGGCGGATGATCTGCTCGACGATGCCATCGGCGATGCCCATCTCGTACTTGCCGGGAGTGGCGGACAGGTAGACGGTCTGACCGATGCGGTTCTTGAATTCGTCCCAGCGCAGCGGGCGGTTGTCCATGGCGCTCGGCAGCCGGAACCCGTGGTCGACGAGTGTGCGCTTGCGCGATGCATCGCCCTCGTACATCGCACCGATCTGCGGGACGGTCACGTGCGACTCGTCGATCACCAGCAGGAAGTCGTCGGGGAAGAAGTCGAGCAGGGTGTGCGGCGGCTCGCCGGGCGCGCGTCCATCCATATGGCGCGAGTAGTTCTCGATGCCGGAGCAGAAGCCCAACTGCTGCAGCATCTCGAGGTCGAAAGTGGTGCGCATGCGCAGACGCTGAGCCTCGAGGAGCTTGCCCTGCCGCTCGAACTCGGCCAGGCGCTCTTCCAGCTCGGTCTCGATGGTGCCGATCGAACGCTGGATGACATCGGTGCCGGCCACGTAGTGCGAGGCGGGGAAGATCGGCACGGCGTCGAGCTTCTCGATGACCTCTCCTGTGAGCGGGTGGAGCGAATACAGAGCCTCGATCTCGTCGCCGAACAGCTCGATGCGGATCGCATGCTCTTCGTAGACGGGGATGATCTCGATGGTGTCGCCGCGCACCCGGAAGTTGCCTCGCGAGAAGTCGACGTCATTGCGGTTGTACTGCATCGCGATGAACTGGCGGATGAGGGCGTCACGGTCGTAGCGCTCCCCCACCTGAAGGGCGACCATGGCGCGCAGGTACTCTTCGGGAGCCCCGAGTCCGTAGATGCAGGACACGGTCGAGACGACGATGACGTCGCGGCGGCTCAGCAGCGAGTTCGTCGTGGAGTGGCGCAGACGCTCGACCTCGGAGTTGATCGAGGAGTCCTTCTCGATGAAGGTGTCGGTCTGGGGCACGTAGGCCTCGGGCTGGTAGTAGTCGTAGTACGACACGAAGTACTCGACGGCGTTGTTCGGCATGAGCTCGCGGAACTCGTTCGCGAGCTGTGCGGCGAGCGTCTTGTTGTGTGCGAGAACGAGCGTCGGGCGCTGCACCTGCTCGACCAACCACGCCGTCGTCGCGGACTTTCCGGTACCGGTCGCGCCGAGCAGCACGACGTCGGTCTCTCCCGCGTTGATGCGCGCCGCCAGGTCGGCGATGGCCTTCGGCTGATCGCCCGCGGGCTCATACTCGCTGATGACCTCGAAAGGACGGACGCTGCGCGTGGGTTGCATACCTCCAGCGTATGCCGCCCCTCCGACATCGAGGCCGTCGAGAGGGATCCACCCCGGTCGCATCCATGCGCACGGCGTCGCCCGCCGCGACAGCATGAGGAGTTTCTTTCAGGAAGACGACTGCCCGGTGGGTGCGCCGCGCAGAGCCGAGACGGCCGCGAGAGCAGCCACGCCGCACATCGCGACGATGACGGCGACGAACCAGCCCCAGCTCGCGGCGCCGAACACGAGGCCGAGCATCCACCCGAACAGGCTCGACCCGGCGTAGTAGGCGAAGTAGTACAGCGACGACGCCTGGGCCCGGCTGGCGGGGCCTGCCGCGACCGGCGTCCATCCGGAGGCGACGGCATGTGCTCCGAAGAACCCGGCCGTGAAGAGCACGAGACCGCCCAGCACGATCGTCGCCACCGGCACGAGCAGCAGGCCGGCGCCCGCGGCCATCACGGCGATCGAGGCGAGCAGCACGGGGAAGCGTCCGACCCGCGAGGCGAGCGCCCCGGCCCAGGGAGACGAGACCGTGCCGGCCAGGTAGGCGAGGAAGAGCAGCGTGACCACCCAGGCGGGCAGCACGAACGGTTCGGCCGACAGATGGAAGCCGAGGTAGTTGTAGACCGCCACGAAAGCGCCCATCAGCAGGAATCCCTGCGCGTACAGCGCCCACTGCAACGGCGAGCGCAACGGCGCACGCAGCTTCTCCAGGATGCCGGGCCCGCGATCAGCGCGCAGACGACCGGGGACGAACCCCCTGGCGCGCGGAGTGAGCCACAGGAACAGCGCGGCGGCGACCGCGCACATCACGGCGACCGACAGGATGCCGGCGCGCCATCCGCCGGCCTCCCCGACGATCCCCGACGCGATGCGGCCGAGCAGACCACCGACCGTGGTCCCGGCGATGTAGCTTCCCGCCGCAGCGGCGGCGTGGCGGGCCTCCACCTCCTCGCTGAGATAGGCGAGCGCCACAGCCGGCACAGCTCCCAGCGCCACCCCTTCCGCGAAACGCAGGACGAGAAGCATCCCGATCTCGCCGCTCAACGGGGCGGTGAGACCGAACACCGTGGCTGTGAGCACGCCGGTGGCCATGGCGGGCACACGACCGATGCGATCAGCGACCACCGACCAGGGGATGACCGCGAGCGCGAGGCCGAGCGTCGCGGCAGACACGCTCAGGGCTGCCGTCGCCGGGGCGACCGCGAGATCGGAGGAGATCTGCGGCAGCACGGCCTGGGCCGAGTAGAGCTGTGCGAACGTCGCGATCCCCGCGAAGAACAGACCGACGATGAGACGCCGATACTCGCGGGAGCCCGGGGCGTGACCGGAGAAGGTCACCGTGCGCTGATCCGCTCCCAGAGGGAATCCGTCTGCGCGTGTGTGTGCTCGAGAGAGTCGGACGTGTCGATCACCACATCGGCGATCGCGAGACGTCGTTCGTCGGTGACCTGGGCGTCGATCCGATCCTGCGCCGCGCGCTCGTCCATCCCGCGCAGCTCGACGAGTCGCTGCCGACGCACAGCGGCCGGGGCATGCGCGACCACGATGAGGTCCCAGGGGTCGTCCACCCGTGCTTCGACCAGGAGGGGCACGTCGTAGACGACGACCGCGTCGGCATCGTCGGCGAAGGCCGCGTCGAAGCGGCGCTGCGACTCTTCGCGCACCGCCGGATGCACGATCGCGTTCAGCTGCGCGAGGAGGTCGGCGTCGCCGAAGACCTTCGCACCCAGCGCCGCCCTGTCGAGAGAGCCGTCGGGCGCGATGACATCGGCACCGAAGGTCTCGGCGATCCGCACGAGCACAGGCGACCCGGGCGACTGCACGTCACGCACGATCTGATCGGCATCGACGACGATGGCGCCGTGCTCCGCCAGACGCCGGGCGATGGTCGACTTCCCGGAGGCGATGCCGCCGGTGAGCGCGATGAGGGGCATGCCGCCAGTCTAAGGTTCGCTGCGGCCGCTCCTCACCTCGCGAGCAGCTGACGGCGCGAGCTGATCACGCCCGTGTCGAAGCCCGCCAGATGCAGGCCGCCGTGGAACCGCGCGTGCTCGATCTTGATGCACCGGTCCATGACCACCGAGAGACCTGCACGTTCCGCGATGGCCGCCGCGTCCTCGTTCCAGGACCCCAGCTGCAGCCACAGCGTCTGCGCACCCACCTCGATCGCCTCCTGAGCGATGCCGGGAAGGTCATCATGCCGACGGAACACGTCCACGATGTCGGGCACCACGGGGAGGTCGCTCAGCGTCGCGTACACGGGCTGTCCCAGGATCCGGGTCTCTCGAGGGTTCACGAGGTAGACGTCATAAGCCGTGCTGGAGAGCAGGTATGTCGCCACGAAGTACGACGCACGCGCAGGATTGTTCGAGGCGCCGACGATCGCGATGGATGTCGCGCGTCGCAGCAGACCGAAGCGCTCTTGCTGGCTCGGCCCGATCCAGGTGCGCCCGGGGATGGTCGCCGTCGCGCCGGGCAGCGCGCAGGCCGCAGAATCCGTCACGGTGGGCAGCGCGCACGCATCGCCCGATGTCGTCGCGTTCATCGGTTCGTTCCTGTCGCCGTGGTGAGTGCCTGGTCGAGGTCCCAGATGATGTCGTCGGCGTCTTCCAGCCCGACCGATATGCGGATCAGATCTGCGCGCACGCCTGCGGCGACGAGCTGCTCCTCGGTGAGTTGGCGATGTGTCGTCGACGCCGGGTGGATGACCAGGGTGCGGGCATCTCCGATGTTCGCGAGGTGGGAGGCCAGCTGCAGGTTCTCGATCAGCGTCTCCCCCGCCGCCCTCTCGTCTTCGGCCGCGACCCCGAAGGCGAACACCGAACCGGGCCCGAGGGGCAGGTACTTGGCCGCACGCTCATGATGCGGGTGTCCTTCGAGCCCTGCCCAGGTCACGTAGGCGACCCGCGGGTCGGAGGCGAGCCAGTCCGCGACGACCCGGGCGTTCGCGAGATGCGCGTCGATGCGCTGCGGAAGGGTCTCGATGCCCTGGAGCAGATTGAACGCCGACTGCGGACTGAGCGCGGGGCCGATGTCGCGCAGTTGTTCGGATCGGAGCTTGGTGAGGAAGCCGTACTCCCCGAAGTTGTCCCACCACTTGATGCCGCCGTACGAGTCGACGGGTTCGGTCATCTGCGGGAACTTGCCGTTGCCCCAGTCGAACGTGCCCTTCTCGATGACGACGCCGCCGAGCGTGGTGCCGTGTCCGCCGAGGAACTTCGTCACGGAGTGGATGACGATGTCGGCGCCGTGCTCGAGGGGACGCGCGAGGTACGGGGTCGCCAGCGTCGCATCGACCACGAGCGGCACACCGGCCGCATGGGCGACGGCCGCCAGTCCTTCGACGTCGGCGATCTCTCCCGAGGGATTGCCGATCATCTCGACGTAGACGACCTTCGTCTCCGGACGGATAGCGGCGGCGAAGTCGGCAGGATCGGTCGAGGCGACGAATGTGGTCTCCACACCGAAGCGGCGCAGCGTCACGTCCAGCTGAGTCACGGTGCCGCCGTACAACTGCGCAGCGGCGACGACGTGGTCACCCACGCCGACGAGGGCTGCGAACGTGATGAACTCCGCGCTCATCCCGGATGCGGTGGCGACGGCGCCGATCCCGCCTTCGAGTGACGCCAGACGCTCCTCGAGGGCCGCGACCGTGGGGTTGCCTATCCGGGAGTAGATGTTGCCGTACTTCTGCAGCGCGAAGAGGTTGCCGGCATCCGCCGCGTCGTCGAACACGAACGATGTCGTCTGATAGATCGGCACCGCCCGCGCGCCGGTCGAGGCGTCAGGGGTTCCGCCGGCGTGCAGTGCTCTGGTGCGAAAACCGAAGCGGTGTTCTTCCGTCATGTTGTCCTCAGTTCAGCGGGGCGGCAGTTCAGGGGTGTCGAGAGTTCAGCGCTACCGAGCACGTCGGCGATGTCGTCGACGGCCCAGGGGTTCTGCAGCGAGGTGGTGTCTCCGAGCGGCTGGGCATCGCGACCTGCTCGGCGGTCCTGCTCGGCCTCCCACAGCTGCGCCAGGAGTCGCCGCATGATCTTGCCCGAGCGTGTCTTGGGGAGGTCCGGTACCACCACGATGTGCTTCGGCTTGGCGACAGGGCCGATCGACTGCGCGACCTGCGCACGCAGGTCGGCCGGCGTCACTTCTGCGCGGCCCGACGGCGTCACGAACGCCACGACGGCCTGCCCGGTGATCGGGTCGGAGACACCGGCGGAGCCGGCTTCACCGACGGTGGCATGCGCGACGAGAGCCGATTCGATCTCGATGGTGGAGAGCCGGTGTCCGGAGACGTTGACGACGTCGTCGAGTCGGCCGAGGATCCAGATGTACCCGTCGACGTCTCGGGTCGCACCGTCTCCGGCGACGTAGAAGCCACCGAACTCGCCGTGACCGGCATACGCCGACCAGTAGGCGTCGCGGTAGCGCTTCGGGTCACCCCACACCGTGCGAGCCATCCCGGGCCACGGGCGGCGGACCACGAGCGTTCCGGAGCGGCCGGGTTCGACCTCGCGTCCGTCCTCGTCGACCACCGCGACGTCGATCCCCGGCAGGGGCACCGACGCCGAGCCCGGCTTGAGTCGTGTGACCCCGGGCAGCGGCGCGATCATCGCGGCGCCGGTCTCCGATTGCCACCAGGTGTCGATCACCGGCAGCTCGTCACGGCCGAAGTTCCGCCGGAACCACACCCAGGCCTCGGGGTTGATCGCCTCGCCGACCGTGCCGAGCAGGCGAAGGGTCGAGAGGTCGTGGCCGACGGGGAGGTCGGGGCCGAACCAGGTCATGAAGGTGCGGATCAGTGTGGGTGCCGTGTAGTACACGGTCACCCCGTATCGCTCGATGATCTCGAGATGGCGCTCCCGGTGCGGAGAATCCGGGGTCCCCTCGTAGATGACCTGGGTGAGACCGTTCGAGAGCGGTCCGTAGATCTCGTAGGTGTGCGCGGTGACCCAGGCGAGGTCTGCGGTGCACCAGTGCACGTCGTCGGGCTTCGCATCGAAGTGCGCCCAGTGCGCCCAGCTCGCCTGCGTGAGATAGCCGCCCGACGTGTGAACGAGGCCCTTCGGCTTCCCGGTGGTGCCGGAGGTGTAGATGATGAAGAGCGGATGCTCGGCATCGAACGGCTGCGCGTCGTGCACGGGCGACGCAGTATCGACGACGTCGTGCCACCAGACATCGCGCCCGTCCGTCCACGGCACGTCCTGGCCCGTGCGCCGGAGCACCAGCACGTGCTCGAGGGCGGGAAGACCGGAGGCGGCGACATCGGCCGTGGACTTGATCTCGGTGGCAGCGCCGCGTCGGTACTGCCCGTCGCTCGTGACCAGCAGCTTCGCACCGGTGTCTTCGAGGCGGAAGCGCACGGCTTCGGCGGAGAAGCCCCCGAAGACCAGCGAGTGCACGGCGCCGATCCGCGCGCAGGCCAGCGTGATCACGATCGTCTCGACGAGCACGGGAAGGTAGATCACGACACGGTCGCCCGCCTCGACGCCGAGCGCCACGAGGGCGTTGGCGGCGCGGCACACGCGCTGCCGCAGGTCGGAGTACGTCACCGCGACACGGTCGCCCGGCTCCCCCTCGAAGTGCAGGGCGATCTTGTCGCCTCGGCCGGCCTCCACGTGTCGATCGACGCAATTGACGGCCACGTTGAGAGTGCCGCCGAGGAACCAGCGCGCCGCAGGGACCGCGTCTCCGCTTGGAGGCTCCCACTCGTGTGCGGTGTGCCAGCGCTCCGACCATTCGAGGCGTCGGGCTGCCTCTTCCCAGAACGCGACGGGATCCGTTGCGGCACGGGCGTACGCCTCCGCTGTCACGTTCGCGTGCGGGAAGGCGGTCGACGGCTCGTAGACGCGCGTCTCCTGCAATCGGACCTCGGCCATGTTCACACCCACCGACGGAGCAGGTACTTCTCCACCAGCACGAGAACGCCGTTGGTGATTGTGCCGAGCAGAGCCAACAGCACGATCGAGAGGAGGATGCGGTCCACTCGACCGCTGTTCTGAGAATCCGTGAGCAGGAAACCGAGCCCCATGGACGAAGCGATGAGCTCAGCGGCCACCAGGAACAACCACGCCTGGGCCAGTGCGAGACGGAGGCCGGAGACGACGGACGGCACGACCGCGGGCAGCTGCACGATGCGGAACAACGACCACCCGCGCAGGCTGAACGAGCGTCCGGCCTCGACGAGCTGCGGGTCGACGTGCCGGAGTGCGGAGGCGACCGTGGTGTAGACGGGGAAGAACGCCCCGATCGCGATGAGCGTGACCTTGGACTCCTCCCCGATCTGCATCCAGAGAATCAGCAGCGGCACCCAGGCCAGCGACGGCACGGCGCGGATGGCGGCGAGCGTCGGGCTCAGCAGCACGTCGCCGAGCCGGGACAGCCCCACCACCCCCGCCGCGGCGAGACCGATCAGGGAGCCGATCGCGAATCCGAGCAGCACGCGCTGCACGGAGATGGCGATGTGCGTCCAGAGCTGGCCGCTCTCTGCGAGCTCGACACCGGCCTGGAAGACCGAGGCGGGCGTGGGCAGGCGGTAGGGCGGGATGAGCCCGTTCGTCGTGACGACCTGCCAGACGATCAGGATGATCACCGGAAGGAGGAGGCCGGCGACGATGCGAACGACCGGACGGTCCCAGGGGCGCCGGGCAGCGGCATCGGGCCGCCTGAGATCGCCCTTCGCGAAGTCGAGCGCGTCCCGCGAGTCGGCGGGCGCGATCACGCGCTGGTCGAGTTCACTCACTCGCCGTCGACCGCCTTCTCGGCGAAGGTCGCGTTCACGATCGAGGAGAGCGCCTTGTCGACGGAGTCCTTGCCGCCCTGCACGTCGCCGGACTCCACGAGCACGGGGGCGATCTTCTCGAGCACGGCGATCTGGTCGTCGCCGGGGACGCCGCTCACGTCGAGGTTCGAGCGCTCCTCGATCACGGTGGTGGCGACGCCGAGGTCGATGCCGGCGACCTCGGCCAGGAGCGCCGCAGTCTTGTCGGGGTTCTCCAGCGCCCACTCGCGTGCCTGCTCGTAGGCGTCGACGACCGCCTGCGCGAGGTCGGGGTGGTTCGTGATGAAGTCCTCGGTGGCGTTGAGGAAGCCGTACGTGTTGAAGTCGACGTTGCGGTAGACGAGCTTGTCACCCGACTCTGCCTCGGCCGCGGCCATGATCGGATCGAGGCCCGACCACGCGTCGACCGAACCGCCGTCGAGAGCCGCCCGGCCGTCGGCGTGCTGCAGGTTCTGCACCTCGACGTCCGAGAGCGACAGGCCGCCCTCTTCGAGCGCCTGCAGCAGGAAGAAGTAGGGATCGGTGCCCTTGGTGGCAGCTACGGAGGCGCCCTTCAGATCTTCGATCGACGTGATGTCGCTGTCCGGTCCGACGACGATGGCCGCCCACTCCGGCTGCGAGAAGATGTCGATGACCTGGATGGGCGAGCCGTTGGCACGGGCAAGGAGCGCCGCGGATCCCGCGGTCGATCCGACGTCGACCGAGCCGGAGCGCAGCAGTTCGTTGGCCTTGTTGGAGCCGGCGGACTGCACCCACTCAACGGCGACCTCATCGCCGAGGATGTCTTCGAGGATGCCCTGGTCACGGATCACGAGGCTCAGCGGGTTGTACGTCGCGAAGTCGATCGACAGCGTGTCGGACGACCACTCGTTGGTCCCGGAGGTGGGCTTCGTGTCGGTGGCCGCGGCGTTCTCTCCCGCGACGCAACCCGTCGCGACGAGCATCATCGTCCCGGCGATCGCGATCGCGGGGACGATTCGGCGGGTGGTGATGCTCATCGGGTCTCCTCGGCGGTGCGGTGGTGGGTGTCGACGCCGAGGCCCTCGAGAAGGTCGGCGCGCAGGTCGGCGAGACCGCGGTCGGCGCGGTCTCTGGGGCGGACGCCCGGAACGGTGATCGTGCGGGCGATGGAGGACTCGTCGCCGTCGGCCGCGCCCAGCGTGCGCAGCAGGAGGACACGGTCGGCGAGATAGAGGGCTTCTTCCACATCGTGCGTGACGAGGAGGATCGTGGTGGGCTCCGCGGAGTGGATCTTCAGCAGCAGATCGTGCATGCGCAGGCGCGTGAGCGCGTCGAGCGCTCCGAAAGGCTCGTCGAGGAGGAGCACGCCGGGGTTCCGGGCGAGAGCCCTGGCGAGGGATGCGCGCTGGGCCATGCCGCCGGACACCTCGCGAGGACGCTGATCCGCCGCATGATCGAGGCCGACCAGCTGCAGCAGCTCACGGACGCGTTCGCGGCCGAGGCGGCGTGCGGTGCCCCGCGCGAGGCCGAGTTCGACGTTCTGTGCGATCGTGCGCCACGGGAGCAGCCTCGGCTCCTGGAACGCCACGGCCGTGCGCTCGTCCACGTCGGCGACGGGCGTGTCGTCGAGTCGGATGCCGCCTCGTGTCGGCGCGTCCAGACCTCCGACGAGGCGCAGCAGGGTCGACTTGCCGCAGCCGGAGGGCCCGACGACGGCCACGATCTCACCGGCGGCTATGTCGACGTCGACGCCCCGCAGCACGTCGCGGTGGCCGTGCGGCAGAGGAAACGATCGTTCGATGCCTTCGAGCCGAACGGCCTGTGCCGTACCCACCGTCGTCGGAGCGACGGTGGTGCGCGGTGCGGGCAGCAGGGTGGTCATACGCCCATGCTGGCCGAGCGGATCGGTTGTCACGAATGCCGTCGTAATGTTGCGTCACGAGCGGGATTCCGTGGTGTGGATATGCGAAACGGGCCGCCACACCCGCCCGAAGGCGAGGTGACGACCCGTTCCCGAATGCTGCTTAAGCGTTGCCGCCCGAGAGCTTCTCGCGCAGAGCGGCGAGAGCCTCGTCGTCCGCGAGGGTGCCGGCGCCGGCAGCCTCGCTGGTGAAGGTCTGACCGCCGAAGTCGTCTCCGGCCGCAGCCTCGGCCTCGGCCGCCTTGACGACCTGAGCCTTGTGCGCCTCCCAGCGAGCCTGGGCTGCAGCGTACTCCTGCTCCCATGCCTCGCGCTGGGCGTCGAAGCCTTCCTTCCACGCACCGGTCTCGGCGTCGAAGCCCTCCGGGTACTTGTACTCGCCGTTCTCGTCGTACTCGGCGAGCATGCCGTACAGGGCCGGGTCGAACTCGGTGCCGTTGGGGTCGACCGACTCGTTGGCCTGCTTCAGCGACAGCGAGATGCGACGACGCTCGAGGTCGATGTCGATGACCTTGACGAAGACCTCTTCGCCGACCGACACGACCTGCTCAGCCAGCTCCACGTGCTTGCTGGAGAGCTCGGAGATGTGGACGAGGCCCTCGATGCCGTCTGCGACGCGAACGAACGCACCGAACGGGACGAGCTTGGTGACCTTACCCGGCGTGACCTGTCCGATCGCGTGGGTACGGGCGAAGACCTGCCACGGGTCCTCCTGCGTCGCCTTCAGCGACAGGGAGACGCGCTCGCGGTCGAGGTCGACCTCGAGGATCTCGACGGTGACCTCCTGGCCCACCTCGACGACCTCGGAGGCGTGCTCGATGTGCTTCCAGGACAGCTCGGAGACGTGCACGAGGCCGTCCACGCCGCCCAGGTCGACGAACGCACCGAAGTTGACGATCGACGAGACGACACCCTTGCGGACCTGACCCTTGTGCAGGTTGTTCAGGAACGTGGTGCGCGACTCCGACTGCGTCTGCTCGAGCAGCGCACGGCGGCTCAGGACGACGTTGTTGCGGTTCTTGTCGAGCTCGAGGATCTTGGCCTCGATCTCCTGGCCGAGGTACGGCGTGAGGTCGCGGACGCGGCGCAGCTCGATGAGCGAAGCCGGCAGGAAGCCACGGAGGCCGATGTCGACGATGAGTCCACCCTTGACGACCTCGATGACCGTACCGGTGACGACGCCGTCGTTCTCCTTGATCTTCTCGACGTCTCCCCAGGCACGCTCGTACTGTGCGCGCTTCTTGGAGAGGATCAGACGGCCTTCCTTGTCCTCCTTCTGGAGAACGAGGGCCTCGACCAGATCGCCGACAGCGACGACCTCGTTGGGGTCGACGTCGTGCTTGATCGAGAGCTCGCGCGAGGGGATGACACCCTCGGTCTTGTAGCCGACATCGAGGAGGACCTCATCGCGGTCGATCTTGACGATCGTGCCTTCGATGATGTCGCCGTCGTTGAAGAACTTCAGGGTCTTCTCGACCGCGGCCAGGAAGTCCTCAGCAGATCCGATGTCGTTGATGGCGACCTGCTTGGTGGCCGGGGCGGTCGTTGCGGTAGTCATGTAGTGGGTTGTCCTTGTTGAATGGAGACTCGGGCTGGGAGGCAACGACCGCGCACGGCCGACTGCATGCTTCACAGCAGTTGGATTTTGGTTTTCTCGTCACGAGGGCACGCGCATGCACGCCACGAGTGACGGTTAAGGCTATCAGAAGTTCGGATACTGCAGGAGTCGAATTCCGACGGGCGCCGACCTGTGGATAACTCCCCCGGGCCCGACGCGCTCCGGGCTACCGTGACGGGGTGATCTCGCCGACTCCTCCTCTCGCCACTTCCCGTCGCCTCGGCGCTCTCACGATGGTCGCCGTTGCCGTGACACTCGCGGGCTGCGCGCCGACTCCGGCTCCGACGCCCACGCCGACCGCAGCCTTCGCCTCGGAAGAAGAAGCCTTCGCCGCCGCGGAGGCGACCTTTGAAGAGTATGTCCGTGCACTCAATGCAATCGACACGGCCGATCCGGCTACCTTCGAGAGGTTGTTCGATCTGTCGAGCGGTAGCGTCGAGAAGGCAGATCGGGAGAACTTCTCCAGGATGCGCTCTGAAGGAAAGGTGATCGGTGGCGCCACCCGAGCGCTCTCGTTCAAGGGTGTGCATAGCGCCCCACCGTTCGACTCCGTGACTGCAACGCTTTGCTTGGACGTGAGCCAGGTTACGATCCTCAATCCGGATGGCTCCTCGGCAGTCAGCCCGGATCGCCCCGATGTATACGGGCTCGAGGTCACATTTCGGGCACCAGATCGACATGGGTTGTTGGTCGATTCCGCCGCCTCAAGCGAAGAGGTTCAATGTCCCGCCTCTTAGCCGCGATTACCGTCTTCGCTGCGCTCGTTCACCTAAGCGACAGTGGAAAGCCACCCGGATTCTCCGATTTCATAGCAGGTACCGACGGCAGCCAGGTTACGACGAGTGCGAGTCAGCAAGAGGATGGGGTCCGCACCGACAACAACGTCCCGGACGGAGGGCCCCCGTCCACCCCGACCTCTCCAGCTTTCCCGGTGCACGAGTTCGACTTCGATTCGTGTCTCGACGACTGGAACAGCTCCCGCAGCTGCTTTCGCGCCGCGGTCGACGAGGAACCGACGTCACCCCCGCCACCGGCGACGGATGAGCCCGCCGCCCCGGCGATCACGATCGACGATCTCGCACAGTTCGCTCCCGATCCGGTCGCGAACGTCGGCGAGCCCGACAACGTCGGTGTGGCCGGGATGCCGACGAACTTCGTCGCGGCGGCGTCCGCGCGCACGCGCTCGGGTACCCTTCTCGGCACCCCTCTCTCGGTGCGGTTCACACCTGTCGACTATGAGTTCGTGCACGGCGACGGCACCTCTGCGACATCGAGCACCGGCGGACAGACCTGGTCGGCGCTCGGTCAGGCCCCGTTCACCCCGACCGCGACGAGCCACGTCTATCGCGAGCGCGGCACCTACCAGGCGCATGTCACCGTCCGCTACGCCGCGGAGGTCGACCTCGGCGGCGGCTGGTTCCCGGTCGCCGGTCGACTCACGATCCCGGGCCCCGCACGGGAAATACGCATCTTCGAGGCCCACACCGCACTCGTGGCCTTCACCTGCGAACAGCGCCCATCGGCCCCAGGCTGCTGAGCGACATCGAAGAAGAGCTAGCGCGCGATGGTCACGACGACCGGGGCGCCGTCCGCATCGACGTACCCGTCGAGCGTCAGTCTCGCGTCCTGGTCGATGCCCTCCGCCGTCACGAACGTGATCTGCGGAACCAGATCCATCGTGCAGACCTCGTTCGCGCTCTTGTCCAGCCGAACGATCGCCTCGTTCTCGCTGACGGCCTCGACGGCCCCGGAGGCAGGCATGCAGGTCGACGATCCCCAGGTGAGGACCGCGAGTTCATGCGCGTCGATCCATGCCGCCGCGGGTGTCTGCTCGGGCATCCGATCGGCCGGGATGATCTCTCCTGACACGAGTCCGGGAAGCGTCAGTTCCGTGGTCTCTCCCCCGGGATCCGTCACTGTCAGCTCGACAGGTCGCGAGGAATCGAACGCCGCCGGCAGCCCGACGTACATCCCGTGAGCGGTCTGCACTTTCGCGCACACCTCATCCGTGCCGTCGACGAGAACGAGCTCGAGCGATTGGTCCCCCGCGACGATGTCCCCGATCTGCGGAGCGCACGCATCGCCCCACGTCTTCAGCACGAACGACGTCGCATCCAGCCACGCCGCCCGCGGTGCGTGTGACGTGTCGGAGGTGTCCGGAGCGGACGTCGATTCCGGGACAGGAGAGGTCCCCGCCGACATGGCGCATCCGCTCAGTACCGCAGCGAGCACCACCCCGCCCAGGGCGAGGGACGAGAACGTGCGAAGAGAAGCTGTCATACCCGTGAGTGTCGCAACCGCGCGGATCGTCTCACGCTCCGGCCCGCGACCACCGGCCCGTGTCGCACGCCCGTGCCAGACTGTGCTGGTGACCGATCGCCTCATGCTGCTCGACACCGCCAGCCTCTACTTCCGCGCCTTCTACGGCGTCCCCGACAAGGTGACGGCGCCCGACGGCGCTCCGATCAACGCGGCGCGCGGTCTGCTCGACATCATCGCGAAGCTCGTCACGCTCTACGAGCCCACCCATGTCATCGCCTGCTGGGATGACGACTGGCGCCCGCAATGGCGCGTCGATCTGATCCCCAGCTACAAGACGCACCGTGTCGTCGAGGTCGTCGAGGTCGGACCTGACATCGAAGAGGTCCCCGACCCCCTCGAAGCGCAGATCCCCCTCATCCGGGAGACGCTCGCCGCGATCGGGATCCCGATCATCGGGGTGGCGGAGCACGAGGCCGACGACGTCATCGGCACGCTCGCGACCGGAGCGACGATGCCGGTCGACATCGTCACCGGAGACCGCGATCTGTTCCAGCTCGTCGACGACTCCCGCGATGTGCGGGTCATCTACACCGCGCGCGGCATGAGCAATCTCGAGGTCGTGACCGATGCGACCGTGGTCGCGAAGTACGGGGTGCTCCCCTCGCAGTATGCCGACTTCGCCACCATGCGCGGCGACGCCTCAGACGGTCTTCCCGGTGTGGCCGGGGTCGGTGAGAAGACCGCCGCGACGCTGCTGCAGACCCACGCCGATCTCGAGGGCATCCGCGCGGCCGCCGAGGCCGGAGAGGGCATGAGCGCCGGGGTGCGGGCGAAGGTGCTCGCCGCATCCGCCTACCTCGATGTGGCCCCCACCGTGGTCGCGGTCGCCACGTCGCTTCCCATCACGACGCCCGATATCCCGTTGCGGGTGCTCGATCCCGCGGAGGTCGATGCGGCGACGGCTCTCGCCGAGAAGTGGAACCTCAGCGGCTCGATGACGCGCGCGGTGGCAGCGGTGTCGAAGGCCGCCCTCGCGTCCGGCTGACCCCCGGTCAACCGCAGCTGCACCTATTCCGCCCAGGCGAGAAGCCGGGAGAGTCCCCAGGTCGTCACGATCCGGGAGGCGGGAATCCCCGCGCGCTCGGCTCGCTCCGCGCCGTGATCCAGCAACGAGAGCTGACCGGGAGCATGCGCATCCGAGTCGATGGAGAACAGGCATCCGGCTTCGAGCGCGATAGCGATCAGTTCATCCGGCGGATCCTGACGCTCGGGGCGCGAGTTGATCTCGACCGCCACTCCGTTGTCCGCGCAGGCGGCGAAAACCGCCGCCGCGTCGAACGCCGACTCCGGGCGGGTCCCTCGTTCCCCCTGCACCAGGCGCCCGGTGCAGTGCCCGAGCACGTTCACCCTGGGGTGCGACACCGCGGCGATCATGCGTGCGGTCATCGGACGCGAGTCCATCCGCAACTTCGAATGCACCGATGCCACGACGATGTCCAGTTCGCGGAGCAGGGAGTCCTCCTGGTCGAGAGCGCCGTCCTCGAGGATGTCGACCTCGATGCCGGCGAGCAGGGTGAAGCCGTCACCGGACTCCGCACGCACCAGGGGCATCTGCTCCCGAAGCCGCTCGGCCGAGAGCCCTCTGGCCACCCGAAGACGCGGCGAGTGATCCGTTATCGCCTGATACTCATGGCCCAACGCGCGAGCTGCCGCTGCCATGACAGAGATGGGAGTAGTGCCGTCGGACCAGTCGGTGTGAGCGTGCAGGTCGCCGCGCAGCTTCGTGCGCAGCAGCGAGACACGCTCAGGTTCGACGTCGCCACGCAGCTCGACGAGGTAGTCCGGCACCTGCCCGGCCTGCGCCTGACGGATCACCGCGAAGGTGGATTCTCCGATGCCCTTCGCCGCTCTCAGGCGGGTGGGATCGGCCCGGACGTCGTCCGGGAGATCCTGCAGGGTCGCCGCAGCCTGACGAAAAGCCTTCGCTCGGTACCGTGAGGCCCGCTCGCGCTCCAGAAGAGAGGCGATCTCCAGCAGGGCGTCGACGGGATCCACGGTCACTCCTTCGGGGCCGCCAGCTCGCGACTGACGGAGATCCACTGGTCGAGCTTGGCCAGGGCACGGCCGTCGTCGACCGCCGCCGATGCCTTGTCGTACCCCTCGCGCAGTCGTTCGAGGATCGGGCGCTGCACCTGCATGGCGTCCTGGGAGAGTTCGAACGCGACGATGCCCGCCGCCGCATTGAGCAGCACGATGTCGCGCACCGCCCCGGTCTCCCCCGCCAGCGTCCGTCGAAGCACCTCCGCGTTGTGCTGCGGAGATCCGCCGATCAGGTCGGCCAGGTCGGCGATCGGGATGTCGAGGTCACGGGGGTCGAGGTCGTGCTCGTGGATGTCCCCGCGGGTGACCTCCCAGATGCGGCTGTGGCCGGTCGTGGTGAGCTCGTCGAGTCCGTCGTCGCCTCGGAACACCAGCGCGGTCGCGCCGCGGGTCCGGAAGACGCCGGTGATCAGCGGTACGCGCTCGATCTGCGCGACACCCACGGCGTTGGCTTCGGCGCGCGCAGGGTTGCACAGCGGCCCGAGCATGTTGAAGACGGTGGGTACCCCGAGCTCCGCGCGGACGGATCCTGCGTGCTTGAAGCCGGGGTGGAACGCGCCCGCCCACGCGAAGGTGATCCCGGTGCGGTCGAGGATGGAAGCGACGGCGGCGGGGTCGAGTGACAGCTCGAGGCCGAGAGCACCGAGCACGTCTGAGGAGCCGGAAGCCGAACTCGCCGCACGGTTGCCGTGCTTGACGACGGGCACGCCGGTGGCGCCGATGATGATCGCCGCCGTGGTCGAGACGTTCACCGTGCCGACGCGGTCGCCGCCCGTCCCGACGATGTCGAGGACATCAGGAGAGACGGGAAGAGGGACCGCAGCCTCGAGGATCGCGTCGCGGAAGCCGACGATCTCGTCGATCGTCTCCCCCTTGGCACGAAGAGCGACGAGGAATCCTGCCAGCTGGGCCTCCGTGACGTTGCCCTGCATGATCTGCCGCATGGCCCACGTCGACTCCCACACGCTGAGATCGCGACGCTCCAGAAGAGAGGTGAGCACGTCGGACCAGGTCAGGGAATCAGCCATGTGTGCGATCCTATCGGCGCAGAGAAAACATGCAGATGCTTCCGAACACACGTGCACCCCACCCCCACCCCTTGTTTCCCGCGGATTCACCGGGTATTCGCAGTGTTTTCTTAGGGTCTCCTAAGTCGTCGACCGGCAACTCGAAGGTCGCCGGTGCAAGAATCACGCCCGCGGATCGGCCATAATGGAGGGGTGACGACCTCAGCGACGTATGCCCCGGCGGCGAGAACGATTAAGCGGCCCAACCCGGTAGCTGTCGGCACCATTGTGTGGCTCGGCAGTGAGGTGATGTTCTTCGCGGGACTCTTCGCGATCTACTTCACCCTCCGCAGCACCTCCCCGGAGCTGTGGGCGGCCCGGACCGAGCTGCTGAACGTCCCGTTCGCCGCAGTGAACACTGCGATCCTCGTACTCTCCTCGTTCACGTGCCAGATGGGCGTGTTCGCGGCAGAGGACCTGCAGCCCTACAAGATCGGCAAGGGACAGAAGAACGGCGCCGGACGCCGTCGCCTGTTCGGATGGGGAATGGTCGAGTGGTTCTTCCTCACCTTCGCCCTCGGCGCGATCTTCGTCTCCGGCCAGGTCTGGGAGTATGCCCAGCTCGTTGCTGAGGGCATGCCCATCAGCGCTGACTCGTACGCTTCCGCGTTCTACCTGACGACGGGCTTCCACGCCCTGCACGTCACCGGCGGACTGGTCGCGTTCCTGCTCGTCATCGGACGCGCATACGCCGTCAAGAACTTCCGGCACAAGGAGGCGACCTCCTCGATCGTGGTGTCCTACTACTGGCACTTCGTCGACGTCGTCTGGATCGTGCTGTTCCTCGTTATCTACTTCCTGAAATAAGAGCGGAGCTGATCCCCGAGATGGCACGAGAGAAGAAGCGCCGTTCCAGCGGTCGTCGCAGCCCTTTGGCGGCGGCCGCGCTCATCGGCGCAGGCCTCATGATCACCGGCGCCGTGTACGCCGGCGCGACCGCTGCGTTCGCCGCGACCGACACCCAGTCGGCGGCGACCTCGCAGTTGACCGTCGAGGACGGCAAGAAGCTGTTCACGGCCAACTGCGCCACCTGCCACGGTCTCGACCTGCAGGGAACCGCCAATGGCCCCAGCCTCTACGGCGTGGGTGAGCTGGCGACCGAGTTCCAACTGTCGACCGGCCGCATGCCTCTGCAGATGCAGGGCCCCCAGGCGCCGCAGAAGGCCCCGCAGTTCACCGAGGACCAGATCCTCGCGATCTCGTCCTTCGTCCAGTCCGAGGCTCCCGGCCCGACGTTCCCGTCGGACCACATCCTCGACGGCAAGGGCGATGTCTCCAACGGCGCCGAGCTGTTCCGCGTCAACTGCGCGATGTGCCACAACGTGGCCGCCGCGGGTGGAGCGCTCACCGAGGGCAAGTACGCCCCCGGACTCAGCGAGACCAGCGCGCTGCACATGTATGCCGCCATGGTCACCGGCCCCCAGAACATGCCGGTCTTCGGCGACATGAACCTGTCCGACGAGGACAAGCGAGACATCATCTCGGCGCTGCTCTTCCAGCAGCAGTCCGTGCAGATCGGTGGCTTCTCGCTGGGCTCGCTCGGTCCGGTCTCCGAAGGCCTGTTCGTGTGGATCTTCGGTATCGGCGCGCTCGTCGCCGTCACCGTGTGGATCACGGCGAAGTCCAACTGACGCTTAATCATCGAAGAGGAACGTACGAGGAGCACCATGGCACACGACGACGACTCGCAGGCTCTTGACAGGGCCTACCAGCCCTCTCCGGGGCTGGGTGTCGCAGTCAGCGATCCCGTGCAGAACCCCGGGCTTCCGCCGCACCGCGAGCGGATGACCGATAAGGACCCGCGCGCCGAGAAGGCCGCTGTCCGCACTGTCTACACGCTGTTCTATCTCTCGCTCGCCGGCAGCATCTGGGCGGTCGCCGCCTACATGCTGTTCCCGATCGAGAGCGGCGCGCTCATCGACATCCGGCAGAACAACCTCTTCATCGGTCTCGGCATCGCGCTCGCGCTGCTGGCCCTCGGCATCGGTGCCATCCACTGGTCCAAGGCCCTCATGTCCGACAAGGAGTTCATCGAGCACCGCCACCCCACCCGTGGCAAGGACTCCACGCGCGAAGCGGCCATCAAGGCCTTCTCCGACGCGAATGAGGAGTCGGGCTTCGGCCGTCGCTCGATGATCCGCAACTCGCTTTTCGCCGCGATCGTCGCCTCGATCATCCCCGGCGTGACGCTGTTCCGTGGCCTGGCGCCGCACTCCACTCCGGAAGACCCCACCGCGGGCGACCCGGTCGTGCTGCTCAAGCACACCATGTGGGAAGAGGGCGCGCGCCTGGTGCGCGATCCCGACGGCACCCCGATCCGCGCGGCTGACGTCACCCTGGGTTCGGCGTTCCACGTGATCCCGGAGGAACTCGCCACCCTCAGCCACAGCGACGGCTACCTCGAAGAGAAGGCCAAGGCCATCGTGCTGATGATGCGCCTGCGCCCCGAGCAGCTGATCGAGGCCGAGGACCGCAAGGACTGGTCCTACGACGGCATCGTCGCGTACTCCAAGGTCTGCACGCACGTCGGATGCCCTGTGGCTCTGTACGAGCAGCAGACCCACCACCTGCTGTGCCCGTGCCACCAGTCGCAGTTCGACGTCACGGACCATGCAAAGGTCATCTTCGGCCCGGCGGCTCGTCCGCTGCCGCAGCTGCCCATCACCGTCGATGACGAGGGCTACCTGGTCGCACGCAGCGACTTCAAGGAACCCGTCGGCCCGAGCTTCTGGGAGCGCCATTGAGCACCGCAACGCTGTCCAAAGAGGACAAGGACACCAAAGCGCCCCTCGGCGGTCGCTTCGTCGGTGCCGCGTCGAACTACATCGATGAGCGCACCAGCCTCTCCGGCTTCGTCAAGGAGCTCGGACGCAAGATCTTCCCCGACCACTGGTCGTTCATGCTCGGCGAGATCGCGCTCTGGAGCTTCGTCGTGGTGTTCCTCTCCGGAACCTTCCTGACGTTCTTCTTCCAGGCGTCCATGGTCGAGACCCACTACACCGGCGCCTACGCTCCGATGCGGGGTATCGAGATGTCCGCGGCGCTCGAGTCGTCGCTGCACATCTCCTTCGATCTGCGCGGAGGACTCCTGGTCCGGCAGATCCACCACTGGGCCGCCCTCGTGTTCATCGCCGGCATCGGCGTGCACATGCTCCGCGTGTTCTTCACCGGTGCCTTCCGCAAGCCGCGTGAGCTCAACTGGGTGATCGGCTTCATCCTCTTCATCCTCGCGATGGCCGAGGGCTTCACCGGATACTCGCTTCCCGACGACCTGCTCTCGGGCAACGGCCTCCGCATCATCGACGGCATGATCAAGGGTCTCCCCCTGATCGGCACCTGGACCTCGTTCCTCCTCTTCGGTGGCGAGTTCCCGGGTACCGACATCGTCGGACGCCTGTACACGCTGCACATCCTGCTGCTGCCGATGCTCGTCATCGCGCTGATCGTGGTGCACCTGATGCTCATGATCATCAACAAGCACACGCAGTTCGCCGGCCCGGGCCGCACGAACGACAACGTCGTGGGCTACCCGATGATGCCGGTGTACATGTCCAAGATGGGCGGATACCTGTTCATCGTCTTCGGCACCATCGTGTTGATCGCGACGTTCTTCCAGATCAACCCGATCTGGAACTACGGTCCGTACGACCCGTCCCCTGTCTCTGCCGGCACCCAGCCCGACTGGTACATCGGCTTCGCCGACGGCGCCCTGCGTCTGGCACCGTCGAACTGGGACATCGTCTTCCTCGACCACACCTGGTCGTTCGGCATCATCGCCCCGGTTCTGGTCCTCGGCCTGTTCATCGTGGCGGTGGCGATCTACCCCTTCATCGAGGCGTGGGTCACCGGAGACAAGCGCGAGCACCACATCGCACAGCGCCCGCGCAACGCCGCGACGCGCACGGCGATCGGTGTGGCCGGCGTCATCTTCTACGCCGTCCTCTGGGCTGCAGCATCGTCCGACCTCATCGCGACGCACTTCATGCTCACGATGGAGGGCGTGATCCACACGCTGCAGGCCCTGCTCTTCCTCGGGCCGATCCTCGGTTACTTCGTCACGAAGCGCATCTGCATCGCGCTGCAGAAGAAGGACCGCGAGATCGTTCTGCACGGTTTCGAGTCCGGCCGCATCGTCCGCCTCCCCGGAGGCGAGTTCATCGAGGTGCACCAGCCGGTCGACAAGTACGACCGCTGGAAGCTGATCGATGTCGACACTTACGAGCCCCTCGTGGTGCGCCCCAATGACAAGGGCCGCATCCCGTGGACCGAGAACCTCCGTTCCTCGATCTCCCGTTGGTTCTTCGAGGACCGTCTCGCCCCGCTCACGCAGGCCGAGGTCGAGGCGGCGGATGCTCACCAGCACCACGTCACGGCCCACAACGACGAGACCGAGGCTGCAGAGATCCAGGGCGCCCACGAGCGCGCAGGATTCCCTGACGCCCCGCTCACGGTCGATGAGACCCACGTCGACGAGACGCCGAACACGCCGAGCACGGTCATCGCGACCGAGCCGGTGAAGAAGCCTCGCAAGAAGTCGGAGGAGGGCGAGTAGTCGCCACTCCCCCACTGATGAAGGCCTCGTCCCTGCGGACGGGGCCTTCATCGTTAATCCCCTAATGAGAGGATCGATCCATGTCGTCCGTCGTCCAGCTGATCCGCGGCACCGCCCTCGCCGAAGTCCCCTACGCCTACGCCGCGACCGCACCGGCCGGCTCACGCCTGATCTTCCTCGCCGGCGCGTGCCCGCTGAACGACGATGGCACGACTGCTGCACCCGGTGACTACGCCGCTCAGGCGGCCAAGTGCGTAGAGACCCTCCAGGGGGCGCTCGAGATCGCCGGCGCGACCATCACCGACGTCATCAGCACGCGGGTACTCGTGGCCTCCTCATCGCAGGCCGACCTCGTCGCGGCCTGGGATGTCATCCATGCGGCTTTCGGCGCGCACGACGTGCCCAGCACGCTCCTGGGCGTGACGGTGCTCGGCTACGACGACCAGCTGGTCGAGATCGAAGCGATCGCGGCTGTCTCCGAATGAGCATCAACGTCGTCGTCCGCCCGGCCGCGCCCGACGATGACGCGGCAACGGAACAGATCGAAGTGGCCGCCGATGCCCTCCTCATCGAACGGTTCAGAGCCGTCGACTGGCCTCCCCCGACGCCCCCGCAGGAACGCGCGTCGATGCCGGGCTTCGTCCTCGTCGCCGAACGCCACGACGGGACCACCACGACGCCGGTCGTTGTCGGATTCGTGCACGTGCTGGAGCTCGACGGCCACGCGCATCTCGAGCAGCTCTCGGTGCTTCCCTCTTACGGACGCCAGGGTATCGGTCGTGAGCTCGTCACAGCCGCGCTCACGGAATCGCGCCACCGGGGTCATACCGAGATCACCCTTCGGACCTACGTCGACGTGCCCTGGAACGCCCCCTTCTACACGTCCTGCGGCTTCGTCGTGAGCGAGCCGGACACCTCACTGCTCCGAGATCTGGTCCAGGTCGAATCCGCGCTGGGCCTCTTCGAGCACGGACCGCGCACGCAGATGACGGCTGTGCTCTGATTCACGGCTGTGCTCTGATTCACGGCTGTGCTCTGATCCACGGATGTGCTCTGATCGGTAGCAGTACGTCGATCGTCGAACGCGCCACGACCGACGACGGCACCTCTGCCGCTGACCTCGCCGAGCCGCCCTGGCTGGCGTATACCCCCGGCTCCGGCATTGACCGCAATCCGTCGCTGAGCGACTGGATTCCGCCGGATGGTTCCCGCGTGTCTCCGTAGGCTGGAATCATGATCGATCGTGCCGAGTTCTACGCAGCCAAGTTGACCTATGAGACAGACCCCAGCGATGTGCACGCGGCGCTCAAGGCCGGCGAGAACATCGTCGTCGTCGACGTCCGCTCCGACGAGGCGTGGGCCCAGGGGCGGATCGCCGGTGCCGTGCACATGCACTACAGCGAGATCGCCTCGCGTGCTGCCACCGAGATCCCCGAGGGTACGGACGTGGTCGTCTACTGCTGGAGCCCCGGCTGCAACGCCGGCGCCAAGGGCGCGCTCGAGTTCGCCCGCCTCGGATACGCCGTACGCGAGATGATCGGCGGTTTCGAGTACTGGGTCCGGGAGGGTTACGCGGTCGAAGACAGCGATGGCGTCCACCACCGCCCCGTGGATCCGTTGACCGGCATCGCACGCATCCGCGCCCACGCCTGATCACGGCCCCGGCGCACGAAGAAGGCCCCCGGATTCCTCCGGGGGCCTTCTTCAGTGCAGCTGGGTCAGCGGGCGAAGTTGCCGCGGTAGTACTCGTACACCCAGCCGACGATCGCGACGACGAAGATCGCGAGGCCGATCGGCAGGAGGAAGTGCCCGACCGCGAGCCCCACCACGAAGACTCCCGCCGAGGCAGCGAGGACGATGGGCCACCAGGACCACGGGCTGAACTCGCCGAGCTCCGGGTCACCGTCGTCGATGTCGGAGGTCAGGATGTCTTCGGGCAGCTCACCACGCTGCGCCTTGTGAGTGCGATCGAGATAGAACGCGATCATCGCTGCCATGAAGGCGGCGAAGAACAGGGCGACCGTACCGACCCACTCGATTCGCATCGCGAAGTTGTCGTTCGGTGTGGCCAGAATGTGCCAACCGGTGTAGACGACTCCGACGAGAGCGAAGAACGCCGTCAGGATCCACCAGAGAATGACGTTGTCGCGCATGACTTAGTGGGCCTCTCGCTCGCCGGGAGCCGTCGTGGCGAACTCCGCTGCCTCCGGGTGATTCAGGTCGAACGCAGGCCGCTCGCTGCGGATGCGCGGGATCGACGTGAAGTTGTGACGCGGGGGCGGGCAGGACGTCGCCCACTCGAGCGATCCGCCGTAGCCCCACGGGTCGTTGACCGTGACCTTCGGAGCCTTGCGGGCGGTGATCCAGACGTTCAGGAAGAACGGCAGCATCGAAGCGCCCAGGATGATGGCACCGATCGTCGAGACCTGGTTCTGCCAGGTCCAGCCGTCGGCCTCCGAGTAGTCGGCGTAACGACGCACCATGCCGTCGACGCCCAGCCAGTGCTGGATGAGGAAGGTCATGTGGAAACCGATGAACAGAAGCCAGAAGTGCACGTAGCCGAGGCGCTCGTTCAGCATGCGTCCGGTCCACTTCGGCCACCAGAAGTAGAAGCCGGCGAACATGGCGAACACCACGGTTCCGAACACCACGTAGTGGAAGTGGGCGACCACGAAGTACGAGTCGGAGAGGGCGAAGTCCAGCGGCGGAGCCGCGAGGATGACACCGGTCAGACCACCGAAGACGAACGACACGAGGAACCCGAGGGCGAAGACCATCGGAGTCTCGAAGGTGACCGACCCTCGCCAGAGGGTACCGATCCAGTTGAAGATCTTCACACCCGTCGGCACGGCGATCAGCATCGTCATGAGCGCGAAGAACGGCAGCAGGACCGAGCCCGTCACATACATGTGGTGAGCCCACACCGCGACCGAGAGAGCAGCGATGGCGATCGTCGCGTAGACAAGGGTCTTGTATCCGAAGATCGGCTTGCGGCTGAAGACCGGGAAGATCTCGGAGACGATACCGAAGAACGGCAGCGCGATGATGTACACCTCGGGGTGACCGAAGAACCAGAACAGGTGCTGCCAGAGCAGAACGCCGCCGTTGGCCGGGTCGTAGATGTGAGCACCGAGGATGCGGTCGGCTGCCGCGGCGAAGATGGCTGCGGCAAGCACCGGGAACGCCATCAGGATCAGGAGGCTCGTGATGAGCGTGTTCCACGAGAAGATCGGCATGCGCCACATCGTCATACCGGGGGCACGCATCGTGATGATCGTGGTGATGAAGTTGACGGCACCGAGGATCGTTCCGAATCCGGAGATGCCGAGACCCACCATCCAGAGGTTTCCACCCGCACCCGGCGAGAACGATGCCCCTGCCAACGGCTGATAGGCGAACCACCCGAAGGATGCCGCGCCCTGCGGGGTGAGGAAGCCGGCCACCGCGATCGTGGAACCGAACAGGAAGAGCCAGAAGGCGAAGGCGTTCAGACGCGGGAAGGCGACGTCAGGGGCACCGATCTGCAGGGGCAGGATCGCGTTGGCGAAGCCGGCGAACAGCGGCGTCGCGAACATCAGCAGCATGATCGTGCCGTGCATCGTGAACAGCTGGTTGTACTGCTCCTTGGTCGGGATGATCTGCATACCCGGCGCGAACAGCTCGGCACGGATGACCAGTGCCATCACACCGCCGAGGAGGAAGAACATCACCGACGCGATCAGGTACATGTACCCGATGGTCTTGTGGTCGGTGGAGGTGATCCACTTGACGACGATGTTGCCCTTCTGCTCGACGCGCGAGGAGCTCATGAGAGCGGCCTGGCGTGCGGGCAGAGTCTGGGGACGCGAGCGGGGAGACTCGTCGGTACGGGGAGCTTCTGTGGTCGACATGGCTTACTCCCCTCCTTCCTCGGTGTCGGTCTTCGGGGTGGTCCCCGGAAGGTTCGAGAGACGGTCGTAGGCGCCGGTGATGTCACCGGTGTTGCCCTGCTCCTCGAGCGACGCGAGGTAGGAGTCGTACTCGCTCTGCGAGACGACCTTCACGTTGAAGAGCATCATCGAGTGGTACTCACCGCAGAGCTCGGCGCACTTGCCGGCGTACTCGCCCTCACGGGTGGGGATGAACGACCAGGAGTTGTCCTTCCCGATGAACATGTCCTTCTTGTACAGGAAGTCGATGATCCAGAAGGAGTGGATGACGTCGCGCGACTGAAGGTTGATCGTGACCTTCTTGTCGACCGGCAGCACCAGTGTCGGCAGCTGCGCCTGATCGATGTTGCCGTCCTTGTCGGGCTGGGCCTGGATGCCCATGGTCCACACGGCGTCGGAGTTGTCCTTCTCGTCACCGTCGTACTGGAAGTCCCACGCCCACTGCTTCGCGATGGCGGTGATCTCGACGTCGGGCTCGTCCCACTTGGCCTCGATCTCCGTCTGATCGCGGGCGGTGAAGAAGAACATGCCCAGAACCAGGATGAGCGGCACGATCGTGTAGAAGATCTCGATCGGCATGTTGTAGCGCATCTGCACCGGGAGACCGGTCTGGCCCTTGCGACGGCGGTAGGCGATCGCCGCCCAGGCCATCAGGCCCCAGGTGATGATGCCGACGGCGAGAAGCACGATCCACGAGTTGACCCAGAGCGACGAGACACGCTCGGTCTGGTTGGTGGCCGCGGGTCCACCCTCCACGAAGCCCGGAAGAAAGCCGTTCAGCTCGGTGGGAGAGCATCCCGCCAGGGCCAAGGCTGCCGCAACTCCCACAGGGAGGGCGGCCCAACGAAGGCTGCGTTTCGAGGGCACGATGCACCTTTCAGATCGCGAACAGAGCACACCCAAGTCTAGGGCAACCTCACACCTGATTCATGCCATCCACGCAGGTTGTGGAACCAGAACGGCCGCCGTCACCGATGGTGACGGCGGCCGAGTCGGCAGAGCGAGGATCAGTGGAAGCTGTCGCCGCAGGCGCAGCTGCCCGCTGCATTGGGGTTGTCGATCGTGAACCCCTGCTCGGAGATCGTGTCCTTGAAGTCGATCGCCGCACCGTCGAGGTACGGGACGCTCATGTTGTCGATGATCACCTCGACGCCGTCGAAGTCGACCGTCTCGTCGCCCTCGAGATAGCGCTCGTCGAAGTACAGCTGGTAGATCAGGCCCGAGCATCCGCCCGGCTGCACGGCGACACGCAGACGCAGGTCGTCGCGGCCTTCCTGCTCGAGGAGGTTCTTCACCTTCGTGGCAGCAGCGTCGGTCAGGGTGACGCCGTGTGCGCGGGTGGTCTCTGGGGAGAGTGTGGTGTCGCTCATGTCGCTCCTTGTGACGGGCCGCAGGTGCACGGCTTCTCGGATGATTCTACCGCCGCAGATGCTGTGAGGCTCAGAGTTCCGCCTCATTCATGCGGGCCAGCAGCAGCGCCTCGGTCGCGACCGCATGACGGAACGTGTCGAGGTGCAGCGACTCGTTCGGGCTGTGTGCCCGCGAATGGGGATCTTCGACACCGGTGACCAGGATCTGTGCAGCCGGGAACTCTCGCACCAGATCGGCGATGAAGGGGATCGATCCCCCCACGCCCAGATCGACCGGAGCGACTCCGTAGCCGTCACGCATGGCGTCGCGGGTGAGGGCGACCGCCCAGCCGCTCGTGTCCACCAGGAAGCCGTCGCCGAGATCGACATCCGAGAACGTGAGCTCTGCTCCGAACGGCGAATGCGCACGAAGGTGACTCTCGAGTGCGTCGTAGGCTTCCTGACCGGTCTGCCCGGGGGCGACGCGAGCGCTGATCACGACGGTCACCTCGGGGAGCAACGTGTTGGACGCCGCCGCGACGCTCGTGGCATCGATACCGATCACCGTGACCGACGGCTTGTTCCAGATGCGGCTGAGGATCGTCCCGTCACCGATCGGAGTGGTGCCGGGCAGAAGTCCGGCCTCATCGCGCAGAGTCGCCTCGGTGTAGTCCGGCGTCGGCGCATCGCGCTCCGTCATCCCCTCGACCGCCACCGAGCCGTCGGCGTTCCACAGCGTGGACAGCAACGTCACGGTCGCCATCATCGCGTCGGGCACCGCGCCACCGAACATCCCGGAGTGCGAGGCGTGGTCCAGGGTGCGCACGCGCATCGTGAAGCGCGCGTTGCCGCGGAGGGAGACCGTGAGCCCCGGTGTGACGGAGTCCCAGTTGCCGGAATCCGCGACGACGATGGCGTCGGCGCGGAGCGCGTCCTTATTGTCGGAGAGGAACTGGGCGAACGAGCGGGATCCATACTCCTCTTCCCCCTCGATGAACATCGCGATCCCGAGCTCGAGGTCATCGCCGAGCACCTCGCTCACCGCGCGGATCGAGGCGATGTGCGACATGATCCCGGCCTTGTCGTCTGCCGCTCCACGCCCGTAGAGACGCCCGTCGCGCACGGTCGGCTCGAACGGCGGCGTCTCCCACAGAGCGTCATCCCCGGGAGGCTGCACGTCGTGGTGCGCGTAGAGCAGGATGGTGGGCTTGCCGTTGCGCGCCGCGCGGGTCGCGAGGACGGCCGGCTGTCCCTGCTCGTCAGTGCCCGGGATCGCGGCGCGGAGCACGCGAACCTCGTCGAACACCCCGGTGTCCGATGCCAGGGCCGCCACGGCCTCCGCACTGCGTTCCAGCTGGGTCTGATCGAATGCGGGCCAGGCCATCCCCGGAATGCGTACGAGGTGACCGAGATCCGATAGCGCTGCGGGGATTCCGGTCGCCACCGCCTCGAGGACGGCGGCATCGGACTCACGGGGAGGAACAGGAGAGGTCATGCGAGTAATCTTAAGGTGATCCCCCGCCGGCGAACCGAGGAACTCCGTGTCCACTACCCCTGCCTCCCCTTCCACGAACGACGACGCCCCCGAGACGACTGCCGTCGGCAAGGGGCGCGCGACGCCGACCCGTGCGGAGCAGGAGGCAGCACGTCGCCGCCCCCTGGTCGCCAACACCAAGGAAGCGAAGGCGGCCGCGAAGGCGGACCTCAACGAACGTCGTGCCCGCGCCCAGGCCGGCATGGCCGCCGGCGAGGAGAAGTACCTCCCTGTCCGAGACAAGGGCCCGCAGCGCCGTTGGGTGCGCGACTACGTGGACGCCGGCTGGCACCCGGCCGAGTTCGTGATGGGAGTGATGGTGCTGGTCATCCTCGCCTCGCTCGTTCCGGCCAACACGGTCATCTCGTTCTACGCCTACATCGTCATGATGGGCTACCTCGTCATCGCCATCGGCGGCATGGTCCTGCTCGGCATGCGGGTCAAGCGCAAGGCCGCGGCGAAGTTCGGCAAGGATCGCCTCGAGCGCGGCCTCGGATGGTACGCCGCGATGCGCGCGCTCCAGATGCGCTTCATGCGTCTGCCGAAGCCGCAGGTCAAGCGCGGCCAGTACCCCGACTGAGCAGTCCCCTGTTGATCTCGCGGCCCCAGAACGGACCGCGGTACAGGAAAGCGGTGTAGCCCTGCACGAGGGTCGCCCCCGCATCGAGGCGCTCCTGCACGTCGGACGGCGTCTCCACTCCCCCGACGGCGATCACGCAGAAGTCGGAAGGAACCGCTTCGCGCACCACGCGGAGCACTTCGAGCGAGCGCTTCTTCAACGGCGCTCCGGACAGACCTCCCGCTCCGGCAGCCTCGACTGTGGCGGCATCCGTGAGCAGCCCGTCTCGGCTGATCGTGGTGTTGTGAGCGATGATTCCTGCGAGCCCCTCGGCTACCGCCATCTGAGCGATCGCCGTGATCTCCTCGTCAGAGAGGTCCGGTGCGATCTTGACGAGCAGCGGAGTGGCCCCGGCTGCCTCGCGCACGGCACGCAACAGCGGCGCGAGCGTTTCGACGGCCTGCAGTCCCCGAAGGCCCGGGGTGTTCGGAGACGACACGTTCACGGCCAGATAGTCGGCGAGCGGAGCCAGCCGCGCCGCCGAGGCCACGTAGTCGGCCGTCGCATCCTCGACCTCGACGACTCGGCTCTTGCCGATGTTGACGCCGATGATCGTGTCGGGGGCCCCGCGACGCAGGCGTGCGAGACGACGTGCCGCTGCATCCGCACCCGCGTTGTTGAAGCCCATCCGATTGATCACGGCACGGTCCGCGATGAGACGGAAGAGCCGCGGCTTCGGGTTGCCATCCTGCGGTATCGCGGTCACGGTGCCGACTTCCACGTGCCCGAAGCCGAGAGCCGCGAGTCCCCGCACACCCACCGCGTTCTTGTCGAAACCTGCGGCGACGCCGAACGGTGACGGGAACGTGAGACCGAGCGCTTCGACGCGCAGCGACGGGTCGGGACGAGTGATCGCACGCGTGGCCCACGAGAACGGGGGCACGCCGAGAACGCGGATCACCGCCATGCCGGCGTGGTGGGCGAACTCGGGATCGAAGCGCGAGAGGACAGCGCGGAAGAGCAGCGGATACATCCCTGCCAGATTACCGCTCCTCGGACTCCCTCTTCGTGTGGTCGGCACGCAGATCGGTGATCGCGGCCTCGAAGTCCTCGAGGGAGTCGAACGCCTGGTAGACGCTGGCGAAGCGCAGGAACGCGACCTCATCGAGTTCACGCAGCGGGCCGAGGATCGCGAGACCGATCTCGTTGGTGTCGAGCTGCGAGACACCGGTCTGGCGCACGGCCTCTTCCACGCGCTGTGCGAGCACGGCGAGGTCGCCCTCCGTGACCGGACGGCCCTGGCATGCCTTCCGCACGCCCGTGATGACCTTCTCGCGACTGAACGGCTCCATCACGCCGGAACGCTTGATCACGTTGAGGCTCGCGGTCTCGGTCGTCGTGAAACGGCCACCGCACTCCGGGCACTGTCGACGGCGCCTGATCGAGAGCCCGTCGTCGCTGGTGCGTGAATCGATGACGCGGGAGTCGGGGTGTCGACAGAAGGGGCAGTGCATCTGACCGATCCTACGCGGTGAAACGGGCCTCGATCGCTTCACCGTGTGCGGGGAGCACCTCGGTGTCGGCGAGGGCGACGACTCCGGCACGCACGGCAGCCAGCGCAGCCCTGTCGTAAGAGATGACCTGCTGCGGACGGAGGAACGTGTACGACCCGAGACCCGGGGCGTAACGCGCCTGTCCCCCGGTCGGCAGCACGTGGTTGCTGCCGGCCATGTAGTCTCCGAGGCTGACCGGCGTCTGGTCGCCGACGAACACGGCACCGGCACTGGTGAAGTCGGCGGCGGCATCCTCGGCGTCGACGAGGTGCAGCTCGAGGTGCTCCGGCGCGTAGGCGTTGCTGAACGCCGTGGCCATGGCCCTGTCATCCACGAGGACGATCGCGGACTGCGGTCCCGAGAGAGCGGCGGCGACACGCTCACTGTGGCGGGTTCTCGCTGCCATGCGCTCCACCTCGACGGCGACCTGTTCGGCGAGCTCGGCCGCATCGGTGACCAGCACCGCGGACGCCTGCTCGTCGTGCTCAGCCTGGCTCACGAGATCGGCGGCGATGAGTCGCGGATCCGCGTGGGAATCCGCGACGACGAGGATCTCGGTCGCCCCGGCCTCCGAGTCCGTGCCGACCACACCGGCGACCGCGCGCTTCGCGGACGCGACGTAGTTGTTGCCGGGACCGGAGACGACATCGACGGGATCGAGATCCAGTGATGGCACACCGTAGGCCAGGGCGCCGATCGCTCCGGCACCGCCCATCGCGTATACCTCCGTCACTCCCAGCAGAGCCGCCGCCGCGAGGATGGTCGGGTGAATCCGCCCGCCCTGATCCGACTGCGGCGGCGATGCCAACGCGATCTGCTCGACCCCGGCGATCTGCGCGGGCACGACGTTCATGATCACGCTGGACGGGTAGACGGCCTTGCCGCCGGGGATGTAGACCCCCACGCGGTGCACCGGCTGCCACCGCTGCGTGATGACGGCCCCGTCCCCGATCCGGGTGACCTGTGTTGCCGGAACCTGCGCGGCGGAGGCCAGACGCACTCGGCGGATCGCCTCTTCGAGCGCGCCCCTGACCTCGGGAGCGAGTTCAGCCAGCGCTGCGGTGATGTGTCCGGCGGGCACTCGTACGGCGTGATCCGTGACGGCGTCGAATCGTTCGGCCTGCTCGCGAAGAGCGTCCTCGCCACGGTCGCGCACGTCCTCGACGATCCGCGCAGCGGTTTCGAGCGCTTCGGCACGCGCCTGGGTGGCCCGGGGTACCGCGGCGAGCATGCCTGCGGGCGAGAGCTCGCGCCCTCGCAGGTCTATGGTGCGCATTTCAGCCCTTCGTGATGTCGGAGATGTCGTGGAGGTAGCCGATCCGTCCGTCGTCATGTCGCACGACGAACGCACCCCCACGATCTTCGATCACCAGTGCCCACGCGCTCGGGCCGATGCGGAACAGCGGTTCACCACGCTCGTCGTGGACATCGCGCTCCGAGGGAGCGAGGATCCAGAACGGTTGAGCGGCGGGGGCCGCCTCGCGAGGGTTGGTCGCTTCGAGGTCGGCGTCGGAGACGCCCTCCAACACCAGCGGCGCCGGCTCTTCCGCAACGACGTCGGTCTCATACGTCGCCGCCGTCTCCAGAAGCGACTCGATGCTCCCGGTGTCCGAGACGATCTCGGGTTCCTGACCGCGCGAACGACGCGAGTAGGCGGGCACATACTCCTCATCCGAGGACTCCTGCTCGGTACCGATGCCGCCGCCCGAGGCGTGGGCAGTGAGGGGCACCTGCTCGGCGAGGTCGAATCGGGCGATCTCGTCGGTCGCCTGCCTCCCGGAGGGCTCGACATCGAGCGGGACCACGAGCGCTGGCGTCGCACCATCGACGATGACATCTGTCCGGCCGTCGGCCTGCGCCTCTGCCCCCTCGAGGGATGCGGACGAGTCGGACCCCGCAGGCGATGCCTCGGCCGACTCGCCGGACGGTTCTTCCGCTGCCGGCGCAGGCTCAGGACGCGGCCGCGCGATGACCGGACGCACCGGATTCGCGTTGCGGTGCGCGAGAGTCACCAGGCGACCGTGGAAGTCTTCCTTCAGCCCCGGGATGATCGGAGCGAACACGGTGAGGACGACGAGGGCCAGAGAGGTGATCACCATGGCAACCCCGTTCCACGGAAGGCTCCAGGCGCCTCCGGAGACGAGTGCGGAGATCGCGAGCCACAGGCTACCGGCCCAGACCACCGCTGACACGGAGAACGCGACCGAGGCGAACTGATCGATCCCCAGCGAACCGACCCGGCGGATGCCGTCGGGCGAGAAGCGGCGCAGCACGAGAAGGAAGACGGCGACGGTCGGGAGCGCGATCGGGAGTATCCATTGGATGCCGACGCCCCACAGCGAGAGGTCGCCGATCAGCGGGAAGAAGGAGAAGACGAAGGACAGCAACCAGACGCCCACGATCAGCAGCTCACGCAGTGTGAAGCCGAGGATGCCGAACTCCGGCGTGACCTCTTCGTCGTAGAGGACGCCGTCATCGTCGCCGAAGACGATGTCCTCGGTGTCCGATCCGGGGAGATCCGTGCTCATGCGTGGTCCTTTCGTCACAGGGCTCGACGGGTGGATTCGTCGTGCTGCCGACGGCTCACGATCCTACCCGCTCACCCCAGACAGGTGGGTCCGAGCAGTGACTTGAGGTCACCGAACAGGTCTGCGGACACCTTGACCGGCATGGGCACCTCGAACACCTTCGCGGTGCCCCCGCGATGCACCCGAAGCAGCACTTCGGTGTCGCCGTTGTGCCGTCGCAGCACCTCTGCGAGCTCCATCATCACCCGCTCTGTCGCGCGCTGCTCGGCGAGGACGAGGGCCAAGGGACCCGCCGCGTCGAAGGACCCCACATCCGGGGCGAAAGCCGACTGCGCGTGCAGGTTGAGTCCGTCATCGCGCCGGGACACGCGCCCGCGGACTGCGAGAATCGCATCCTGCTGCAGCGTGTGCTGGAACTCGGTGTAGGTCTTTCCCATGAACATCACGGTGACCTCACCGTTGAAGTCCTCGACGGTGATCATGCCGTAGGGATTTCCGCTCGCCTTGGCGACGCGGTGCTGCACGCTGGTGACGAGCCCGGCCACCGTCACCTGGTCGCCGTCCTGCAGGTCTTCGGAGTTGTTGAGGTCGTGGATTGAGATCGATGCATGCTTCGCGAGAGGCACCTCGAGCCCGGCCAAGGGGTGGTCGGACACGTAGAGACCGAGCATCTCGCGTTCGAAAGCGAGCTTGTCCTTCTTGATCCACTCGGGGCGGGCGGGGACCTTGGCGGGAGCGACCTCGTCCATGCCGTCGTAGAGGCTGTCGAAGTCGAACCCGATGGCGCCCTGTGCCTCGTTGCGCTTGCGATCGACGGCGGCCTCCACCGCGTCTTCATGCACCTCCATGAGCGCTCGACGGGAGTCGCCCATCGAGTCGAAGGCGCCGGCCTTGATCAGCGACTCGACCGTGCGCTTGTTCGAGACGTGCAGCGGAACCTTCTCGAGGAAATGGTGGAACGAGGTGAAGCGCTCGTCCTTGCGGGCCTGCACGATCCCCTCGACGACGTTGCTGCCGACGTTGCGGACGGCGCCGAGGCCGAAGCGGATGTCGTCGCCGACGGCCGCGAAGAAGTTGATCGAGTCGGAGACATCGGGCGGAAGGACCTTGATGCCCATGCGGCGGCACTCATTCAGGTAGAGCGCCATCTTGTCCTTGGAGTCGCCGACGCTGGTGAGCAGCGCCGCCATGTACTCGGCGGGGTAGTGCGCCTTGAGGTATGCGGTCCAATACGAGACGAGACCGTATGCGGCGGAGTGGGCTTTGTTGAAGGCGTAGTCCGAGAAGGGCAGCAGGATGTCCCACAGCGCCTTGATGGCCGCCTCGCCGAATCCGCGCTCGGTCATACCGCCCGCGAAGCCTTCGTACTGCTTGTCGAGCTCGGACTTCTTCTTCTTGCCCATCGCTCGACGCAGGATGTCTGCCTGTCCGAGGCTGAACCCCGCGACCGCCTGGGCGATGGCCATGACCTGCTCCTGGTAGATGATGAGCCCGTAGGACTCCTCCAGGATCTCGGCGAGCGGCGCCTCCAGCTCGGGGTGGATCGGCGTGATCTCCTGCACCCCGTTCTTGCGCAGCGCATAGTTCGTGTGCGAGTTGGCTCCCATGGGACCCGGCCGATACAGGGCGATGAGGGCCGAGATGTCACCGAAGTTGTCGGGCTTCATCAGACGCATGAGCGAACGCAGCGGCGGGCTGTCGAGCTGGAAGACGCCCAGGGTGTCGCCGCGCGCGAGCAGCTGGTACACGCCAGGGTCGTCGAGACCGAGATGTTCGAGGTCGAGCTCTTCGCCACGGTTCGTGCGGATGTTGTCGAGCGCATCCGAGATGATCGTGAGGTTCCGGAGCCCCAGGAAGTCCATCTTGATCAGACCGAGGGACTCGCACGACGGGTAGTCGAACTGCGTGACGATCTGCCCGTCCTGCTCGCGGCGCATGATCGGAATGATGTCGAGGAGCGGATCGGACGACATGATCACGCCGGCGGCGTGCACGCCCCACTGGCGCTTCAGCCCTTCGAGACCCAGCGCGCGGTCGAAGACCGTCTTCGCCTCGGGATCCGTCTCGATCAGGGTCCTGAACTCGCTCGCCTCCTTGTACCTCGGGTGAGCAGAGTCGAACATGCCGTCGAGGGGCATGTCCTTGCCCATCACGGGCGGCGGCATCGCCTTGGTGAGGCGCTCCCCCATGCTGAACGGGAAGCCGAGCACTCGACCGGCGTCCTTCAGCGCCTGCTTGGACTTGATCGTTCCGTACGTGACGATCTGCGCGACGCGCTCGGATCCGTACTTCTCCGTGACGTAGTCGATGACCTCGCCGCGGCGCCGGTCATCGAAGTCGACGTCGAAGTCGGGCATGGAGACACGGTCGGGGTTGAGGAAGCGCTCGAAGATGAGTCCGTGCTCGAGCGGGTCGAGGTCGGTGATCTTCATCGCGTAGGCGACCATCGAGCCGGCACCCGAGCCACGGCCGGGGCCCACGCGGATGCCGTTGTCCTTGGCCCAGTTGATGAAGTCGGCGACGACGAGGAAGTATCCCGGGAAGCCCATCTGCAGGATGATGCCGGTCTCGTACTCGGCCTGCTTGCGCACCTTGTCGGGGATGCCGCCGGGATATCGGTAGTGCAGGCCGGCCTCCACCTCCTTGATGAGCCAGCTGTCCTCGGTCTCGCCGTCGGGCACAGGGAAGCGCGGCATGTAGTTGGCCGAGGTGTTGAACTCGACCTCGCAGCGCTCGGCGATCAGCAGGGTGTTGTCACAGGCTTCGGGGTGGTCGCGGAACAGTTGGCGCATCTCGGCCGCGGTCTTGATGTAGTACCCGTCGCCGTCGAACTTGAACCGGTTCGGGTCGTCCATCGTCGATCCCGACTGCACGCACAGGAGGGCCTCGTGCGCGTCGGCCTCGTGCTGGTGCGTGTAGTGAGAGTCGTTGGTGGCGACCAGCGGGATGTTCAGGTCCTTCGAGAGACGGAGGAGATCGGTCATCACGCGCCGCTCGATCGACAGACCGTGGTCCATGATCTCGGCGAAGTAGTTCTCCTTGCCGAACAGGTCCTGGAACTCGGCTGCGGCCGCGCGCGCAGCGTCGTACTGTCCGAGACGCAGGCGCGTCTGGATCTCGCCTGACGGGCATCCGGTGGTCGCGATCAGTCCTTTGGAATAGGTCTGCAGCAGCTCGCGGTCCATGCGCGGCTTGAAGTAGTAGCCCTCCATGCTCGACCGGGAGCTGAGCCGGAACAGGTTGTGCATGCCCTCGGTGCTCTGACTCCACATGGTCATGTGGGTGTACGCACCGGAACCCGAGACGTCGTCGCTCTTCTGATCGGGAGAGCCCCACTGCACGCGGGTCTTGTCGCTGCGGTGAGTTCCCGGGGTGACGTAGGCCTCGAGTCCGATGATCGGCTTGACACCCGCGGCATTGGCCGCCTTGTAGAACTCGAAAGCTGCGAAAGTGTTGCCGTGATCGGTCACGGCGATGGCCGGCATCTTGTAGTCGGCGGCCGCCTGGGTCATCGCGTTGATCTTCGCCGCACCGTCGAGCATCGAATACTCGCTGTGCACGTGCAGGTGGACGAAGGAGTCGGATGCCATGCCTCCGATTCTACGGCGGAGCCCCGACACCGGAGGCCGGCGTCGGGGCCCTGGCGCCTCGCTACGGCGCGTCGTCGACGATCGAAATCGACGTCACGACCGAGGCGTTCGGCACGGAAGCCGGTACCCCAGAATGCGAGAACGGTTCGAAACTGGTCACGGCAGAGTGTCGACCACGCTCATCTCGAATGCCATCCGAGAGTCGGGGACGTCACTTGGGATAGGTCCCTCGCCGACGGAGGTGGTGTCCGTGGTCTCAGTCACGATTCCCGTCGCCATGTCGATCGTCAATGTGAACCGCCGAAGAGATGTCTCCGCAGTCTCAGATGCGCCTAGATGGGAGCCGAAGGTGACGGTGCGTTCACCGTCTTGTTCGGCTCCCACCGTTGAGCCCGGGAGCAGGCTGAGCGCCTGATACATCGCAGCACGCATCCCCGGGTCACCGACATTGTGCGACAGCAGTCCGATGAGCAGCCACCCGACCTTTCCATCGGCCCATCCCTGCACATCTGAACCCTGATAGTCGTGAATCCACGCGATCATGGTGGCCGGGTCACGTGGCATCGATTCAAAGAACCACAGGACGTCTTCGGCACCGCTCTCGGGAAGCCGCGGTGAATCCGACGGGAAAGGCGCGACCGCTGGCCCATACGCCTGCATCGTCTCCACCTGTAACGCATGCCCCTGCGCTTGGTCGCCATACACCCCGCCTGCAACCGGAGCCCCCCACTCCTGATACCACTGAGAGTGAAGATCAGCCGGAGCGTAGTCGGCGCCGCTCCGGCTGATCACCCATCCGCTCGATGCCGCCGCGCGCGAGGCGCTGTAGCCGCGACCTCGTCGTAGCTCATCCCCTGCCAGGCATAGAGCAGGAGTGCCTCGCGATCTCTCGGCGCGAGCGCCGCGATGCGCGTCTTCAGCGTCTCGACCTCGCGCTCGGCATCGAGGCGGGACATCGCATCGTCCAGATCTCCGAGCGTCGAGTGCTCTTGCCGGGAGATGGATGCCGCGAACGACTTCCACTGCTTCGCCTCCAGCGCGCGATGGCGACGGATCAGGCGCGAGGCGATGCCGAGAAGCCAGGGCATCGCCGATTCGATGTCCGTGTCGAAATCGGCGCGTCGGCGGAAGGCGACGAGGAATGTCTCGCTCAGGACGTCCTCGGCAGCATGCCGGCCGAGGCGATACGTCGCGAACGCGTTGACCGCGCGCGCATGTCTGTCGAAGAGCTCGGCGAACGCCGCCGGCTGCTGGAGAGATCGCTGGATGATCTCGCTGTCTGTGGTCACGCTATGTATTGGCCGTGCGCCGTCGAGCGGTTCACGCTTTCTTTGACGACTTCTGCGATGCACCCAGATCGAGCCGCATCAGCACCCGAGGAAATCCGTCCAGGACAGAACCGGTGTCTGCCGCCTTCACGAACCCCGCGCTCTCGAACAACGACCGCGTGCCGACGTACGCCATGGTGAGATTGACCTTCTCGCCGCCGTTGTCGACCGGATACCCCTCGATGGCGGGCGCGCCGCGCTCCATCGCGTAGGCCACTGCTCCCTCGATCAGCGCATGCGAGATGCCCTGCTTCCGATAGCCCGGTCGCACGCGAAAGCACCACAGTGACCATACGTCGAGATCGTCGACGTGCGGGATCAGCCGATTCCGCGCGAAACTGGTGCCGCGACGCGGATGCAGCGCCGCCCATCCCACCGGTTCGTCATCGAGGTACGCGATCACGCCAGGAGGTGGATCCTGGTGGCACAGTTCCCGGACCCGATCGGAACGCTCCTGCCCTTTCAGTGCCACGTTCTCTTTGCTGCCGATGCGGTAGCTCAGGCAGAAGCACACGTTCGACGTCGGCTTCTTCGGCCCGACGAGAGTCGCGACATCGTCGAAATCCGTCGCGGGCAGAACCTCGATGGTCATGGGTTCAGTGTGGCGCACAGGGCCGACATCGCGCGATCGAAGCGGGCTACTCTCCGCGCAGCACGTCCAGTGCGTGCCGGAAGTCCTCGGGATACGGGGACTCGAACGTCACCCAGTCCCCCGTCGTCGGGTGCGCGAAGGCGAGCTGATGCGCGTGCAGCCACTGGCGGGTGAGCCCCAGCCGCGCGGACATCGTCGGGTCTGCTCCGTAGAGCGGGTCGCCGACACAGGGGTGGCGGTGCGCAGCCATGTGCACGCGGATCTGATGCGTGCGGCCCGTCTCGAGGTGGATCTCGAGCAGCGACGCGCCAGGAAACGCCTCGAGCGTCTCATAGTGCGTGACAGACGGCTTCCCGTCGGGCACGACGGCGAACTTCCAGGAGTGGTTGGGGTGACGCCCGATCGGCGCATCGATGGTCCCGGCAAGCGGATCGGGGTGACCTTGGACGACGGCGTGATAGATCTTCTCGACGGTACGGTCCTTGAAGGCCTGCTTCAGGACCGTGTAGGCGTGCTCGGACTTCGCCACGACCATCAGGCCGCTGGTGCCGACGTCGAGTCGGTGCACGACGCCCTGACGTTCCGGAGCGCCGCTGGTCGCCACGCGGAAGCCCGCAGCGGCGAGGGCGCCGACGACCGTCGGGCCCTCCCAGCCGACCGATGGATGGGCGGCGACCCCCGTCGGCTTGTCCACCACGATGATGTCATCGTCGTCGTACACGATGCCGAGCTCCGGCACGGCGAGGGGAACGATCTTCGGCGCCTCCTTCGGCTGCCATTCGACATCGAGCCAGCCGCCCGCGCGCAGACGGTCGGACTTGTCGAGTGTCACGCCGTCGAGTCGTACTCCCCCTGCGGCGGCGACGTCAGCAGCGAAGGTGCGGGAGAACCCCATCAGCTTCGCCAAGGCTGCATCGACGCGGGTACCGTCCAAACCGTCCGGAACCGGCAGGGACCGCGATTCCACGGTCAACGTCCTTCCGATGCGGGAGCCGCATCCTCCGAGGGAGAATCGTCATCGGTCGAACGCACCGGCACGGGAGCATCGGCGTCGAGCATGTCGTCATCGGTGTCTGTCGCCAGGACAGCCGCCGTCGCGGCGGCTTCGGCTTCTTCCTCGGTCTCGACGATCTCGTGATCGCGTTCGCGCGTACCGTCGAAGCGCAGGCCGAAGACCACGAGCAACGCGACCGAGATCATCCCGGTCACGATGAAGATGTCGGCGACGTTGAAGATCGCCGGCATCATCCACGGCATCGAGATCATGTCGACGACGTGCCCCACCGGAAAACCGGGCTCACGAAACAGACGATCACTGAGGTTGCCGAGGACTCCGCCGAGGAGACAGCCGAGCACGACCGCCCACAGGCGGGACTTGAGCCCGAACGCCTTCCAGACGATCACGCACGCTACGACCGCGAGGGCGATCGTGAAGATCCAGGTGACCTCGGATCCCAGGGAGAACGCCGCCCCGGGGTTGCGAACGTAGTACAGCTGAAGGAACTCCCCCAGGACCGGAACCGGCTCCTGGTAGGGGAGGTTCTCGATCGTGAGGTACTTCACAAACTGATCGGCGGCCAGTACGAGCGCTGCGAGAATCGCAACGACCGCACCGGCCGCCGACCGACGAAGGGGACGGCGTCCTGACAAGAGGGCGCCTTACAGACCGATCGCGGAAACGGGTGTCGAGTCCGTGGAGGTCGACTTCTCGTCGAGCTCGCGGAGCTGACCCTCGATGTAGCCGCGCAGCTGCGAGCGGTAGTCGCGCTCGAAGTTGCGGAGTTCGGTGATACGAGCCTCGAGAGTGTTGCGCTCGCGCTCGAGTCGTGCGGACTCCTCGCGCTGCTTGGCCTCGGCCTCGGTGCGGATGCGGGCGACCTCGGTCTCGGCCTCCGCGATGAGCGCGTTCCGCTTCGCCTCGCCCTCGGCGACATGCTCGTCGTGCAGACGCTGTGCGAGTTCGATGATGCCAGCGGTCGCGGTCGCGGAACCGGTCGGAGCGGGCTCCGCCGGGACCTCGGCCACGGGTGCGGGAGCCTCGACAGCGGCGGGCGCGGCGGCTTCAGGAGCAGCACCGGACTCGTACGCGGCCAGCTTGGCCTTCAGCTCCACGTTCTCCTCGAGAGCCTTGCGCCACTCGATGACGATCTCGTCGAGGAAGTCGTCCACCTCGTCCGGGTCGAAGCCGTCCTTGAAGCGGACGTGCTGGAACTGCTTGGTGACGACGTCATCCGGGGTAAGTGCCATGGGTGGCTCCTCTTTCGATGAGTTCGATTGCCAGTATCGATGTATGGCGTGGTCGTGATGTGGCGCGAACCCGGGGCGCGCACCTGGGTGCCAGCATAGCCCCCGAGCATTGGCGCCGCGATGTCACGACACCCAGAGTGGGAGAAGTCGCAGCCACCGAATCAGGGGACACGCCGGGATTTCAGCGGATGAACAGCCCGACGACGTTCATCAGAATCAGGACGATCAGCAGAGTCAGCGCGAAGCCGAAGTCGAGCGAGAGCGAGCCGATCCGCAGTGGCGGGATGATCCGCCGGAAGAACCGGATGGGCGGATCGGTGAGGGTGTAGACGGCCTCGGCGAGCACGAGCCCGAATCCCTTCGGACGCCATTCGCGATTGAACATCGGAATGTAGTCCAGGATCAGGCGCGCGAACAGCACGAAGACGTACAGCAGGAGCACCAGATGGACGATGCTCGCGAGGACGGAGACCAGCTGCACGGGCTACGACTGGTCGAAGCCCGCAGACTCGGCGTCTGCGTGTGCGATGCCCCCGTGACCCGATACGGCGATGTTCTCCGGCGACAGCAGGAACACCTTCGAGGTCACGCGCTCGATCCGGCCGTAGAGGCCGAGGGAGAGCCCGCTCGCGAAGTCGATGAGGCGGCGCGCGTCGGCATCGCTCATCTGGGAGAGGTTGATGATGACCGGGACACCCTCGCGGAAGCTCTCCGCGATCAGCTGGGCGTCGCGGTACTGCTTCGGGTGGACGGTGAGAATCTCGTTCACGGCTCCTGCAGACGGCTGGCGGACGGCGACGGGGCGGCGCAACGGCGTGACGGGGGCCGGTGCTGGCTCCTCGCGGTCACGGTCACGGTCACGCTCGCGGTGAGCGCGGGCGGGCGCCTGCGTCTCTTCCTCGTAGACCTCTTCTTCATCGGCGAGGCCGAGATACACCATGGTCTTCTTCAGTGGGTTACCCATCGTGTCCTCCGGTTCGAACGTGTCGGGCTGGTCTTTTCACAGGTTAACCCCGGTCGGGCCGGGGGCCGGTGATTGCGGAACCGATCCGCAGGTGTGTCGCGCCGGCGGCGATCGCCTCGGCGAAGTCTCCGGTCATCCCGGCTGAGATCCACGACGCGGTTGAGTCGATCGCACGCACGCTGTCGGCGATGTCGTGCAGACGAGCGAAAGCGGAAGCGGGTTCCTCATCGAGGGGCGCCACGGCCATGACGCCGCGCAGCCGCAACGACGGCAGGGCCAGGACATGCTCCGCGAGGGCGACCGCCTGAGCCGGCACGACTCCCCCACGACCGGGGTCGTCGGTGAGATTGACCTGGACGAGAACATCGAGCCGACCGTCATCGTCCGCTGCGCGGTGCAGAGCATCCGCGAACCGGTCTCGATCGACCGAGTGCACGACGTCCGCACTCCGGCGGATCGCCGCCGCCTTGTTCGTCTGCCCCTGGCCGATGAAGTGCCAGCGCAGATCGGATGCTGCGACTTCTGCTTCCTTCGCCGACAACTCCTGCTGTCGGTTCTCGCCGACGTCCTTCACGCCCAGCCCGTGCAGGGCACGGACCAATGACGCCGGGTGGAACTTCGTCACCACGATCCGGGTGATCTCCTCGGAGCTCCGTCCGGCCGCCTGCGCGGCGGCGGCGATCTTCTCGTCGATCGCCGACAGCCGCGCAGCCAGGCCGGAAGGCTCGGCCGCGTCGACCGAGGACGTCACTTCAGGAATTCGGGGATGTCGATGTCGTCATCGGCGAATGCCGGCTCGATGCTGGTGGCCGGAACGCGCTGCTGAACGGGCTCAGGCTGAGCCGTCTCGCTCTTGCTCTCGGGTTCGTCTGTGAGCGCGACCTCGGGAAGCGACGTCGTGGACGGCCGCGAAACGACCATCGGGTCCAGCCGGAGGGAGGGTTCGCCGCCGTCGAAGCCGGCCGCGATCACCGTCACCCGCACTTCATCGCCGAGCGTGTCGTCGATGACCGTACCGAAGATGATGTTGGCTTCGGGGTGGGCGGCTTCCTTGACGAGGTCGGCCGCATCGTGGATCTCGAAGATCCCGAGGTTCGAGCCGCCCTGGATCGAGAGCAGCACGCCGTGCGCACCTTCGATGCTCGCTTCCAGGAGCGGAGACTCCACGGCCAGCTCTGCGGCTTTGATGGCACGGTCGGCCCCACGAGCGGAGCCGATGCCCATGAGCGCGGATCCCGCACCCTGCATGACCGACTTCACGTCGGCGAAGTCGAGGTTGATGAGACCCGGAGTCGTGATCAGGTCGGTGATGCCCTGCACACCGGCGAGGAGCACCTGGTCGGCCGTGGCGAAGGCCTCGATCATCGAGATGCCGCGGTCGCTGATCTCGAGGAGGCGGTCATTCGGCACCACGATGAGGGTGTCGACCTCTTCCTTGAGCTTGGAGACACCGGCTTCGGCCTGGCTCTGGCGGCGGCGACCCTCGAAGGAGAACGGCTTCGTCACGACACCGATGGTGAGGGCGCCGATGGACTTCGCGATGCGTGCCACGACGGGCGCGCCACCGGTTCCGGTGCCACCGCCCTCGCCGGCCGTCACGAAGACCATGTCCGCACCGGTCAGAGCCTGCTCGATCTCCTCGGCATGGTCCTCTGCGGCACGTCGGCCCACCTCGGGGTCGGCGCCGGCACCGAGGCCGCGGGTGAGTTCGCGACCCACGTCGAGCTTGACGTCGGCGTCGCTCATGAGCAGCGCCTGCGCGTCGGTGTTCACGGCGATGAACTCGACTCCGCGAAGGCCGAGATCGATCATGCGGTTCACGGCGTTGACGCCGCCACCGCCGACGCCGACGACCTTGATCACGGCGAGGTAGTTCTGGTTCTGGCTCATGGCCGGCCTCCGATTATTCGAGCCTGGAAGTGGGTGAACCTTAAACCTCAAGTAGAGGTGTAAAGTATTTCCCGGTATTGCGTTCTCTTTGATCGAAGGTAAGCGCCGCCCGCCCGCGTTCGCGCGAAGACACGGGCGTGTCGCCCCATTCCCCGCGAAAGGGATCAGCCGACGACGGCGACTTCGGGGGAAGTGACGTCGATCGACGCGGCTTCGGGGTTCGAGGCCATCGCCTTCGAGAGGACGACGGCCTTCAGCGCGGACTCCTCCGCGCTCCCCCAGACCACACTCAACCCGCTGTTGAGCGTGAGAGTCACGTCATCGGCGGTGCGCGCGCTGATCCCCGTCAGCGCCGCACGGATGTCGGCCGGGAGCGAGCGCACCACGAGACCTGCGCTGCGGAACGCCGCCGAGTCGACGCCGCCCGGGACGTCGATCACCGGCTGCCCCGCAGGCTGATCCGAGGTGGTGGAGAGGGCGACACCGGCGGCATCGACCAGCGTGTACCCGGCGTCCGAACGGATGATGCCGACCGGAGTGCGTTCCACGATGCGCACGGTCAGGTCATGTGGTGGACGTGCTTCGAGGGAATAGGTCTCGATGAGGGGGAAGGCCAGCAACGCGGCCTTCACCTTGCTGGAGTCGACGAGCGCGAGCGGGGTTCCGAGCTGGTCGCCGAGCGCGGCCTCGATGGCTGCGGGGTCGAGAGTCGTGGCCCCGGCGACGCTGATCTTCTGAACGGCGAAGAGCGGACTGTAGGCCGCGGCGACACTGCCCCCGACGAGCAGGAGTGCGGCGCCGATGCTGCTCAGCCACACGATCCTGCGCCGTCTGGAGCGCTGCGTGAAACGACGGATCTCGGCGCGAAGCGCCTTGCGTCGTGCGCGGGCTGCGCGCCAGACGTCCCTCGTCGACGTCGGCTGCGGATCGTCCGTCGACGCTTCACCCCTGTGCTCTTCGCTCGTCACGTCATCGGGCGTCACGTCATCGGAGGCCGAGAACTCCACCTCCGCTTCAGCATCGCGTCGCCGCCTGCGGGGCTTCGCCCCCGGCGCGGCGTCCTTCTCCCCCGGACTCTCCGGGGTCGTCGGAAGCGGTGCAGGCCGACGCATCGGCTATGCCCCGTCGGTCCGACGCAGCGAATCCAGGACCTGCGGGATGATCTGGTAGACGTTTCCGCAGCCGAGCGTGACGATGAAGTCACCTTCCCGTGCGACGGCTGCGGTGTAGTCGGCGGCCTGCTGCCAATCCGCGACGAAGTGCACGTGCGACGGGTCCTCGAACGCGCCGCTCACCAACTCGCCGGTGACACCGGGCACGGGGTCCTCCCGGGCGCCGTACACGTCGAGCATCACGGTGTGATCGGCGAACTCCTCGAGGACGTCGGCGAACTCCTGGTACATGTGCTGCGTGCGCGAGTAGGTGTGGGGCTGCTGAATCGCGATGATCCGTCCCGCTCCTGCGATGCTGCGCATCGCCTCGAGTGCAGCCCGCACCTCCGTGGGGTGGTGCGAATAGTCGTCGTACACGGTCACGCCGCGCTCGACACCGTGCTGCTCCAGTCGACGCACGGTTCCCGCGAAGCCTTCGACGGCGCGAACGGCCTCCGCGAGCGAGTAGCCGAGCGCACGCAACACCGTCACGGCCCCCGCCGCATTGATCGCGTTGTGCACACCGGGAACGGCGAGCTGCATACGCGCCTGTTCCTCACCGTGCGTCAGCGTGGCGGCGACCGGACCCGCGGCGACGATGTCGGTGACGCGTACATCCGCTCCTTCGGCCTGACCGAACGTCAGCACGTTCGGGTGAGAGAGACCGGCACCGACCCGCAGCGCACCCGCGTCGTCGCTGGAGATCACGACCGCCTCCGTCGCGGCGTCCGCGAACTGCACGAATGCCTGGTGGAAGGCCTCATCCGAGCCGTAGTGATCGAGGTGGTCGGGATCGACGTTGGTGATCAATGCGACAGCGGTGTCGTACAGCAGGAACGTGCCATCGGACTCGTCGGCTTCGATGACGAACAGCTCTCCCGATCCAGTCGCGCTGGATGTGCCGAGCTGCTCGATCACGCCGCCGTTGACGAAGTGCGGATCCGCGCCGAGCTCACGCAGGGCGGTCACGATCATGCCCGTCGACGTCGTCTTTCCATGGGCGCCGGCGACGGAGACGAGACGGCGTGTGCCGATCAGCCAGTGCAGGGCCTGCGACCGGTGGATCACGTGGAGTCCACGGGCCTTCGCGGTCACGAACTCGGGATTCTCCGGCCAGATCGCTCCGGTGTGCACGACGGTGTCGGCGTCACCGAGGTGAGCGGCGTCGTGACCCACGTGCACCGTCGCGCCGGCGGCCGCCAGCGCGCGCAGATTGTCGCTGTCCGCGCGGTCGCTACCGGAGACGCGGATGCCGGCGTCGAGGAACATCTTCGCGAGACCGCTCATACCGGAACCGCCGATGCCGATGAAGTGCGCGGAGGTGATCGTCTCGGGAATGGGGAGGGAGAGGTCGGGTCTGATCATTTCCGCTTCAGTCTACTTTTCTTCGGTCTCGTCGACCGCGTCAGACGGCGACGAGTGCGCGGTCGATGAGGGTGATGACGTTCTCGGTTCCGGCGCGGGTTCCGGCGGTCTCTGCAGCGGCGGCCATCCGTGCGATGCGCTCTCCGTCTCCGAGCAGAGGGACGACGATGCGCCGCACCGCGTCACCGTCGAAGGACGCATCGTCGAGCAGCTCTGCGGCCCCTGCAGCGACGGCCGAGGCGGCGTTCAGACGCTGCTCGCCGTTGCCCACGGAATACGGGACATACAGCGCGGGGATCCCCAGAGCACTGATCTCGCTCACGGTCGCCGCCCCGGAACGGGAGACGATCAGATCGGCCAGAGCGAACGCGAGATCCATGCGGTCGACGTAGCGGTGCAGCGCGTAGCCGTCGACGCCCGGATCGGCGAGGTCGCTGCGCTCACCCGTCACGTGCAGCAGCTGCCAACCGGTGCCCAGGATGTCGCGCCACGAGTCCGCGAGCGCCTGGTTGAGCCGCTGCGCTCCCAGCGAGCCGCCGAACACGAGAAGGACGGGGCGGTCGGCGTCGAGGCCGAAGTACTCCGCCGCCTCCGCGCGCGAAGCCGCGCGGTCGAGGGCGATCACCTCCCGCCGCAGGGGCATTCCGACGACCTCGCCACCACGGAGCGGAGTGCCCTCGAAGGCAACCCCCACCGCGGCCGCACGGCGTGCCCCGAGCACGTTCGCCAGCCCTGGCTTCGCGTTGGCCTCGTGCACCACGAACGGCACGCCCTCACGGCGCGCGGCGACGTATGCCGGCGCAGACGCGTATCCGCCGAAGCCCACCACCACGTCGATGCCGCGCCGACGGATGTGGTCGCGCACCTGGGCGATGGCCCGACGGAACCGCCCCGGGAACGACAGGGCCTGTCTGTTCGGCCGCCGCGGGAAGGGCACCTTGTCGACGATCAGCAGTTCGTAGCCGCGCGCGGGGACGAGACGGGACTCCAGTCCCTCGGCCGTGCCGAGCACGAGCACGGAGGCTTCGGCATCACGTGCGCGGAGACCGTCCGCGACGGCGAGCAGGGGGTTGACATGACCGGCGGTGCCACCGCCGGCGAGGAGATACGAAGTCACCTGGTGACCCTACCCCGCTCGGCTGACTGCTTCTCGGTCACAGGGATCGTCCGTGCGAACGCCAGCAGCACGCCACAGGCGATGAGCACCGCGAGCAGGGCCGTGCCGCCCTGGGACATGAACGGAAGAGGGACGCCCATCACCGGGAAGACGCCGATCACGACGCCGACGTTCATGACGGCCTGGCCGACGATCCACACGGTGATGCCGCCGGCTGCCACGCGGATGAACGGATCCGGTGTCTTGCGGATGATGTGGAAGGCGCCGATCGTGAAGAACGTGAACAGGGCGAGCACGACGATGCAGCCGATCAGGCCGAGCTCCTCGCCGACGATCGCGAAGATGAAGTCATTGCCCGCGGCGGGAAGCCACCCGTACTTCTCCTGGGAGTTGCCGAGGCCGAGGCCGAAGATGCCTCCGGTGGCCATACCCCAGATCCCGTGGATCGACTGGTAGCAGTCCGTGTAGTAGAGCGCCATGTTGTCGCAGGTCGCGGTGATGCGCCGCATGCGGTCCTCGCTCGACAGCGCGTAGGCGAGCACCGCGATGACGCCGAGGATCAGCGGGATGATGAACAGCCGGAGCTTGACGCCCGAGAAGAAGAGGCACCCGAGGAGGATGAGCACCAGCACCATCGCGGTACCGAGGTCCTTGCCCGCGAGCACGGTGCCGATCGCGAGTGCACCGACCGGGATCACGGGGATGAACACATGATGCCAGGTGCCGAGCATCGTGCGCTTGCGCAGCAGCACCGCAGCGATCCAGAGCGCGAGGGCCAGTTTGAGGAACTCGGAAGGCTGCAGGGTGAAGCCCGCGATCTTGACCCAGTTCCGGTTACCGCCGTCCTCGATACCCAGCGGAGTGAACACGAGCATCTGCAGCGCCACGGCCCCGAACAGTGCGGGCCACGCCATCCTCTTCAGGAAGTCCACCGGCAGACGGCTGATCAGGAACATCAGCGGGATGCCGAGCAGCGCGAACACGCCCTGGCGCAGCACGCCATCCATCGGGTTGACCCCCTTGGAGACGGCTGTCGCGCTGGTCGCAGACAGCACCATGACGAGACCGAAGAGGGTGAGGAGCAGCGCGGTCGAGGCGATGAGCAGGAATTCGGTCGACACCGGGGTGAACCGGCGACCGAGCGAGACCCTGGCCGCGAGACCGCCGGACTCAGAGCGCGGAGGGCGGGATACCTGTGTCATCGGCGCTCCCCCGGTCGATCCAGTCCCGCACCGCCTCGGCGAAGCGATGGCCTCGTTCCGCGTAACCGGAGAACTGATCGAAGGATGCCGCCGCCGGGGCCAGCAGGACTGTGCCCTCGTCGTCGACGATTCCCGCGGCGATCTCCACGACACGGTTCATGACCTGTCCAGTCTCGCCAGCATCCACCTCGAACACCGGCACCCCGGGCGCGTGTCGTCGGAATGCCGCGACCACCACGGAGCGTTCGACCCCGATCACGACGGCTGCACGCGCCGTCGTGCCGACCTCGGCGACCAGGTCGGAGATGTCGACCCCCTTCAGATCCCCGCCGAGCACCCACACGGCACCGGGGTACGCGCGCAGCGACGACGCCGCGGCGTGCGGGTTCGTCGCCTTGGAGTCGTCGACCCAGGTGATGCCGCGATGCCGGGCGATCACCTGGATGCGGTGCGGATCGAGGCGGAAGGACTGCAGGGCCGTGTGGATGGCCTCCGGCTCGACGCCGAGCGAGCGTGCCAGGGCACTCGCGGCGAGGATGTTCTGCACGATGTGAGGAGCGGCGAGACCCGCCGCATCGAGATCGGCGACCGTCGTCAGCTCGAGGGCGCTGCGCGAGCGATCGTCGAGGAAGGCCCTGTCGACGAGCAGTCCCTCGACCACGCCGAGATCGCTCGGGCCGGGGATGCCGAGATCGAAGCCGATCGCACGGGCTCCCTCGACCACCTCCGCCTCTTCCACCATGCGACGCGTGGCCTCGTCCGCCTTGTTGTAGACGCACGCGATCCAGGTGTTCCGGTATACGACGGCCTTCGCGTCCCGGTAGGCGTCCGCGCTCCCATGCCAGACGAGGTGATCGTCGGCGAGGTTCAGGCACACGGAGGCGTAGGGGAACAGCTCCCCTTCGGGCCTCGACTGTCCCAGATACCAGAGCTGATGGCTGGAGAGCTCGACCACGAGGACATCGAACCCCGCGGGGTCGCGTACGGCGTCGAGCACCGGCACGCCGATGTTCCCGCAGGGGGCCGCCCGCAGTCCGCCTTCCACGAGCAGCGTGGCGGTCAACTGGGTGGTCGTCGTCTTGCCGTTCGTCCCGGTGATGAGCACCCAGTCCGCCGGCGTGCCGTCGGCACGGACGACCTTGTCGCGCACGCGCCAGGCGAGCTCGACGTCACCCCAGATCGTGACAGCGGATTCCTGCGCCCACCGGATGAGTGGATGCGACGGCGAGAATCCCGGCGAGGCGATGACCACCTCGGGGTCGAACTCGACGAGCACGGGCGGAACCTCGGCGAGCGGGCCCAATTCGAGTCGGGCGCCGATCACCGGGAGCAGTCGCTCGTACTCATCCTCAGCCGACTCGCTCAGCACGAGAACGTCGGCGCCCAGTTCGGCGAGCGTGTCCGCCACCGAGAATCCTGTCATCGAGAGGCCGAGCACGGCGACCCGTAGACCGCTCCAGTCGGCGTTCCAGCTCGTCAGTCCGGCGAGACGATCAGTCGACACGAGTGAGCCATTCGACGTAGAAGAGTCCGACCGCCGAGACGGCGAGCAGCCCGGCGATGATCCACATGCGCACCACGATCGTGACCTCGGACCACCCGCGCATCTCGAGATGGTGGTGGAACGGGCTCATGAGGAACAGCCGCTTGCCACGAGTGATCTTGAAGTACGCGCGCTGCAGGATGACCGAACCCGACGAAAGCACGAAGACGCCGGCGATCACGAGCAGGAGGAGCTCGGTGCGGGTCAGGATCGCCATCGCGGTGATGACGCCGCCGATCGCCATCGACCCGACGTCCCCCATGAAGACCTTCGCCTTGGGCGCGTTCCACCAGAGGAATCCGATGAGGCTCGCCGCGAACGACGCCGCGATGATGGCGAGGTTGAACGGGTCGCGCACTTCGTAGCAGCCGCCGAGGGCATCGGGATCGCCGCCGATGCACGGCTGCTTGAACTGCCAGAACGCGATCACGCTGTAGGCGCCGACGACGATGACGCCGGCTCCGGCAGCGAGCCCGTCGAGTCCGTCCGTGAGGTTCACACTGTTCGAGGTCGCGACCCCGATGATCGAGATCCAGACGAGATAGAGGATCCATCCGAGCACCACGCCGAAGGCGAACAGGTTGAGCCAGGTGATGTCGCGGAACAGCGAGATCGCGGAGCTCGCCGGTGTCTGGCCCCACTTGTTCGGGAAGTTCAGCGCGACGATGCCGAAGGGGATGATGACCAGCAGCTGGCCGATCACCTTCCGCCAGCCCGAGAGCCCGAGGCTGCGCTGGCTGCGCACCTTCATGTAGTCGTCGATGAATCCGACGGCGCCGAATCCGACCATCAGCCAGATCACCAGCAGCGCGGAGAGTGCGGGGACTTCACCGCTCACCAGCACACCGGTGAAGTAACCGACCATCGAGCCGACGATGAAGATGACGCCGCCCATCGTGGGGGTGCCGCGCTTGGCCTCGTGACTCGGGTTGTGGACGGACTCCGGGGTACGGATGACCTGCCCCCAGCCCCACTTCCGGAAGAGCCGCAGGAAGACGGGGGTCAGGAACAGGGTGAAGGCGAGCGAGATCGCCGCCGACATGATGAGAGACCTCACGAGAACAATTCTCCCAGACGATCGCCGAGATGCCGGAGGCCCACGGAATTGGATGACTTCACGAGCACGCGGTCGCCGTCGCGGAGCTCGGTGCGGAGATACTCGAACGCGGCGTCCTGGTCGGGCAGATGGACTGCCTCGCTGTCCCAGGAGCCCTCCCCGACCGCGGCGAGGTAGAGGCGCCTCGCCTCGGGGCCGACGACGACGATCCGCTGGATGTTCAGACGCACGGCGAGCAGCCCGATCCTGTCGTGCTCCTCCCCCGCGCTCTCACCGAGTTCGCTCATGGCTCCGAGGACCGCGACGGTGCGCTCGTCGGGACCGGTGATCTGTGCGAGCGTGCGCAGGGCCGCAGCCATGGAATCCGGGCTGGCGTTGTAGGCGTCGTTGATGATCCGCACCCGATCGCTGCCCAGGGGCTGCATGCGCCAGCGTTCGGCGATCTCGACCGTCTCCAACCGGGCCACGGCGTCGGCCGCCGAGACCCCGAGCACGCGTGCTGCGGCGATGGCCGCCAGAGCGTTGGAGATGTGGTGCGCCCCGAGCACGCGCAGCCGCAGGGGAATCCGTTCGGCGTCGACCTCGATGACGCAGGACGTGCCGGAAGCGGATACCTCGATCTCATGCGCGCGCACGTCCGCTGCGGGCCCCTGACCGAAGCCGACGGTGCGGAGTCCGCGAGCGTCCGCGAGTTCGCGCATGGCCGCGACACGCGGGTCGTCGACGTTGAGCACGGCGGTCCCGGGCACGCGGGCGGCGGCGACGAGCTCGGCCTTCGCCTTCGCCGTCTCCTCGATGCCGCCGAATCCGCCGGCGTGCGCCATGCCGACCATCAGCACGACGGCGACGTCCGGCTCGACGAGTCCTGCGAGGTGCGCGATGCTCCCCGGAGCCGCGGCACCGAACTCGCTCACGAGGAAGCGGGTGCTCTCCGTCACCCGGAGCATGGTGACGGGGGCGCCGACCTCGTTGTTGAACGACTTCACGGGAGCGACGGTCTCGCCTTCCCCCTCGAGGATGCGCGCGAGGAAGTTCTTGGTGGTGGTCTTGCCGTTCGACCCGGTGATGCCGACGATCCGGAGCGCGCCGTCGGCACGGACACGCGCGACGACCTCCCTCGCGAGTGCACCGAGGGCGGCGACAGCGTCCGGAACCACGATCTGGCTCACGGCGACGTCCACCGGGTGCTCGACGATCGCCAGGGCCGCTCCCGCGGCGACAGCCGACCCGACGAAGCGGTGTCCATCGGTCTCGGCTCCGGGCTTGGCCACGAAGATCGATCCAGGCCCCATCGTGCGCGAATCGGTGTCGACGATTCCGTCGACCACGGTCTCGGCCGTGTCTTCACCGGCCACGCGCAGATCACCGCCGACTGCGGCGGCGATCTCAGCGAGCGTCAGGGCGATCATGTCATCTCCATGCGCGGCTCTCGCCGACTATCCGAACTTGGGGAGGAGCTCGTCCATCGGGACAGAGGACGGCATCACGCGATACGTTTTCATCACCTGCGTCATCGCCTTCTGGAAGGCGGATGCGGTGGCCGCGGACGATACAACCTTAGTCGGCTCGTCGAGGGTGACCACGACGACGTACTGCGGATCGTCGACCGGCGCGAAGCCCACCATGCTGGTGTAGTAGACCCCGGCCTTGTAGCCGCCGTTGCCGTCCGACACCTGCGCCGTACCCGTCTTGCTGGTCACGCGGTAGCCGGGGACCTGGATGCGCTCGGCGTTGCCGCCCTGTACTGCGACGTTCTCCAGCATGCGTGTCAGCTCCGCTGCGGTCTGCTCCTTGATGATCTGCTCGCGCTTCGGGTCGGCTGGCGCGGTCACGGTGCCGTCCGCGGCGGTGCACGACTCGACGAGCGAGAGGTCGATCTTCTCGCCGCCGTTCGCGATCGCCTGGTAGGCACCGGCGAGCTGGGCGGCCGTCACGGTGAAGTACTGCCCGAACGTCGTCGTGTAGAGCGACTGGTTGTCCCAGTCGCTGACCGGGTGCAGGATCCCTCCGACCTCCGAGGGGAAGTCGAGCGTCTTGTCCCCCACCCCGAAGCGCTGCAGGTAGTCGTAGCGCACATCGGGGCTCACCATGGTGCCGAACTTCGACAGGGCGACGTTCGACGAGTCGATGAGGCCCCCGGCGAGCGTGTAGTTGTACGCCGGGTGGGTGAACGCGTCGTTCACGACGGCGCCGTTCGGGAACTTCTCCCGAGAGGCCGCGCTCACCGTGCTGAGCGGGGTCAGGCCCGCTCCTTCGATGGCGGCAGCCGCGGTGACGGCCTTGAACGTCGATCCGGGCTCGAAGTCGTGGTGGAAGATCTGACTGGCCCTGGTCGCCGGTGTCGACGCATCGAGATCGTTCGGGTCCAGCGCGGGCCACTCGGCCGCGGCGCGGATCTTGCCCGTCTTGACCTCGACGACCGTGACTGTCCCGCCCTTGGCGCCCTGCGCCTGTGCCTCTTCGGCGATCATCTGCTGCAGGTACCAGTTGAGGTCGCTGTTGATGGTCAGCTGCACGGATCCGCCGTTCACGGCATCGACCGTACGCTCGCTGCCGGGGATCACGACGCCGTCCTTGCCCTTGCGGTAGGTCTCCTCGCCGTCGATGGGCGCCAGGCAGGAGTCGTCGAGCTTCTCCACACCGGCCTGCGCCTCACCAGAGTTGTCGAGGAAGCCGAGGATGTTTCCGGCGACCGCGCCGTTCGGGTATACGCGTGTCTCTCGCGCCTTCAGCGACAGGTACGAACCGACTCCGAGATCCCGCAGAGCCATGTACTGCTCCGTGTTCAAGCCCTTCTTGAGAGGCGCGTACTGGCTGTCGGGGTTCTCGGCGAGGGCGTTCGAGACCAGAGCCCGCACCTCGTCGCCGGTCTGGCCGGTGATGGCGGCGATCTTGTCGGAGGCCTCGGCCCACGGCAGCTTCGGCTTCTTCTCCTCGACGAGCATGATGACCTGCGGGCTGAGCTGCGCGTCGTAGACCATCACACTGGAAGCGAGCACCGTGCCGCCGGAGTCGACGATCGACCCGCGCTGGCCCGGGATCGCCGAACTCGCACCGAGGTGCTCGAGGGACTCGGAGACGTGCTCATCAGCGCTGACCACCTGGATGTCGACCAGGCGTACCACGAACGCGACCAGCACCGAGAGGATGACGGCGAGAGCGACGACGGTGCGTCGCCGCGGACCGCGGGTGGCTCGTGTCGTCATGGGATCTCTCCGTCGCTCGTGGGTGTCAGTGCGTCGTGGGGCTGGGGAGGCCGTCGGTGATCGACGGCGGAAGGTCCTGGGTGGGCTGGTCCGTCGCCGTCCCCTCCTCGGTCTCCGCCGGAGGAGGCGGCGGTTCCACGATGAGGGAGTTGCTCACGGCCCCGACACCGGCGGGATTGACGGTCGATGTCCAGTCGGCCCCCGCACCGGTGCCGAAGACGGCACCGTCGCTGAGACGCAGATACGACGGCGATCCGGCGACGACCATCCCGAGTCCGGCTGCGCTGCTGGCGAGCACCTGGGGCGAGCTGACGCCGGTGAGTTCTTCCTGGAGGGCGTGCGTCTTCAGGTTGAGCTCGCGCTGCTGTGACGAGAGACTCGCGAGAGTGAACGAGTCCTGGGTGATGGCGAGCGACAGCCCGATCTGCGCGGCTCCGATCGCGAGTGCTCCGCCGAGCGCGATGAGGGCGTAGGCGAGCTTCGGCTTGCGGCGGACTGCAGGGCGGGTGACGGGCTGCAGCTTCCGCTGGGGCGTCCTCTCCGGGGCGACCGGCTGCACCGGCTTCCGGACGACGGCATTCAGGCTCATGCGCTCTCCCGCAGCTTCTCGGCGGCGCGCAGGCGCACCGGGATCGCCCGCGGGTTGCGCGCGCGTTCTTCGTCGTCGGCCAGCTCGGCGCCTTTGGTCAGGATGCGGAAACGCGGAGCATGTTCGGGGAGCTCGACCGGGAGCCCGGCAGGAGCGGTCGAGGCAGAGGCCGCAGCGAACGCCTGCTTCACGAGACGATCTTCCAGCGACTGGTAAGACATCACGACGATGCGCCCGCCGACTGCGAGCGCGTCCATCGCCGACGGGATCGCGTCGGCGAGCACGTTGAGCTCGGTGTTCACCTCGATGCGCAGCGCCTGGAACACGCGCTTGGCCGGGTGGCCCGCGCGCTGGGCAGCCGCGGGTGTGGCGGCGATCAGGATCTCGACGAGTTCACCCGACCGCGTGATCGGCTGCTTCTGCCGCGCGTCGATGATGAACCGTGCATACCGACCGGCGAGTTTCTCCTCGCCGTAGCGCTCGAAGATGCGGCGGAGATTGCCTTCGCTGTAGGTCGCGATGACCTCTGCGGCCGTGACGCCCTTGGTCTGATCCATCCGCATGTCCAGCGGGGCATCCTTCGAATAGGCGAAGCCGCGGTCGGCTTCGTCCAACTGCAGAGACGAGACGCCGAGATCGAAGAGGATGCCGGCCGCGCCCTGGGCGTGCAGTCCGATCTCGTCGTACACCGTGTGCACGAGCGTGACGCGGTCCGTGAAGCGGGCGAGCCGCTCCCCCGCGATGCGCAGCGCATCGGTGTCGCGGTCGAGTCCGACCAGACGGATGTTCGGGAAGCGTTCGAGCAGCGCCTCGGAGTGACCACCCATGCCGAGGGTGGCATCGACGAGCACCGCTCCGTCGGCCTGGAGGGCGGGAGCGAGCAGCTCGACGCAGCGGTCGAGCAGTACGGGGGTGTGGATGTCTCGGAGGTTCATGATCTTTCTCGGGGTGACCTTCGGCTCTGATCCCCCTCCGCTTCTCGACCCGGCACCGGGGAAGTGTGTCGGGGCGGGAGCGGCGGGGCATCACAGCCGTGGTCAGAAGAGTCCCGGAATCACCTCCTGCTCGAGGTCGGAGTAGGTCTCCTCGCCGGCGGCGAGGTAGGCGTTCCAGCTCTCGGCATCCCAGATCTCGGCGTGGGCGCCGACTCCGGTGACGATGAGTTCCTTCTGCAGACCTGCGTACTGACGCAGGTGCGCCGGGATGGTGATGCGGTTCTGGCTGTCTGGCATCTCCGCGCTGGCTCCGGAGAGGAACAGTCGCATGAAGTCACGCGCCTGTTTGTTCGCGAGCGGCGCCTGACGGATCCGCTCGTGCATCGCCTCGAACTCGGCCGTGCTGAACACGTAGAGGCACCGTTCCTGGCCTCGGGTGACGACGATGCCGCCGCCGAGGTCTTCGCGGAACTTCGCAGGAAGGATGACCCGTCCTTTGTCGTCCAGCTTCGGTGAGTGCGTACCCAGCAACATCGGCCACCACCCCCTCTGCGTCCGGCCAACTCGAGGTGCGCCCCACTTTACTCCACTTTCCTCCACATACCTACGACCAATCCTTCGGAAATCAGGGTCTATGCCGACAAGTACGCCGAACAACCCCGGAATTCCGGGGTGGAGGAAGGTGGAGGGTGAGTGGAGGGCGAGTGGGGGACGGACGCGGCGAGCCGGCCGGCGGCGAACGCGGTCAAACGACAGAAGCCCGGATGCTCAGCATCCGGGCTTCTGTCGTGAAGTGTGTGGGGAGGTCAGTGACCGTCCTGGCGGCGATCCCATCGATCGTTCATCCGATCCATGAAGGAGGCCGATTCCTGCCGCTTCGGGGCGGAACGCTCACGGGGCGTGGTCGCGGTGGTGCGTCGCACTGGCGTGACGGCGACCATGACACCGGCGAGCATCGCGGCGAATCCGACGACACCGACGACGATGCCCCAGACGCCACCGAGAATGACTCCGGCGACCAGACCGCCGACACCGGCGAGCAGGAGGAGTGCTCCGTAGACGAGATTTCGGTAGCTCAATGCTCGATCGCCGGACGGCGCGGTCACGACGTCGGCATCGTTGTGGAGGAGATGGCGTTCCATCTCGTCGAGCAGACGCTGCTCCTGTTCGGAGAGTGGCATTTCGTCCCCCTCGGGTATCGTGCCTCCCATTCTACGCGCGCCGAGGCGTCCGGGGCTAGCAGTTCGACGTCCCCTTGCTTTACGTATGCTGGGAGTCGTGCCGTCATCCTCCCCCGTCCCCGACGCCGTCGCCACGCACCTCGCACGCTTCCTCGCGCGGATGCGTGAGGAAGCCTCGGACTACGGCCCTGACGCGGCAGCATTCCTGGACGCCGCCGCCGGCACGCTCGACGGCGGCAAGCGCCTTCGAGCCCGCTTCTGCCATGCGGGGTGGCGTGCCGTCGCGAAGTTCGATGACCGCGATGCGGCGGAGACCGATGCGCTGTGGGACATGTGCACCGCGCTGGAGATCTTCCAGTCGGCCGCGCTCGTCCACGACGATCTGATCGACAACTCCGATACCCGCCGTGGTCGCCCCGCCGCACATCGTGCGCTCGAGACGTCTCATCGCGCGGCCGGGTGGTCCGGAGATGCAGAGCAGTTCGGCAGGGCATCCGCGATCCTCCTCGGCGACCTGCTCGTCGCATGGAGCGATGACCTTTTGGAATCCGCACTCGAGGGCCAGCCGCATGCGCGAGCCGTGCGCGCCGAGTATGCGCGGATGCGAAGGGATGTGACCACCGGCCAGTTCCTGGACATCGCAGAGGAATCGGCCTGGAGCGTGAACGACGGAAGTCTCCACGCCGAGAGGGCGCTGCGCGTGGCATCCCTCAAGTCCGCCAGATACAGCATCGAGCAGCCGCTCGTCCTGGGTGGCGCTTTCGGCGGAGCCCACGAGGACCAGGTCGCCGCACTGCGGCGCTTCGGCCATCCGATCGGCCTGGCATTCCAGCTCCGCGACGACGTGCTCGGCGTGTTCGGCGACGCATCCGTCACCGGCAAGCCGGCGGGCGACGACCTTCGGGAGGGCAAGCGCACGGTGTTGATCGCCCTCACCCGACAGGCTCTCGACGCCTCCGCACGGAATCTCCTGGACGAGATGCTCGGCGACCCCGCTCTGACATCGCCGCAGGTGTCGTCCCTGCAAGCCACGATCACTGCTTCGGGCGCGCTGGACCAGGTCGAGGCGATGATCGCCGACTATGCCCTCGAGGCCGACCGTGCGCTCTCAGGCGCCCGGCTCGACAACGCCGCCGTCGGCGAGTTGCGTGATCTCGCACGCGCGGCCACCGTGCGCGCGTCCTGACGGGCTTCGTCAGGCGAGAGTGCGCGCGAGACGCCGGACCGAGCTCTTGTGCCCGGCCAGCAGGGCGGCGATCGGCGAGCGCCCCAGGCTCTCCTCTTCCGCGAGCAGCCAGTCGATCAGCTCGTCGTCGGTGAAACCGGCGTCCTGCAGGACGATAACTGTTCCGCGCAGAGAACTCAGCGGGTGGCCGTCGACGATGAACACCGAGGGCACGGCGAACGTCCCGTTGCGACGCGACCCCACGAGGTAGTGCTCATCGATCAGACGACGCACTCGGCCGAGGGGCTCGTCGAGCACCTCGACGAGGTCGGGCATCGTCAACCACTCGACATCGGCAGCGGCAGGGGTTCCAGCAACGTTCTCAGACACGTTGCCCACTATCTCACCTCCGCCTGGCCGACGCATATCGACCCATCAGTCACATCCGTCACTTGCGTCACTTCTGTTGACTTCTGTTTACATCCGTGTCAGCGTGAAAAACTCGAAAAGGGGGCAAGCCTTGACAGTCAAGACCGCCACGCGTCGAACGCGATACCTGCCTATCGGAGTGCCTGCGGCGGTGCTCGGAGCCCTGGCGACCACGCTCACGGCGGCACCGGCCCACGCGGCTTCTCCGTCGGATGCTGCCGCCGTCGAGCGTCCACGTCTTCTCCCCGCGCGCGCGGTGCCCACCGAGGCCGCTCCACCCAGCTACGTCGTCCGCCCCGGCGACACCGTCTCCGCCATCGCCACGCGCTTCGGTCTTCGAGCGGTCGATGTCCTGACCTGGAACGGCCTCTCCTGGCGTTCCGTGATCTACCCTGGTCAGACCCTGACGCTGCTGCCTGCGGCCCCGGCAGCGACACCCGCAGCCACGCCCACCGCCGCGCCGGCGCCCCCGGCCTCGGCCACGCATCAGGTCGTCGCCGGCGACACCGTCTACGCCATCGCGCAGCGATACGGCACCACCGTCGACGCCGTCCTGTCGGCGAACGGCCTCACGCGCGCTTCGATCATCCTTCCGGGCCAGAGTCTCGTCGTCGCCGGCACCGCAGCACCGGCAGCCGCGCCGACACCGGCAGCTGTCCCCGCAGTCGCTCCCGCATCCGCCGCGACGCACACCGTCGTGGCCGGAGACACGCTGTTCGGCATCGCGCAGAAGTACGGCACCACGACGCAGACGCTGTACGCCGCGAACGGCCTCGGCCCCTCGTCGATCATCTATCCCGGCCAGACACTCTCTCTGCAGGCGACGCCGGTAGCGGCTCCCGCCCCCACCACCGCTTCCGCCTCGGCCGGCGGCCAGCAGACGGCGACGCTCACCGCGGAACAGGCTGCGAACGCTGCGCTCATCATCCGCGTCGGTCGCGAGCTCGGCGTCTCGGACCGGGCGATCGCCATCGCCCTCGCGACGGGGATGGTCGAGTCCGGGCTGCGCAACCTCGACTGGGGCGACCGTGACTCGCTCGGCATCTTCCAGCAGCGCCCCAGCACCGGCTGGGGAACGCCCGCGCAGATCATGGACGCCGAGCGGAGCACACGCGTGTTCTACGGAGGGCAGGCCGACCCCAACGGGCAGGTGACGCGCGGGCTCCTGGACATCCCGGGCTGGGAGGGCATGCCCTTCACCGAGGCGGCCCAGGCGGTGCAGATCTCCGCCTATCCGGACAAGTACGGCCAGTGGGAAACGCAAGCCTATGCCTGGCTCGCTCTGCACGGCTGACGACATCCGGGAAAACCCGAAGGCCCGAGGGGTGAGCCGCTCCCCTGTCTTTCAGGCAGTTCTCCATAGAATTCTGACGTGACGACCAATCAGCAGGCCGACCCCCTCATCGGGCGGCTTGTCGACGGCCGCTACCGGGTGCGTGCCCGCATCGCCCGCGGCGGGATGGCGACCGTGTACGTCGCAACCGACCTCCGCCTGGAGCGGCGCATCGCCCTCAAGGTGATGCACGCGCACCTCAGCGACGACTCCGCCTTCCAGAGCCGGTTCATCCAGGAGGCCAGAGCCGCTGCCCGGCTGGCGGACCCCCACGTCGTGAACGTGTTCGACCAGGGCCAGGACGGCGAGCTCGCCTACCTCGTGATGGAGTATCTGCCCGGCATCACGCTGCGCGAGCTCCTCCGCGAGCAGAAGCGCCTCACGATCCCGCAGACCATCACCATCATGGATGCGATCCTGGCCGGTCTCTCGGCCGCGCATCGTGCCGGGATCGTGCACCGCGACGTGAAGCCCGAGAACGTCCTCCTCGCCGAAGACGGTCGCATCAAGATCGGCGACTTCGGGCTCGCGCGAGCGACCACCGCGAACACCGCGACCGGACAGCAGCTGCTCGGGACGATCGCCTACCTCGCCCCCGAACTCGTCACGCGCGGAACCGCCGACGCCCGCAGCGACATCTACGCCCTCGGCATCATGCTGTACGAGATGCTCGTGGGTGAGCAGCCCTACAAGGGCGAGCAGCCCATGCAGATCGCTTTCCAGCACGCCACGGAATCGGTGCCCCGACCGAGCGTGCGCAACCCCGCCGTGCCGGAGCAGCTCGACGAGCTCGTGCTCTGGGCAACGGAGAAGTCGCCGGACGACCGACCCGACGACGCGCAGCAGATGCTCGAGCGCCTGCGGGAGATCGAACGAGACCTCGGCATCGCCCCGACTGCGGCCAGAGCCACCGCGCCGCAGCACAGCCAAGGCGACTCGGGTGACCTCACCAAGGTGATGCCGGGAACGATGGTCATCGCCGACCCCACGGCTCCGGCACCCGCCGCCCTCGACAACGCGACCCTCCTGCGACGACGAGCGTCCAAACGCCGCGCGCGCGGGGCGTTCCTCCTCACTCTCGTGCTGCTGCTGGCGGTGCTCGCCGGCGGGGTCGGCTGGTGGTTCGGTTCCGGACCCGGCTCTCTCATCGCCGTGCCCGCGGTCGCCGGAGGCACATACGACGCCGCCGCGGCGACGCTCACGGATGCCGGATTCGTGCCGTCGCAGAAGGACGAATTCTCGATCGACATCCCCGCGGGGACCGTCATCGAGACCGATCCGGAAGAGGGGGCGCGACTCGACAAGGGCGCCTCGGTCACGGTGATCGTCTCCGCGGGGCCGGCGACGCACACGCTCGACCCGTTGAACGGCCGCGCCGAGCAGGATGCGCGCGACTACCTCACCGGTCTCAAGGTCAACGTCACGGACAAATCTCTCCTGCTCTTCTCCGATGCCGACGCCGGCATCGTCATCAACGCGTACGTCACACCGCGGGCCGGCGGGGACGCCTACATCTGCGGGGACGGCTGCGAGGTCTTCGAGGACGACACGGTGGAGCTCTACGTCTCCGCCGGCGACTTCCCCGACGTCGCGGGTATGTCGGTCGGCGAGGCCACCTCCACGCTCACGGACAAGGGCCTCACCGTGACCGCGGACCCGCAGTACACCTTCAGCGACAGCGTCGCCAAGGATGTGGTCATCGGAGTGGCCGATCGTGCGGAAGAAGGCAATTGGCGGCCGGGCGACAGCGTGCAGCTCATCGTCTCCAAAGGCCCGGAGCTGTTCCCCGTGCCGGATGTCTCGGGCAAGACCTTGAACGAAGCCAAGAAGATCCTCTCCGACAAGGGGTTCAAGTCGACCTATGCCGCCTGGGGCGATCTGCCGGGCTTCGCGGAGATGGCCAAGGTCACGGGGCAGGATCCCGGCCCGGACAAGTCGCTCCCCCGTGGAGGCACCGTGAACCTCTCGATTCAGCTCAGCGGTTGAGCGCTCCGTCGGGGAACGACCGCGAGACGTCATGAGCAAAGAGAAGGCCGCCTCCCCGTGTTCCGGGGGGCGGCCTTCTTCGACGGTGTCTCAGCGCTTCTGTCTCAGCGCTTCTCGAGCTCCTCGGCCACCAGGAAGGCGAGCTCCAGCGACTGCATGTGGTTCAGTCGCGGGTCGCACAGGCTCTCGTAGCGCGTGGCCAGCGCGGCCTCGTCGATCTGCTCCGACCCACCGAGGCACTCGGTGACGTCGTCACCGGTGAGCTCGACGTGGATTCCGCCGGGGAAGGTGCCGACCGCGCGGTGCGCTTCGAAGAAGCCCCGCACCTCATCGACGACGTCGTCGAAGCGACGGGTCTTGTAGCCGGTCGGCGTGGTGATGCCGTTGCCGTGCATCGGGTCGGTGACCCACAGCGGCTGCGCGCCGGAATCGCGGACCGCCTCGAGCAACGGCGGCAGTGCGTCACGGATCTTGCCCGCACCCATGCGGGTGATGAACGTCAGGCGTCCGGGCTCGCGTTCGGGATCGAGCTTGTCGATCAGCGCGAGCGCGGTGTCGGGCGACGTGGTCGGTCCGAGCTTCACGCCGATGGGGTTGCGGATCTTGGAGAAGTAGTCGACGTGTGCGCCATCGAGCTCGCGCGTGCGCTCTCCGATCCACAGGAAGTGCGCAGAGGTGTTGTACGGCGTGTCCGTGCGCGAGTCGATGCGCGTCATCGGGCGCTCGTAGTCCATCAGCAGACCCTCGTGCCCCGTGAAGAACTCGACGCGCTTGAGCTCATCGAAGTCCGCTCCTGCAGCCTCCATGAACTTGATCGCGCGGTCGATCTCCGCGGCCATGCGCTCGTAGCGCTGGTTGGCAGGGTTCTGCGCGAAGCCCTTGTTCCACGAGTGCACCTCGCGGAGATCGGCGAAACCACCCTGGGTGAACGCGCGGATCAGGTTGAGGGTCGACGCCGCCGTGTGGTAGCCCTGGAGCAAGCGACCGGGGTCGGCGGTGCGGGACCCCTCGGTGAAGTCGTACCCGTTCACGATGTCACCGCGGTAGGCGGGCAGAGTGACGTCACCGCGGGTCTCGGAGTCGCTAGAGCGCGGTTTCGCGAACTGACCCGCCATGCGGCCCATCTTGACGATGGGCATCGAGGCGCCGTACGTGAGCACGACAGCCATCTGCAGCACCGTCTTGATGCGGTTGCGGATCTGTTCGGCGGTCGCCCCGGCGAAGGTCTCGGCGCAGTCACCACCCTGGAGGAGGAACGCCTGGCCGGACGCCGCACGGGCGAGCCTGTCACGCAGGTTGTCGACCTCGCCGGCGAAGACCAGGGGCGGAAGGGTCGCGATCTGCTGGGAGACGTCGGCGACGCGGTCCGCGTCGGGCCACTGCGGCTGCTGCTTGATGGGAAGCGAGCGCCATGCATCAAGGGCTTCGATGTGGTGCGGGAGCATGCGTTCCAGCCTAGTGGTCGCGGGTACCACCCAGATCCGCGTGAGGCCTATGTGACGCGCGTGGGGAGCCGGTCCTTGACCGTCGACGCGTAGACGTCTTCGTACTTCTGCTCGCCGAGCCGCTGCAGGGCCACCATGATCTCGTCGGTGACCGAACGCAGGATGTAGCGATCGTTCTCCATGCCCGCGTAGCGCGAGAAGTCGAGGGGCTCCCCGATCACGATTCCGACGCGCACGATGCGGGGCAGCCTCCTGCCGATCGGCATCGCCGTATCGGTGTCGACCATGATCACCGGCACCACCGGGACCTTCGCCTCGAGCGCCATCCTGGCGATGCCGGTCCGACCCCGATACAGCTTTCCGTCGGGGCTTCTGGTGCCCTCGGGGTAGATGCCGAGCAGGTCGCCTCCGCCGAGCACCTGGAGTCCGGTGTTCAGCGAGGCCTCGGAAGCCTTGCCACCCGATCGATCGATGGGGATCTGTCCCGTCGCCTTCATGAAGAACTTCGTGGCCCAGCCTTTGAGGCCGCGGCCCGTGAAGTAGTCGCTCTTCGCGAGGAAGGACATCGACCGGTCGATCACCAGGGGAAGGAAGATGGAGTCGGCGAAGGAGAGGTGATTGCTCGCGAGGATCGCCGCACCGTTCGCGGGCACGTTGTTGCGCCCGACGATCCAGGGGCGGAACACCGCCTTGACCACGGGGCCGATCACCACGTACTTCATCAGCCAGTAGAACATCGTGGTGAAGTCTAGCGCCGCGCCCGGCGTCCGTGGAGTCGACTCGTTGCTCCGACCATCCACGCGACCCAGTTCCACCTGAGGCGCGACTGGGTTCCATGCCCTAGACTCGGAGGCAAGTCCGTGCCCGACCGGTACCGAAGGAGCTGCCGTGGTCCAGTTTGAAGTCCCCGCGATCGTCCCCGCCGATCCCGACGCGAACGTCGCCGACCTGCTGGTGAAGCGCGTCGAAGCCACTCCGGATCGTGCGCTGTTCTCGGTTCCGGAGGGAGAGGGGTGGCGAGACATCTCGGCCGCCGACTTCCAGACGGCCGTGACCGCCCTCGCGAAGGGCTTCGTCGCCGCCGGCATCCAGCCCGGCGAGAAGGTCGGATTCCTGGCGCGCACGACGTACGAATGGACGCTCGTCGACTTCGCGCTGTTCTACGCCGGCGCCGTGATGGTGCCGATCTACGAGACCAGCTCGCCCTCTCAGATCCAGTGGATCCTCGAGGACTCCGGTGCCATCGCGCTCATCGTGGAGTCGCCTGAGCACTTCGCCCGCGTCGACGAGGTCCGTGGCGACCTCCCGCTGATCCGCGAGGTGTGGCAGCTGCACCTGGGTGCCATCGACACCCTGACCGCCCAGGGCGCCTCCGTGGCCGATGCCGAGATCGAACGCCGGCGCTCCCTTGCGGTCGGATCCGACATCGCCACGCTCATCTACACCTCCGGCTCCACGGGGCGCCCGAAGGGGTGCGTGCTCACGCACAGCAATTTCGTCGAGCTCTCCCGGAACTCCGCCAAGGCTCTGGACGAGGTCGTCCAGACACCGGGAGCCTCCACCCTCCTCTTCATCACGACTGCCCATGTGTTCGCACGGTTCATCTCGATCCTCGACGTCCATGCGGGAGTGCGCACGGGTCACCAGCCCGATACGCGCCAGCTTCTTCCGGCGCTCGGCTCGTTCAAACCGACGTTCCTCCTCGCTGTCCCCCGCGTGTTCGAGAAGGTGTACAACTCGGCGGAGCAGAAGGCCGAAGCCGGCGGCAAGGGCAAGATCTTCCGTGCCGCCGCCGACGTCGCCATCGAGCACTCCAAGCTGCTCGAAGCGGGCAAGCCGATCCCGTTCGGGATGAAGCTCAAGTTCGCCCTGTTCAACAAGCTCGTCTACAGCAAGCTCCGCGAGGCCATGGGCGGCAATGTCGTCTACGCCGTCTCGGGCTCCGCGCCCCTCGGCTCGCGGCTCGGCCATTTCTTCCACAGCCTCGGTGTGGTGATCCTCGAGGGCTACGGCCTGACGGAGACGACCGCGCCCGCCACGGTGAATCTGGCGGACAAGTCGAAGATCGGGACGGTCGGCCCCGCCCTCCCCGGCGTCGGCGTCCGCCTCGCCGACGACGGCGAGATCGAGGTGCGCGGCATCAACGTGTTCAAGGAGTACTGGAACAACCCCGAGGCGACGGCCGAGGCCTTCAGCGAGGGCGGCTGGTTCCACACCGGCGACATCGGCAGCTTCGACTCCGAGGGCTTCCTGACGATCACCGGGCGCAAGAAGGAGATCATCGTCACGGCCGGCGGCAAGAACGTCGCTCCGGCCGCACTCGAGGACCCGATCCGCGCGAATCCGATCATCGGTCAGGTCGTGGTCGTCGGTGACCAGCGTCCGTTCATCTCGGCGCTCGTCACGCTCGATCCCGAGATGCTTCCGACCTGGCTCGCCAACAACGGCCTCGAGGCCACCATGTCGCTCGTGGACGCGTCCAAGAACGCGGCCGTCCGGGCCGAAGTGCAGCGCGCGGTCGATGCCGCCAATGCACGCGTCTCGCGAGCCGAGTCGATCCGGAAGTTCACGATCCTCGACTCCGAGTGGACGGAGGCCTCGGGGCACCTGACCCCGAAGCTCTCGATCAAGCGGAACATCATCATGAACGACTTCGCCGACGAGATCGCCGCGATCTACGACGAGCCCGTCGCGACCACGAATGTCCCGATCGGCGGCTGACCCGATCCCCCTGATGAAGAAGGGCCCCGCACGCGCGGGGCCCTTCTTCATCAGTCCGGCGTCAGAACCAGGAGCTCTCTCGCACTTCGCGCATGGCGACCTTGCGGGTCTCCGGGTCGAGCCGGGTCAGGAAGAGCTTGCCGTCGAGGTGATCGGTCTCGTGCTGCAGCGCCTGAGCGAGCAGGCCGTCCCCCTCGAGCACTACGGGGTCGCCGTCGAGATCGATCCCCTCGACGCGCGCCCAGGGATGGCGCTGCGCGTCGTGCCAGAGTCCCGGGACTGAGAGACAGCCCTCCCCCGTCGGCTCCGGCTCACCGCGCACCTCGGTGAGCACCGGGTTGAGCACATAGCCGATGTCGCCGTCGATGTTGTAGCTGAAGGCGCGCAGAGCGACGCCGATCTGCGGCGCCGCGACTCCCGCGCGCCCCGGCAGCTCGACGGTGTCGACGAGGTCGGCCACGAGTGCCCGGACCCCGTCGTCGATCACCTCGATCGGGGCGCAGACCGTACGCAGGACGGGGTCGCCGAAGATGCGGATCTCACGGACGGCCATCAGGCGGCCCTGGCCCGCAGGCCCTCGACCAGCAATGCCGCGAGTTCTCGGGCGGCGATGCGGGTCTCGGGCAGAAGGTTGGCGAACACGATCGTGCCACCCCCGGCGATCTGCGGGTCGTAGGGGACCCGCACGACACTCCGTGCACGTGTGGCGAAGTGCGCCTGCAACTCGTTCAGCCGCACGAGGGGCGTCCCGGGCGTGGACTGGTTGAGGACCACGATCGCCTCGCGCGCCTGCTCGGCATACCCGTTGGTCTCGAGCCACGTGAGGGTCTCGGATGCGAGGCGCGCCTCGTCGACACTCAGCCCCGAGACGATGACGACCTGGTCGGCGAGATCGAGAGTTGCCGACATCACCGAGTGGACGATCCCTGTTCCCGTATCGGTGAGGACGAGCGAGTAGTAGTGCGCCGCCACGCCGGCCACGTCACGGTAGTCGCTGTCGCTGAAGGCCTCGGCGATGCGCGGGTCGGCATCGGAGGCGAGGACGTCGAGGCGTGTCGCGTCGCGCGCCACGATGGCGGAGATGTCGTGGTATCCCTTGACGTCATCGTGGATGCGGACGAGGTCGCGCACGGACTTACGGTGATGCGGACGCACGATGCGCTCGGCGAGTGTTCCGCGATCCGGGTTGGCGTCGACGGCGATCACGCGATCTTCCCGAGCGTCGGCCAACGCCATGCCCAGCAGCGCCGTGATCGTGGTCTTGCCCACCCCGCCCTTGCGGGAGAGTACGGGCACGAAGCGCGCTCCCCCCGCGAGCGGTGCGGCGATCCGCGCGGAGAGGGCCTTGCGCTCCCGCGCACGACGGCCGTCGCCGATGTTGATGCGACGACCGGAGACGGCGTAGAGGAAGTGGCTCCATGCCCCCTCGGGCTCCGGCTTCGCGATCCGGTGCGGGTCGAGCAACCGGTCGGCGGTGAGCAGATCGGCGGACTCGCGCGAGGACTCGCCCAGATCGTCCAGGCGCTTCGAGGTGAGCGTCACGTCCGTGCGGGCCGCCGGGCGAGCCGGTTTCGCCACGACGGGCCTCTCTTCTGGGGTGGACACGGTGGTGGTCTCCTTCTCGGCGGACGCCCGCACGGCGGATGCCGGTGCAGGAGGAGTCGTCTCGATCTCGGATCGAGCCTGGGAGAGGAACCGGGCGGCCGCGGCTTCCTCTGCAGCCCGCCCCTCGGCGGAATCCAGATCGTCGGTGACCGGCTCAGAGTCCGGCTCATCGATGACGACCGCATCGACGACGACCGCATCGACGACGACATCGTCGACGGGGATCACCGGATCGAGTGCGGTCACCTCGATCACGATCCGTTCCGTGCCGGGTGCCTCATCGATGACGGGTGCCTCATCGATGACGGACGCCTCGTCGATGACGGGCGTCTCGTCGATCACGCCCGTGACGACGGGAGGTTCCACGGTCGACCCGACTGTGGGCTCGACGTTCGAGGAGGCCGCCGGCTCCTCCGCCGGTTCGACGACGGGGGCCGATCCGGAGACCGGCGCGGATGCGGCGACGTTTGCTGATGCGGAGACAGGACGGGTCTGCGATTTCGGCAGCGTCTTTGTCTTCCCCTTCGTCCCGGACTTCGGGACCTGCTCCACGGCAGGCACCTGATCGATCACGAGGTCGCCGATGACCTCGCCGTCGACGACGCCGTCGTCGGCGAGGTCATCCTCCTCGTTTCGGGGAAGGGTCACGCTGACCTGAGCGGTCCCGCCGAGGATGCCGATGCCGGCCGTGTGGAGAGACGCGGCTTCGTCGAGCACCCCCAGCGAGTTCTCCTCGGGGTCGGTGGTGTTCTTCGGTGTCACGATGTCGCTCCAAGCCTGCGCGAGCCTCGGGTGCGCACGCATGCGCGGCCCTCGCCCGCACAAGATTAGTGCGCCGGACGGATCACGACCAAAAGATCTCCGGCGTCCACCTGCTGCGTCTCAGCGATCGCGTGGCGCTCGACCACGCCGTCGACGGGGGCGGTGATGGCCGCCTCCATCTTCATCGCCTCGATGGAGGCGACGGGTTCGCCGGCCCGGACGACGGCTCCGACCTCTGCCTTCAGAGTGACGACGCCGGAGAACGGAGCCGCCACCTGACCGGGGACGGAGGTATCGGCCTTCTCGACCTCGATCGCATCGACCTTGATGGAGCGGTCCCGGACGAACACCGGGCGGAGCTGTCCGTTCAGCGTCGTCATCACGGTGCGCATGCCCTTGTCGTCCGCGTCGCCGATGGCTTCGAGCCCGACGTACAGCCGCACCCCGCGATCGATCTCGATCTGGTGCTCCTGGCCGGCGACGAGGCCGTACAGGTAATCGCTCGTGTCGAGCACCGACAGGTCGCCGAACAGCTCGCGACGCTCCGCGAACTCCGCACTGGGCGCAGGGAACAGCAGCGTGTTGAGTCGCGTCCGCCGTTCGGCGCTGGTCCCGCCGAGAGCCGCCTCGTCGTCTGCAGTGATCGCGGTGAGACCCGTACGCACGGAGCGCCCGGCGAGGACCTTGGTGCGGAACGGCTCCGGCCATCCTCCGGGAAGATCGCCGAGCTCGCCGGCCATGAAGCCCACGACCGAATCGGGGACGTCGTACTTCTCGGGATGGGCTTCGAAGTCGGCAGGGTCCGCCTTCACCGCCGCGAGGTGGAGGGCGAGATCGCCGACGACCTTCGACGACGGCGTCACCTTGGGCACACGGCCGAGGATACGGTCGGCCGCGGCGTACATGTCCTCGATGAGCTCGAAGTCGTCGGCGAGGCCGAGCGCCTTGGCCTGCTGCCGGAGGTTCGACAGCTGTCCGCCCGGGATCTCGTGGTGGTACACACGGCCTGTGGGACCGGGAAGCCCGGACTCGAAGGGCGCATACTGGCGACGCACCGCCTCCCAGTACGGCTCGAGGTCGGAGACGGCGTCGAGCGAGATGCCGCTGTCGCGTTCGGTATGGGCGAGGGCCGCGACCAGCGACGACAAGGACGGCTGACTCGTGGTTCCGGACAGCGGCGCCGACGCGGCGTCCACCGCATCCACGCCGGCGGCGCTGGCGGCGAGGAGCGTCGCGAGCTGACCGCCGGGGGTGTCATGCGTGTGCAGATGGACCGGCAGATCGAAGCGCTCGCGCAGCGCCGTGACGAGTGCGGCAGCGGCGGCGGGACGCAGCAGACCCGCCATGTCCTTGATCGCGATGATGTGCGCGCCGGCCTCGACGATCTGGTCCGCAAGGCCCAGGTAGTAGTCGAGGGTGTAGAGGTCCTCCGCGGGGTCGAGCAGGTCGCCGGTGTAGCAGAGCGCGACCTCGGCGATCGCGGTCCCGGTGTTGCGGACGGCCTCGATCGCCGGACGCATCTGCTCCACGTCGTTGAGTGCGTCGAAGATGCGGAAGATGTCGACGCCGCTGGCGGCGGCCTCCGCGACGAATGCCTCGGTCACCGCCGTCGGGTACGGCGTGTAGCCGACGGTGTTCCTCCCACGAAGGAGCATCTGGATCGCCACGTTGGGCAGAGCGGCACGGAGCTTGTCGAGGCGCTCCCACGGGTCTTCGCCCAGGAAGCGCAGCGCGACGTCGTAGGTCGCACCGCCCCATGCCTCGACCGAGAGGAGTCCAGGAGTGAGCCGCGCGAGATACGGTGCGGCAGCGACGAGATCTTTCGTGCGCACACGCGTCGCCAGAAGCGACTGGTGCGCGTCGCGGAACGTCGTATCGGTGATCGCCAGCGCCGTCTGCGCACGAAGGCTGCGGGCGAAGCCCTCCGGCCCCAGCTCGAGGAGCTTCTGACGCGAACCCGGCACCGGCTCCGAGGTCAGATCGATCGACGGAAGCTTGGTGACGGCGTCGACAACACCGGGGTGCACGCCGTGGGGCTTGTTCACCGTGACGTCGACCAGCCAGTTGAGGAGCTTCGTGCCGCGGTCCTTGGAGACGCGACCGCGAAGCAGCTCGGGCCGCTCGTCGATGAACGACGTGCTGACGTCGCCGGCGATGAACGCGTCGTCCTCCAGGAGCGCCTGGAGGAAGGGGATGTTGGTCGAGACACCGCGGATGCGGAACTCGGCGAGGGCACGACGGGCGCGGGCGACGGCTGCCGGGAAATCACGCCCGCGGCACGTGAGCTTCGCCAGCATGGAGTCGAAGTGGGGGCTGATCTGTGCGCCCTGATGGACCGTGCCGCCGTCGAGACGGATCCCGGCGCCCCCGGGAGAGCGGTAGGTCGTGATCTTGCCGGTATCGGGGCGGAAGCCCTGCGTCGGATCCTCCGTCGTGATCCGGCACTGCAGTGCGGCACCGCGCAGATGCAGGTTCTCCTGCTGCAGTCCCAGTTCGGCGAGGGTCTGGCCCGAGGCGATGCGCATCTGGCTCTGCACCAGGTCGACGTCGGTCACCTCTTCGGTGACCGTGTGCTCGACCTGGATGCGCGGATTCATCTCGATGAAGACGACCTCGCCGGTGCGCTCCCCCGCGGTCTCGAGCAGGAACTCGACCGTCCCGGCGTTCTCGTACCCGATGGAGCGGGCGAAGGCGACGGCGTACCCGTGCAGAGCGGTGCGCACGCTGTCGTCGAGGTTCGGCGCCGGTGCGATCTCGACGACCTTCTGATGGCGCCGCTGCACCGAGCAGTCACGTTCGAACAGGTGCACGGTCTCGCCGGTCTTGTCGGCGAGGATCTGCACCTCGATGTGGCGCGGGCGTACGACCGCCTGCTCGAGGAACATCCTGGCGTCGCCGAAGGCGCTCTCGGCCTCTCGCATCGCTTCGGCCAGAGCGGGAGCGAGGTCCCCGGCCGTCTCGACACGACGCATCCCGCGGCCTCCGCCACCGGCCACGGCCTTGGCGAACAACGGGAATCCGATCTCCTCCGCCTGGGCGACCAGCGCCTCGACGTCATCGGATGCCTCGGTGGAGCGGAGGACCGGGACACCGGCTTCGATCGCATGGCGTTTCGCCTCGACCTTGTTTCCGGCCATCTCGAGCACGTTCGATGGCGGGCCGATGAACACGATGCCGTTCGCCGCCGCCTTCTCGGCGAGCTCCGGGTTCTCGGAGAGGAAGCCGTATCCGGGGTAGATCGCGTCCGCCCCCGACTCGAGTGCGACGCGGATGATCTCGTCGACATTCAGGTACGCGCGCACCGGATGCCCGCGCTCACCGATCTCGTAGGCTTCATCGGCCTTGAGCCGATGGACGGAGCCGCGGTCCTCATGCGGGAACACCGCGACGGTGCGCGCTCCCACTTCGACAGCCGCACGGAAGGCACGGATCGCGATCTCGCCGCGGTTCGCCACAAGGATCTTCTGGAACATGCACACCTCTGGGAGCTCGATGCGCAGCGTTTTCGATGCGCATGGGGCGGGGCTGAGTGTTCCCCCAGCCTAGGGGAAGGTAACGTGGTCTCCGTGCACGTACTCAGCGTCAGCTCTCTCAAGGGAGGCGTCGGCAAGACGACCGTGACACTCGGGCTGGCCTCAGCGGCTTTCGCCCGAGGCGTCCGGACTCTCGTCGTCGACCTCGACCCGCAGTCCGACGTCTCCACCGGGATGGACATCCAGGTGGCCGGACGACTCAACATCGCCGACGTCCTGGCGAACCCGAAGGAGAAGGTCGTCCGTCAGGCGATCACCTCCAGCGGCTGGGCGAAGGTGCACCCGGGCACGATCGACGTGCTCATCGGCAGCCCCTCCGCGATCAACTTCGACGGCCCGCACCCGAGTGTGCGCGACGTGTGGAAGCTCGAAGAGGCCCTCGCCTCCGTCGAAGCCGACTACGACCTCGTGCTCGTCGACTGCGCGCCGTCCCTGAACGCGCTGACCCGCACGGCGTGGGCTGCGAGCGACCGTGTCATGGTCGTCACCGAACCCGGCCTCTTCTCCGTCGCCGCAGCCGACCGCGCCCTCCGCGCGATCGAGGAGATCCGGCGCGGACTCTCGCCCCGACTCCAGCCGCTCGGCATCGTGGTGAACCGCGTGCGCCCCCAGTCCATCGAGCACCAGTTCCGCATCAAGGAGCTACGCGACATGTTCGGGCCGCTCGTGCTCTCCCCTCAGCTGCCCGAGCGCACGTCTCTGCAGCAGGCTCAGGGTGCCGCCAAGCCGCTGCACATCTGGCCCGGAGACTCCGCCCAGGAGCTCGCCGCCGACTTCGACCAGTTGCTCGACCGCATCATCCGCACCGGTCGCATCCCCGTCCCCGAGAGCGGTCAGCAGAGCTGACCCTCCCGACGCGCACAGCGAAACGGCCGCCCTCTTCGAGGACGGCCGTTTTCTGTATGACGTGAGACGTCAGGCGGAACGCTTGGTGCGACGAGCGGACAGCTCGTCGACAGGGTCCGGAGCGGTGGCATCGAAGGCGACGAGCGTCGACTCCACCTCGCGGAGCACCTTGCCGACGGCGATTCCGAAGACACCCTGACCGCGGCTGACGAGGTCGATGACCTCGTCGTTCGATGTGCAGAGGTAGACCGAGGCGCCGTCGCTCATGAGCGTGGTGCCTGCGAGATCGCGGATGCCGGCGCGACGGAGTTCCTCGACGGCGGTGCGGATCTGCTGCAGCGAGATGCCGGTGTCGAGAAGACTCTTCACGAGCTTGAGGACGAGGATGTCGCGGAAGCCGTAGAGACGCTGCGAACCCGAGCCGCTCGCGCCTCGGACGGTGGGCTCCACCAGCTCGGTGCGAGCCCAGTAGTCCAACTGACGATAGGTGATGCCGGCGGCACGAGCAGCGACCGCACCGCGGTAGCCGACCTCGTCATCCATGGCCGGAAGGCCGTCGGTGAAGAGGAGTTCGGGTACGAACCGCGGGTCGCCTGTGAGCTCATCCGCATTCATCTGAAATCCTCCCTGGAACGGTTATCTTCCACGGTAGAGCAGTGCCTGGGCACCGGCAATCACATCCGTGCCGCGGCGAAGGTGTGTCGCAATCAGTTCGTTACGAAAGCACGCGCGAGAGCGCATCCTTGACGAAGAGCGAGCGCACTTCGTCGATGCGCGTGGCGAGCTCGGGAGCGAGCTCGCTAGCTTTCGCTCGGGAGGCCGCATCGGTCCGGCGGAGCAGCGCGGACATGGCGGATTCGATGAGGGCGACCTCGCGCTCGGCGCCCTGACGCAGTGAACGAAGGTGCCGCGGCTCGATGCCGTGGCGGTCCAGGCCGACGAGACCGCGAAGCAGCGTCACCGTCGCCTCGGGGTAGCTCTCCTGAGCGGTGATGACGCCGGTGCTGATGGCGTCGTTGAGGAGCTGCGGGCCTGCTCCGGCCGCGGCGAGGAGCTCGTCGCGGCGGTACCGGCGGGGCGCCGGGGTGATCGACGGCGGGGGCACGAGAGCAGTCGCGTCTCCCCCGGCGTCGACGTCGTCGAGCTGTTCGCGGATGACGCTCAGAGGAAGGTAGTGATCACGCTGCAGCGTGAGTCCGAGCCGGAGGCGCTCGATGTCGGACGCCGAGAACTTGCGATAGCCGGAGTCGGTGCGAGAGGGGGTGACGATGCCCTGCACCTCGAGGAAGCGCAGCTTGCTGGAGGTCAGGTCGGGGAACTCCGGGGTGAGCCTTGCGAGCACCTGACCGATACTCAACAGACCCGCGGACGCAGAGCGTTCGCGGGCAGGAGAGGCCGCCATCAGGCGTTCGCCGCCGGGCGGTCGTGCGGAGAGGCGAAGAAGTTCAGACGGAACTTGCCGACGCGGAGTTCGGAACCGTCCACCAGGGTGCTGCGATCGACACGCTCGCCATTGACGTAGGTCCCGTTGAGCGAACGCTGGTCGATGATCTCGAACGTGGACCCCGTGCGCGTGATCTCCGCATGCCGGCGCGAGACCGTCACGTCGTCGAAGAAGATGTCGGCCTCGGGGTGACGGCCGACGGTCGTCACGTCGGTGTCGAGGAGGTACCGGGCTCCGGCGAGAGCGCCGGAGCGGACCAGCAGAAGCGCCGATCCCGCAGGCAGCGCGGCGATCGCCGACTGCTCGACGTCGGTGAGTTCCACTCCGAACGGCACGAACGACAGATCGGAATCGTGCCCGAACGTCTGCGTAACGTCGTGTCTCTGCTCACCGGAACGGTGGATCGCGGCTTCTCCGGCCGGTCGGCTGTCGCTGTCAGTCACTGTGCCCTCCTGGTTGTCCAGACTAACGGATGCCGGGCCGGTCGCGGGAGGCCCCTTCCACACTCAGCCGCCCCATACCGAGGATTCATAGGCTGTCCTCGTGAAGACCAAAGCTCTGAGCCGCTCGGCCGCCCCGATCGCCCTCGCCGCGACCCTGCTCGCCGCCTTTCTCGTGCTCCTCTCCCCTCTCTCCGCTTCTGCGCACGACGCACTCGTGTCGTCGTCGCCGGCGGCAGACGAGTCGGTCGAGGTCGTTCCCGCCGCGTTGACGCTCACCTTCAACGCGAAGCTGATCGGCGGCGAAGGCGCCACCGAGGTCGTCGTAACCGATCCGTCCGGCGCCTCCATCACCGATGGTCCGGCGACCGTCGACGGCGCGATCGTCACGCAGCCCTTGACGGGCTCGGGGCCGGCCGGCGCCTACCACGTGATCTGGAAGGTCGTCTCCAGCGACGGGCACCCCACGTCGGGCGAGTACTCCTTCACCGTCACCGTCGGCGACGAAAGCGCCGCGACGACCGAACCCAGCGCCGCGCCGACCACGACGCCGCCGACGGCCGAGCAGACGGCAGCCCCCGCCCCCACGGCCACGACCGTGACGGAATCCGGCGATTCTGCCGACGGGTCCGCCTGGATCTGGGTGGTCGTGATCGTCGCCGTGCTCGTCGTCGCCGGCGTGGTCGTCTGGATCGTCATGAGCCGCCGCGGCGGAGGCCCCCGGACCGATTCCGACCCCTCCTCCGAGCGATAGGCTTAAGGCATGCCACACTACGACGTCGTCATCCTTGGTGCAGGTCCTGGCGGATACGTCGCTGCGGTTCGCAGCGCGCAGCTCGGTCTGTCCACCGCGATCATCGAGGAGAAGTACTGGGGCGGTGTCTGCCTCAACGTCGGCTGCATCCCCTCCAAGGCGCTCCTGAAGAACGCGGAACTCGCCCACACCCTGAATCACAAGGCTGATTTCTTCGGAATCTCCGGTGAGTTCACGATCGACTTCGGCAAGGCCTTCGATCGCAGCCGCGAGGTGGCCGAAGGCCGCGTCAAGGGCATCCACTTCCTCATGAAGAAGAACAAGGTGACCGAGTACAACGGTCGCGGCACCTTCACCGGCCCCAAGGCGATCTCGGTCGCCAAGGCGGACGGCACGACCGAAGAGGTCACCTTCGACAACGTCATCATCGCCACCGGCTCCAAGGTCCGCCTGCTCCCGGGCGTCACGCTCAGCGAGAACGTGGTGACCTACGAAGAGCAGATCATGACCCGTGAGCTGCCCGAGTCGATCGTCATCGTCGGCGCCGGCGCCATCGGCATGGAGTTCGCGTACGTCCTGACGAACTACGGCGTCAAGGTCACGATCATCGAGTTCCTCGACCGTGCGCTCCCCAACGAGGACGCCGACGTGTCGAAGGAGATCACGAAGCAGTACAAGAACTACGGCGTCGACATCCTCACCTCGACCAAGGTCGAGTCGGTCGTCGACAACGGCTCCTCGGTCACCGTCACCTACACCGGCAAGGACGGCCAGCAGAGCTCGATCGAAGCCGGCAAGGTCCTCATGTCGGTCGGCTTCGCCCCGAACGTCGAGGGCTTCGGGCTCGAGAACACCGGCGTGAAGCTGACCGAGCGCGGCGCGATCGACATCGATGACCACATGCGCACCAACGTCGACGGCATCTATGCGATCGGCGATGTGACGGCCAAGCTGCAGCTCGCCCACGTGGCGGAGGCGCAGGGCGTCGTCGCCGCCGAGACCATCGGCGGAGCCGAGACCCAGACGCTCGGCGACTACCGCATGATGCCGCGCGCGACGTTCTGCTCCCCGCAGGTCGCGTCGTTCGGTCTCACGGAGCAGCAGGCCAAGGATGAGGGGCGCGAGATCAAGGTCGCGACCTTCCCGTTCATGGCGAACGGCAAGGCACACGGCCTGGGCGAGCCGGTCGGCTTCGTCAAGCTGATCGCCGATGCCGAGCACCTCGAGCTCATCGGCGCCCACATGATCGGCCCCGACGTCTCCGAGCTCCTCCCCGAGCTGACGCTGGCCCAGAAGTGGGACCTGACGGCTCTCGAGCTGGCCCGCAACGTGCACACCCACCCGACGCTGTCGGAGGCGCTGCAGGAGGGCTTCCACGGCCTCGCCGGTCACATGATCAACTTCTGATCGAGACTCCTCACGAAGGCCCGGTCCGCCGACAGCGGATCGGGCCTTCGTGCGTCTCCGGAGCCGTCAGAGGCCGCGCATCGTGAGGAGGCCGGTCGTCCATCCGCGCAGCGGTGCCGATCCGAGCCCCTGCATCAGCACCTCCCGTCCACGCACGACCGTCCGGGGAGCGGGAGCGCCCATCGACATGTAGAACGCCGATCGGCGCTGCGCCCGCGAGGCCGATCTGCGCGCGTGCCACTCGTACCCCGACAGGTCGGGCGTCCGACTCGGCAGCGTCCTGACGAGGGCGGTGGCGAGACGAACGGCATCCATCCACCCGAGGTTCATCCCCTGCCCGCCGATCGGACTGATCTCGTGCGCGGCATCGCCGACGAGCACCAGCCGCCCGCGCTGCAGTCGCTTCGCCGCGTGCTGCGCGGCGACGAATGACGTCGGCATCGCGTCCGCCGCGGGGGCGACGGCGATTCCCGTGCGCGTCTCGATGGTCGCGCAGAATTCCTCGATGCTGCGCAGACCTCCGCCCTCCGCTTCCCGCACCACCCACCGGCGCTGTCCACCGGGAAGTGGGAACGACTCGACGAGTCCCTCCGGTTCGCAGTGCAGCACGGCGCGCGCGTCGGGTGTCGCATCGGCGAGGTCGACCATCGCATAGGAGGCCCGTCCGAGGCGGCGGCGCCACCCGGCGTCGATCCGGTCACGGAGTCGGCTGCGCACGCCGTCCGCGACGACCACCACGGAAGCCGACAGCTCGTGCGGTCCGTCGGGGGAAACGCATGCGATCTGCACGGCATCCGCGTTCTGCCGTACGCCCCGCACGTCGTGTCCGAGAAGCAGCGACTCGGGGGAGAGCGACTGCAGGCGTGCGCGCAACAGTGCGCCGGTCCGCGGCTGCGGGAGGATGAGGATCGGGTGATCCTGCCCGAACGTCAGAGTCGCCAGAGTCCGGCGGCGACTGCGCACCTCGCCGCCGTCGAGGCGCAGCGCCTCCGCCCGCACCGCGTCACCGATGCCCGCGGTATCCAGAGCCTCCAGCCCCGGACGGTGGATCCCGATCGCCCTGGTCCGCTCATCCGCATCCGTACGGCGCTCGCACACAGCGACATGCCTCCCCTCCTGCACCAGCAGACACGCCAGCAGCAGCCCGACGGGCCCCGCTCCCACGATCAGGACGTCATGGTCGGGCACGGTCTCCCTCCCACCGGAGTTCCAGACGAGCGGGCACACCCCCGCTGACGATCCAGCCACTCGGGGCGATCGCTGCGAGCTCGGAGACCGTGTACGAACGGCGGATGCTGATGAGGCCGTCCTCGCGGATGAACGAGTCCGCGAGCAGGGTTCCGGAGACCGGCCACGTCGCCGCGGCGAACAGCGCATGAGCCGTGCGGCTGCGGGCGATGTCGTGATGGGATACCAAGCCGTCTGGAGCCGCGAGCTGCACGGAGTCGCTGAGCACGGTCCGGAGTTCGGCGTCGTCGAGATGGTGCAGCACGTGGTTCGACAGCACCACGTCGTAGGTCTCGCCCGCCGCCACCAGCTCGGTCGTGAGGGCGCGGCGATACCGGATGCCGGCGCCGCGATCGTGCGCCGATGCCCAGCGGATCGCCCGCTCGTCGACGTCGAGAGCGGTGATCTCGGCGTCGAGCCCCTCATGACGCAATCGCCGGGCGAGCAGACGGCAGAGGTCGCCCCCGCCCGCCCCCACGTCGAGGATCCGCAACGACCGGGAGCGCAGCGCCCGAGGCCGGATGTCACGACGGTAGAAGGTTCCCGGGCGGGAGACCAGAGCGTTCACGAACCCGAACCGCCCGTAGGTCCGGGCCAGCTTGCGCGCATCGGCATGCGGATCGTCCATCAGCTCGCGGGCGCCGACGTCCCGCGTGGCGAGGGACCGCCTCATGACTCGGTCGAGGCGACGACGGTCATCAGCGCGCTCTCGGCGGTGAGCCCCGGGCCGAACGCCATCGCAGAGACCCGGTCCCCTGCCCTCGCCCCCTCCTCCTCCTCCAGGATGTGTTTGAGGACGAACAGCACGGTCGCGCTGGACATGTTTCCGTTCTGCCGCAGCACCTCCCTGGCCGGGTGCAGCTGCGCGTCGCTGAGGTGCAACCGCTCCTGCACCTTGTCGAGGATGCTGCGCCCACCGGGGTGGATCGCCCAGTGCTCGACCACCTCCCCCACGCTGCCGGCCTCGAAGGCCTCGCCGAGACTCTCTTCCGCGGCATAGAGCGGACGGAGGGCGCCGATGATCGTCTCGCCGATGATCTGCGGAACCGCGGTGGAGAGGATCATCTCGAATCCGGTGTCGCCGATCGTCCAGGCCATGTCCTTCTCGCCCTCCGGCGCTATCGCGGTGTGGAAGCGGTCAAGGCGCAGCCCGGTCGAAGGAGAGGGAAGGTCGCGGGCCGTGACGATTCCGGCAGCCGCACCATCGGCGAACAGGGACGAGGCGACGATCGTGTCGGGGTCCTCCGAGGAGCGCAGATGCAGCGTGCACAGCTCCACGCTCACGACCAGGACGACCGCGTTCTCGTCCGCCGCGCAGAACTGACTCGCTGCGCGGAGCGCCGGCATGGACGCATAGCAGCCCATGAAGCCGAGGTGGAAACGCTGCACCGCATCGGACAGCCCGAGGGCGCGGACGATCTCGTACTCCGGGCCGGGGGCATGGAATCCGGTGCAGGAGACCGTGATGACATGCGTCACATCGGCGGGCCCGAGATCGGGGTCGGCCCCGATCGCTCGCCTCGCAGCCTCGACGAACAGCCGCGTGGCCTCACGCGTGTAGAGGTCGTTGCGTACTTTGGTGCCGGGGGCAAGCAGCCTCCCGGTTCGCCGGTCGAAGAAGACGGGATCGGTCGTGTCGGATGCGAGCGACAGCTCATCGATCACCGTGTGCCTGGCGTCGATCCCTGAGACGTTGAAGGACGTCGTGACGATGCGCTGCGCCAGCCTCCCGAGGTCGGGCTGCTGCGCGAAGACATCACGCACCTGCTCCTGGACGAGAACGGTGTCGGGGACGATCGTCTGCAGCGATCGAAGCACAGGCGGTCGGCTCATGGTGTCACTCAAGCACTGCGCACCGTCTCGGGGGAAGGGGTTGCGCGCGACCGCGGCCTGCCCTAGAAGCCGAGCGCCCGCGCAAGCTTGGAACCGGATGCCGATTCGCGGCCTCCGGCTGCGCGGACGGCCTGCTCAACGGCGTCGAAGAACAGGGCACGCCCCGCGTCATCGGACGGCGCCGCGGGCCCGAGCTCCATCTCCCATTCCCGCCATTCGCGCAGCACGTTCTGACGCAGGTCGGTGGCGCGCACCCGGTCGTCGACGAACTCGGCGACGACCCCGCCGGGGCCCGTGAGCAGATAGGCAGTGCGGTCGTTCTCGATGCGTGCGAGCGGGGTGAGGGGTGCGCTCGTCCACTCCGAGACGGTCTCTGCGACGGCGGGAGGAAGCTCATCGCCCTCGCCCAGCGGCCAGCCGATCTCGAGTCGCCCGTCACCCTGCCGCGGACCCTTCACATGCCAGCCCTCATCGGGCCCGCCGGTACGACGACGCAGCGCCACGCCGCTCTGCGAGAGAGCACCGTCGGCGGTGTCGAAGTACCGGGCATCCAGGATGCGCTCCTCGCCGGAGGTGACGGTGTCGACTCCGGGGATCGCGTCCCAGTGCGGCAGCGGCGTCTCGAGATCGACGTCGTACTTGCGCTCGACCTCGACCGTACGGGACGGTTCAGTCATCGTCGAGCGTGAGGTCCTCGAGAGACTCTTCGAACCAGTAGTCGATCTCGGTGGGCCCATCGTTGGGGCCGGTGTTCTGCGGTCCGCCTCGGCGGTTGTACACCACCTGCGTCTCGCTGTAGGGGACGATCAGCTTGTCGTCCGCGTCGCCGAGAGGGATGATCTGCCCGTCGAGCGGGCCTCCGTGAAGCCGTGCGAGTGCCATGTGCTCAGGGTAGCGCCGTCGGTGCGGTATCCGGGCGAGGCATGCGGATTCCTCCGAGGGCGGCGTCATCCGAGGACGACGCCGAGAAGGGCGCCGGCGATCATCCACGGCCCGAAGGCGATGCGCGTGGAACCGTCCGCTCTTCGCAGCAGGATGAGCATGAGCGCGTAGAGCGCCCCCAGCACGAAGGCCGCTGCCGCGCCGACCGCCAGCGCCTGCCAGCCGTGCCATCCCAACACCAGGCCGATGACGGCGGCGAGCTTCACGTCTCCCCCACCCATCCCCGCACGGCTGATGACCCGCAGCACCGCGTAGAAGCCGCCGAGCAGCAGCATGCCGAGGAGGGCACGGAGGAACGGCCCGCTCTCCCCCGTGCACAGGGCATCGATCGCGCCGAGTCCGATCAGGGAGGCGAGCGTCGGCAGCACGATGCGGTTCGGGAGCCGGTGTGTGCGGACGTCGATCGCGATGAGCCAGGTCCCGACGCCCAGCAGGAGACCGTGCACGAGGACGACGAGGGCGAGTCGGATATCCATCCCCGCAGAGTAGGAGATAGCCGACCGCTGCCCCGACCCCCTGTGGACAACCCCTGGCCAATGTCCGATGTACGAACTATCGTCAGTCGGACCCCTTGGTATATTAGAATATATCTTCGAGAAAGGATGCAGGTGATCGGGCTCGATGCCATCGCCCCGCTCTCCCCGGCGGGCGATTCCCGCGCGGGAGAAGTGCTGCGACTGCGCCGCGAGATCAGCCGGATGCAGCGGCGACGCAGCGAGCACGCGCTGCTCCCCCTCGACCCCGCCCTCGCCGCCCTCCTTCCGGAGGAAGGGTTGCAGACCGGCACCTCCTACACCGTCTCCCCGTCACCGAGCCTCGTGCTCGCGCTCCTCAGCGCGGCGTCGCAGAAGGGACTCTGGTGCGCCGTGGTCGGCATGCCGACCCTCGGCGTCGAAGCGGCCGCCGCATTCGGCATCGACCTCACCCGACTGATCCTGGTGCCCGCACCCGGCGATCGTTGGCTGGCGGCGACCTCCGCCCTGGCCGAAGTCGTTCCCCTGATCGTCGTGACTCCCGGCTCACGGGCTCGCGACGCCGACGTCTCCCGGCTGAGCGCGCGCCTGCGCGATCGCGGATGCACACTCCTGGTCACCGAATCTCCCGGCGTCGAGCGCTGGCCGCAGACCGAGGGGACGATTCGCCTGCACGACCCGCACTGGCACGGCCTCGGTGCCGGCTGGGGACTGCTCTCCGACTGCACGGTCACGGTGACGGCTCGGACACGGCACAGCCCTCGCCCGTCGAGCGTGCGCGTGCAGCTGCCGGGCGGACACGGCGCCGTCGAGCCCACCGCCGTCGAGCCCATCGCCATCGCGCCCGCTGCCGTCGACCTCACCCCGCTCTCCGCCCCTTCCCACGAGTCTCCCGTGCCCGTCGAGCCCGTATCGCTGGAGCTCCTGCACTGGGCGGAGGCCGGATGAACAGCCCGCTTCGCGTCCTCGTGCTGTGGTTCCCCGATTGGCCGATGCGGGCCGTCCTCAGCAGCGCACCCCCGCATCCCCCCGCAGCCCTGGTGCAGGCGAACACGATCGTCGCGTGCACCGCCTCCGCCCGGGAACACGGCGTGCGCACCGGCCAGCGTCGCCGGGTCGCGCAGGGGCATCTCTCGTCACTGCGGGTGCTCCCCCATGACCCCGAGAGGGACGAGCGCGCCTTCCTGCCTGTGCTGCATCTGATCGAGAGACACGCCCCTGGGGTCACGCTGCTGCGACCGGGGCTCGCGATCCTCCGCGCCCGGGGCATCTCCCGCTACCACGGAGGAGAGGCGGAGGCCGCAGAGGCACTCACCGCCGTCCTGACGGAGGCCGGTTTCCCCGAGGTACGTGCGGGGGTCGCCGATGGTCCCTTCACGGCGGAGATCGCCGCGCGCGGTTCCGCCGCGTGCACGGTGGTGCCACCGGGGGGCTCCCGGGAGTTCTTGGCGCCCTACCCCGTGCAGGTGCTGCGCGACGAACAGATCACCGGTCTGCTCGTCCGCCTCGGAGTGCGCACCCTCGGCGAGTTCACCGCCCTCGCCCCTCTCGACGTGCGCGATCGCTTCGGCGAGCACGGCGCGCGCCTGCACGCGCTCGCGGCCGGCGCCGACTCCCGGCCGCTGACGCCGCGCCCACCCGACCCGGAGCTGGCGCGGCGGATCGAGTTCGACTCCCCGCTGGGCGGAACGGATCAGGTGGCCTTCGCGGTGCGCCGGACGGCTGATGCGGTGATGCTCGCTCTCGGCGACGTCTCACTCGTCTGCACCGAGGTGCGAATCGAGCTGACCGACGACAACGGGGCCGTCTACTCCCGCTCCTGGCTGCATCCGACCTGCTTCGACGCCTCCGACCTGGTCGACCGGGTGCGGTGGCAGCTGGAGGCTCTGGCCGCGCAGTCCGCCAAGGAACCGGTCGACGAGGCGCGGGCTTTCGGCGGCATCATGGCGGTGCGCATCATCCCCGCCGCCGTCGATGACGCCGCGCATCACCAGCCCGGTCTCTTCGGCTCCGGCACCGATGAGCGCCTGCACCACGCGGTCTCGCGCGTGCAGACCATGCTGGGCCATCAGGGCGTGGTCACCGCCGCCGTCGCGGGTGGGCGCTGGCTCGCCGACCGGCAGGTGCTCACGCCCTGGGGAGAGCGCACGGTCCCTCCGCGCGACCCCGGCTCCCCCTGGCCGGGAAGCCTTCCCGATCCGCTGCCCGCCGAGGTCTTCCTCCCCCCGCGCCCCATCGCGGTGCTCGCCGCGGATGAGAGCACCATCGGCGTCGACGAACGCGGGGCGCTCTCGAACGACCCCGCCCGCATCGAGGGAGCGACCGTGCAGGCATGGGCCGGCCCCTGGCCGGTGCACGAACGACGCTGGACCTCGGGCGGAGGGAAGCGAGGGCACCGGCTCCAGATCGTCGACGACCACGACCGCGCGTGGCTGGTCTTCCACGCCGGCGAGCGCTGGTGGGCCGAGGGGAGGTATCGCTGATGGGGTGGCACAATCCCCCCTTGTCCTGGAACGAGCTGGAGCGCACCCTCAGCGGCGAGGAGTCACCCTCGCCTCCTCCCGGCTCCGAGCCTCGAGGGCAGCGGACGGACCCCGGACCGGTGAGCCGTCGCCGCACGCGCACGCCCCCCGTCGCCGCGCCCCGACCCGAAGACCCGATCCCCTATGCCGAGCTGCACGCCCATTCGTCGTACTCGTTCCTCGACGGCGCCTCCTCCCCGGAAGAACTCCTCGCCGAGGCCGACCGCCTCGGGCTGACCGCTCTGGCCCTCACCGACCACGACGGCTTCTACGGCGCCGCGCGCTTCGCCGAGGTGGCCGGCCTCATGGAGAGCCCGCTGCAGACGGTGTTCGGAGCGGAGCTCTCCTTGGACCTGCCCGCACCACAACGGGGTCACGCCGATCCCGCCGGCGAGCATCTGCTGGTCCTCGCCCGGGGCACGGAGGGCTATCACCGGCTCTCGGGGGCGATCACCGCGGCGCAGCTGCGCGGCGGTGAGAAGGGGCGCCCGGTCTACGACCTCGACGATCTCGCCGCACGTGCGGGCGGGCACTGGACGATCTTGACCGGATGCCGCAAAGGCGCCGTGCGCCGCGGTCTCGAGGCCGGAGACGCCGCCCATCCGCTGCGGTCGCTCGTCGACCTGTTCGGGAGCGAGCACGTCGCCGTCGAGCTCTTCGACCACGGAGACCCCCTCGACACCCGTCGCAACGACACCCTCGCCGAACTGGCCCGTCGGATGCGGCTGCCGGTGGTCGCGACCAACAACGTGCACTACGCCACGCCGGCGCAGGCGCCCCTCGCCGAGGCCGTGGCCGCGGTGCGCGCGGTGCGCAGCATGGACGAGCTCGACGGGTGGCTGCCCTCTCACGACGGTGCACACCTGCGCAGCGGGGCCGAGATGTCGGCGCGCTTCCGGCGCCACCCCGGAGCGATCTCGTACGGGCTCGAGCTGGCCGCGGCATCCGCCTTCCCCCTGCGCCTCGCACGACCGGCGCTGCCGCAGCAGAAGGTGCCGGAGGGGCACACGCCCATGAGCTGGCTGCGCCATCTGGTCTGGGAGGCGGTGCCTACGAAGTACCCGCGACTGGACGACGACGGCCGGCACCGGATCGCGCGCGAGCTCGACGTGATCGAGGAGAAGGACTTCCCCGGGTACTTCCTGATCGTGCACGGGATCGTCACGGAGGCACGACGGCTCGGCATCCTCTGCCAGGGTCGGGGGTCGGCCGCGGCGAGCGCGGTCTGCTACCTGCTGGGGATCACCGCCGTCGATCCGATCCTCTACCGTCTCCCCTTCGAGAGGTTCCTCGCGACGACCCGCACGGAAGAGCCCGACATCGATGTGGACTTCGACTCCGACCGCCGCGAGGAGATCATCCAGTGGGTGTATCGGGAGTACGGCAGGGAGCGGGCGGCCCAGGTGGCGAACGTCATCCAGTACCGCCCGAAGAACGCGGTGCGGGATATGGCCAGAGCGCTCGGCCATTCCCCCGGCCAACAGGACGCATGGTCCCGCCAGGTCGACGGCTGGGGCGTGGGTCTGGAGCCCGTCGAAGGACACGACATCCCCGAGAACGTGCTCGCCTACGCGGGAGAGCTGCTGAAGGCTCCTCGGCATCTCGGCATCCATTCCGGTGGCATGGTGCTCACTGCACGCCCGGTCGGCGAGGTCGTTCCCGTGGAGCACGCCCGCATGGAGAACCGCACGGTCATCCAGTGGGACAAGGACGACTCCGCCTTCATGGGACTGGTGAAGTTCGATCTGCTGGGTCTCGGGATGCTCGCCGCCCTCCAGCACTGCTTCGACCTGATCCGGGAGACCACAGGCGAAGAGTGGACGCTCGAGAGCATCCCCAAGGAGGAGGCGGGGGTCTACGACATGCTCTGCCGTGCGGATTCGATCGGAGTCTTCCAGGTGGAATCCCGCGCGCAGATCGGGCTGCTCCCCCGTCTGCAGCCGCGGAGCTTCTACGATCTCGCCATCCAGATCGCGCTCATCCGCCCCGGACCCATCCAGGGTGGCGCTGTGCATCCTTTCGTGCGGCGCAAGATGGCGAAGGACCGCATCGATGAGGAGAACCGGGAGCGCGCCCTGCGCGGCGAAGAGCCGGTGGAGTTCCTGATCCCGTATCCGCACAGCGATCTGGAGGACATCCTGAAACGCACGCTGGGCATCCCGATCTTCCAGGAACAGCTCATCCAGATGGCGACGGCGATCGGCGACTGCACGGCCGATGAGGCGGACCTGCTGCGCCGGGCCATGGGCTCCAAGCGCGGCCTGGAGAAGATCGAGAAGGTCAGGGACAAGCTGTACGCGGGGATGGCGCGGCGCGGACTCGTCGATGAGGCGGCCGATCGCATCTACGCGCAGATCCAGGCGTTCTCCAACTTCGGCTTCGCCGAGTCGCACTCCCTGTCATTCGCCCTTCTCGTCTACGCCAGCTCCTGGCTGAAGCTGCACTACCCCGCCGCGTTCCTCGCCGGCCTCCTGCGCTCGCAGCCCATGGGCTTCTACTCCGCAGCGACCCTCACTGCCGATGCGCGACGGCACGGGGTCGAGGTCCACCGCCCCGATCTGCATGTCTCCGGTGCGACAGAGACCCTGGAACCACTCGCCGGCGCCTCGGGGAACGGGCCCACCGGCCGGGACGAGTGCCTCACCGACCCTCAACCACCTGTCCTCCGCTTCGACCGTGCGGCACCGGATGAGTCGGCCGCGCACCGCAGGGACGGGGAGTTCGCGGTGCGACTGGGGCTCGGCGGCATCCGTGGGATCGGTGTGCCGATGGCGGAGAGGATCGTCGCCGAACGCGACGCGAACGGCCGGTACCGTGACTTGAACGACCTGGTGCGACGAACGGATGCCACCGCCGCGCAGCTGGAGGCCCTCGCCACCGCCGGCGCCTTCGACTGTCTGGGCCTGGAGCGTCGAGAGGCCATCTGGATGGCCGGCGCCGCGGCGGACGACCGTTCCCGGTTCCTCCCGGGGACGACGGTCGCGGTGCAACCGCCCCTGTTCGCCGATCAGACCAGCTACGAGCGTCTCTCCGCCGACCTGTGGGCGACCGGCGTGTCGACCGACGATCATCCGATGGCGCACTTCCGCGACGAGTTGCGCGCGCGCGGGGTTCTGACGGCGATCGACCTGCAGGGACACGAGGTCGGTCGACGCATCGAGGTCGCCGGTCTGGTCACCCACCGTCAGCGACCCGCGACGGCCGCCGGGATCACCTTCGTGAATCTCGAGGACGAAAGCGGCCTGGTGAACGTGGTCTGCTCAGCCGGGGTCTGGAACCGCTACCGCCGGGTCGCCCGCGATTCACCGGCACTCATCATCCGCGGCATCCTGGAGCGATCTGCGGAGGGCGTGGTCAACGTGCTCGCCGATGGGTTCGAGGATCTTCGCACCGGTCTCACGCATCGGTCCAGGGACTTCCGCTGAGGACGGCCGCCCCGACTCACCAGAATCGCTCGGGCTCCTCCACGGGAGGACGGTCGGCTCCACCCCAGCGGTCCGCCTCGGCCTTCGCGGCGTCGGCGGCTGCGTCGGCTTCACGGAGAGCGACCTTGGCGCCGGTCGGACCGGGCCCGATGGGGTCGACGAGCAGCGAGGTGTGCGCGCCGGCGCCACCCATCGTCACGGTGCAGCGCAGGACGCGCCCGATCCAGCGGGAGAAGTCGCCACTCGGGTCTTCTGCGCGTCGATAGCGGATGCCCGTGTCGAGGTCGACGATGGCGAGGACGACCGGTTCGTCGGTGAGCGGATCGGTCTGCTCCGTCACCTCGATGCGATGGCCGTGGGCGATGGCGACCTGAGCGGTGAGCACGAGCAGTCTGTCCATGAGTCCACCCTAGAGAAGGCCGTCAGGAAGACAACAGGGAGTCCCTCACGAGCAACATTCGTAAATTTCTTTGTCCCCCAAATGGCGGACAAGCGGATTAAGCGATATTCTGCTCTTCGTAGCGGGGGCTACGAGGCTGAGGACTGGGGAATCAGCCGTGAGCGCAGCGATATCTTCGCCGCCTCCCCTACCGTCCGGGAAGGGCGGTGAGCCCTCTCGACGACACCGTCTGGGGCGGGTCATCGAGAGGGCCAATCTCCCCGGTCGACGCGACGCATCGCGACACGGTCAGTCGAGCGGGATGACCTCGAGCGTGTTCGAACGCACCGGCTCCTGACCCATCTCGGGAGCGTATGGGCTCGGCATGTACTTGCGGAGGTACTCGGCATCGATCGCGGCGTTGATCGCCTCATCGCCGACCCTCTCGAAGCGGACATCCTTCGTGACGCCACCCGCGGAGACACGTCCGCGCAGGCTGGCCAGGGCCGGGGCGTACCACTTGCCCGCAAGTCCCGTGTAGGAGCGGACGAACAGACGACCGTCGACCGCGACCGCCCAGATCCCCACGGTCTTCGGCATGGTGCCGTCGTCGAGCTGCGCGGAGAGATCGAACATCTCCGGCTCGGCGATGCGGCTGAGCTCGTCAGGGTTCCAGGTCGTCATGGGTCCTCCTCGGTATCGACGGATGCGGCAGAGTGCATGCTACGTCAGAACCGGGAAGACGCCTGACCGGTCACGGGCGGAGTGCCGACGAGGCGCGCGCGCAGCGAGTCGAGGAGCAGGCCGACCCCGAGCTCGAATGTACGATCCGACCGCGCACTCCCGCGCTCCGCACCGTCGATGAGACGCCCCAGAGTGCGCGTGCCGCCTTCGGGCTGCCAGACCTCGTCGGGAGAGGCGAGATCGAGACCGAAGCCGATCGCGAAAGCGTCGATGACGGCGATCACCGAGAGCACCTCATCGTCGGGGAAGCCTCCGTCGACGAGCACGGATGCGAGATCGTCGTATGCGGCGATGACCGCCGGGTGCGTGATCGTCTTCCCCACGAGCATCGGAACGAGCTGCGGGTGGTCTGCGTACATCCGGCGTTGCGTGCGCAGCACCGCGAGCACGAACTCGTCCCAGGGCTCGCCGTGCCACTCGACGCGGTACCCCTCCACGAGTTCTCCGCGCATGAGCTCGAGGATGCCGTCCATGCCGTCGACGTGGTTGTAGAGCGATGACGGGCGCACGCCGAGCTCGCGGGCGATGGCGTTCACTCCGAACGGCTCGCCGGCTCTCGCGAGCGCGAGACCCGCCGAGCCGATGATCTCCGGGGACAGGAGCGGGGAGGAAGGCCTCGGCATCGGGGACTCGCTTTCTCCGGCGGACCGGGTATGAGATCTGGGGGTTCCGCGAGAACCCTCATCTGTGCATAATAATGAACACCATTCGTTTACGAACACCATTCGTTTACGCCTCGTGCCCCACCCGCCGCACGTCCGCTGTCTTCCCTCTCTCCGCACAATGCCGTGCCGACTCCCTGGAGCCCCATGACCACTCTCGATCTCCGCACCCGAATCCCCCTCCGCTTCCCGACGGCGACGGCGACGTTCGCCATCGGGATCGCGGGGTACCTGGGCGTCAATCTGTCGCCCTACATGATCACCGCCGCGCAGACAGGCCTCGGCCTCGACGTCCTCACCGCCAGCTGGCTCGTCACCGCGACCCTCCTGCTCACCGCGGTGACCGGCTTGGCCATCGCCCCGCTGTGCGCCGGGGTGCATCGCCGCACGGTCGCGCGCGCCGGGCTCGGCCTCGCCGTCGTGGGCTTCGCGACCGCGGCCCTCGCGCCGGCGGCCATGCTTCCCGGGCTGCTCCTCGGCGGCGCCGGAGCAGGTGGCGCGGTCGCCGCATCGGGCGCGGCGCTCGCCGCTTTCCGCAACCCCGACAGGGTCGCCGGCTTCAACGGGCTCGCGAACCGCGGAGTCATCACGGTGGTCCTCGCCGTGATCCCGCTGATCGGCCTCGCCCCTCTCGACGTCTTCGGTGCGCTGGCGCTGTTCAGCCTGATCGGGCTGATCGCCTCGGCATGGCTTCCCGCCGCTCCGGTCCTCGCCCCGCAGGCGGGGGCGGCCGTCGCCGAGGCGATGCCGATCGAGATCCCTCCGACAGGCACCGTGCGCACCTCCCCCGCCCGCTCGCGGACGGTGACGATCGCCGGTCTCGGACTCCTCATCGTGTTCGCCCTGTGGGCGGCGAGCGAAGACTCCCTCTGGGCGATGGCGGGCATCATGGGCGCGGAACAGGCCGGCCTCACTCCGGAAGGGCTCGGCATCGCCCTCAGTGGCGCAACGGCCGGGGGACTCCTCGGCTCGCTGCTGCTCATGATCGTCGGAGCCCGATTCGGGCGCGCGGTTCCCCTGGTCGTCCTGCTGGTCGCCGGGGGCGCACTCAAGATCGTGGAGGGGTTCGTCACCGATCCCACCGCCTTCATCGTGGTGTTCATCGCCTGGAACTCCATCTACGCCATCGCGTTCATGTACTTCGTGTCGACGTCCGCGGCACTGGATGCCGACGGGCGCTGGTCGGGACCGCTGCTCGCCGTCTACCTGGTCGGGTCGGCGCTCACCCCGGTCATCGGCGCGGCCCTCGTCGGCGCCCTGGGATATCAGGGATTCGCGGTGGCGCTCGGCATCGCGAGCTTCATCCTGGCCGTCCCCACCGGGGCGATCGCCCTCATCTCGACCCGTCTGGAACGCATGACCGCACAGGAGATCGACGCATGACCCGCACCCTCTACCGCAACGGCCGCATCTTCACCGGGGACGAATCCCGGTGGAGCTCAGCGCTCGTGGTCGACGACGACGCGTTCGTGCATGTCGGCACCGAGGAATCGGCACCGCACGCCGATGCGGTCGTCGATCTCCACGGCCGCGTCGTGCTCCCCGGATTCACCGACGCGCACACCCACCTGCTCATGATGGGCGAAGCGCTCGGACAGGTAGGACTCACGGACGCCTCCTCTCTCGAGGAGATCCAGCGCCGGCTCCGCACCGCGCGCGAGGCCGCGCCCGGTGTGCTCCGCGGACGCGGATGGCTGTTCGATGCGATCCCCGGCGGTGAGCCGACAGCGGCCATGATCGATGCGGTCGTCTCCGACATCCCGGTCTACCTCGACGCGAACGACTATCACTCGTGCTGGGTGAACACGGCCGCGCTCGCCGAGCTCGGGATCACCCGCGACACCCCCGACCCCATCGGCGGCCGCATCGCCCGCGATGCGGCCGGCGATGCGACCGGGATGCTCTACGAGACCGCCGCGCAGCTGCACGCCTGGGCTCATCGCGACGCCACGACCACCGATGCGCAGCGCGATGCGGCGGTCGAGCGGGTCGTCTCCGCGTACCTCGCCGCCGGCGTGACCGGAGCCGTCGACATGGCTTTCGACGAGCTCGGGCTCGCCGCCCTCGGTCGTGCGGCCGCTCACGGCAGCCTGCCACTGCGCATCGCCGCGCACTGGTTCATCGTCAACACCGGCGACGATGCCGCGAACCTCGCGCAGGTCGCGCAGGCCGCCGCCCATGCGTCCTCGACGACGGCGGGGGTGCGGGTGCTCGGGATCAAGCTCGTGCTCGACGGGACGATCGACGCGTGCACGGCCGCCATGCGGGCACCCTACGCCGACGGGACGAACGCCGCGCCGATCTGGCCCGCCGAACGCCTGCTGCCGGTCGTCGCCGCGGCGGACGCCGCAGGACTGCAGATCGCGATGCACGCGATCGGCGATGCGGCGAGCACCCTCGCCCTCGATGCGATCGAGCATGCGGTCGCTGTGAACGGCGACCGCCAACGACGGCACCGCATCGAGCACCTCGAGTACGCGGCGCCGGGGACCGCGGAGCGGATGGCACGGCTCGGAGTGACGGCGTCCATGCAGCCCGTGCACGCCGATCCCGCGATCTTCTCCAACTGGGCGGCACAGGTCGGAGACGAACGGGCCGACCGCGCGTTCGCCTGGTCGGAGTACGACGAGGCTGGCGCGCTCCTCGCCTTCTCTACCGATGCTCCGACGGCGCCGCATGAGGCCATGGCGAACATGTACGTCGCGGCTACCCGTGCTTCAGCTCTGGCTCCGGGCGTGCCGGCGATCCATCCCGAGCAGGCGCTCCCCCTGGAGCGTGCGATCGCGCATGCCACTCGGGATGCCGCGGCCTCGATCGGCGACGGGGACTGGCGCGGCCGTATCGCTGTCGGATATGCGGCCGACTTCGTCGTTCTCGATGTCGACCCGTTCGAGGGGGATCCCGCTGCCCTGCTGACGACCCGCGTGGTGCGGACCGTGATCGCCGGCCGCACGGTGCACGAGGCGTAGCTCTCCGTCTGCATTTCCAGGATATCGCCGAGGTGGGGGCTTGCCGCAAGGCCCCCACCTCGGGGCAGAATCGACCCTCGCTCGTGCGAACTGCGCGCGGGCGTGAAGGAGATCCATGCCTTTCGACCCCTTCCATCTCCCCGACGATCTGCGCGCGAAGTCGACGGCAGAGCTCATCGACGCCGACCGCGATCACCTCCGCAGGATCGACGACGCCCTCGAGGCGCATCGGGCCGACGTGACGTCACGTCTGGCCGAGGTGCGTCAGCGTTCCGCCCGGTTCGGAGACGCGGCCGTGGAACGCGACCTCGAGATACGTCGCCTGAGCGGACGACTGCGCGTGCTCGAGCGCTACGGCACCGACATCTGCCTCGGTCGGATGACCCCGGAACACGGCGACCCCGTGTACATCGGCCGCACAGGCCTGGCCGCCGCCGACGGCACTCGGCTGCTGATCGATTGGCGGACCCCGGCGGCAGAACCGTACTTCGCGGCGACCATGGAGGATCCGCGCGGGCTCCTGTCCCGACGTCGATACCGGTGGGTCGACGGACGGATCAGCGACTACTGGGATGAGGCATTGACCGACGCCGCATTCGACGGTTCGGCCTCGCTCGACGACCAATCCGCCTTCATCGCCAGCCTCGGCGCCCAACGCACGTCGCGCATGCGGGACGTGCTGGCGACGATCCAAGCCGACCAGGACGCGATCATCCGCGCGTCTTCGCCCGGCGCACTGGTCGTCGAAGGTGGACCCGGCACGGGAAAGACCGTCGTGGCGCTGCACCGCGCCGCGCACCTGCTGTACGCCGAGCCGCGACTCACGCAGAGCGCGGGCGGCATGTTGCTCGTGGGGCCTCACCCGCACTATCTCGCGTACGTCGAAGATGTGCTGCCCAGTCTCGGCGAGGACGCCGTACGGCTCTCGACCCTGCGCGATCTGGTCCCGGAAGGAGCAGCGGCCGTGGACGAGCAGGATGCGCGGGTGGCACTGCTCAAGGCCGCCCTCGATCCCGTCGCGATACTCGATGCGGCGGCGACGTGGTTCGAGCGCCCTCCCTCGCACGCGATGCGCATCGAGTCGCCGTGGGCCGACCTCTGGATCAGCCGCGAGGAATGGACGGCACTGTTCTCCGGCGCCGACCCGGCGGTCTCGCACAACGTGGCGCGTGACGAGGTGTGGGAGGAGATCCTCGAGTTGCTGACAGACCAGGTGCACGACGATGACGTGCCTCCCCACATCGTGCGACGGTGGCTGCGACAGGACGAGGAGCTCACCGGGACGTTCGTGCGCGCCTGGCCGATGCTGTCCCCGACCTCGATGGTCGCTCGGCTGTGGAGCTCCCCCGACTTCTTGCAGCGCTGCGCTGCGAGCCTCTCGCCCGGAGAGGTCGCGGCTCTGCAGCGCGAGGACCCCGAGAAGTGGACCGTCGCCGATCTCCCGTTCCTGGACGCCGCGCGCCGGCGGATCGGCGATCCCGACGCCGTCCGCGACGAGCACCGCCGCCAAGCCGTCGTCGCCTCGGCGCAGGAGCAGATCTCCCACGTTGTCGACCACCTGATCGAAGACGATGACAGCGAGATGAAAGTGATGTCCATCCTTCGCGGACAGGATGCGAGGAACGTGCTGCTCGGCGTCGACGCTCCGCCCGCGCTCCCGCCGGACGAGCTGGCGGGGCCGTTCGGGCACATCGTCGTCGATGAAGCGCAGGAGCTCAGCGATGCGGAATGGCGGATGCTCCTCGCCCGCTGCCCCTCACGCAGCTTCACGATCGTCGGAGACCGCGCACAGGCGCGGCACGGCTTCACCGAGAGCTGGGAAGCGCGGCTCACCCGCATCGGCCTCCGCGATGTCCGGATCGCCCACCTGGGCGTGAACTACCGGACTCCGGCCGAGGTGATGGCGGCGGCAGGACCGGCGATCCTCGCGGCGATCCCGGACGCCAATGTGCCGACGTCGGTGCGCGAGAGCGGAACGCCCGTGCGATACGACGTCGTCGCCTCGCTCCCCCGCCTGCTGGATGCCTGGCTCGATGAGCACCCGGACGGGATCGCGTGCGTCATCGGCGCCCCGGACCTCGCCCCGACAGCGCGCGTGCGATCGCTGACTCCCGAGGGGGCGAAGGGCCTGGAGTTCGATCTGGTCGTCCTGGTGCGCCCGGAGCAGTTCGGTGACGATGTCACCGGCGCCGTGGACCGGTACGTGGCGATGACCCGGTCGACACGGGAGCTGATCGTGCTCCGGTGAGCATGCCCGGGCCTCTCACGTTCAGCCCACGAGCACCCGACCGGCACGGGCCTGCCATCGCTCATCGCGATGCTCGATCCGGATGGGGTACTCGAACGCCGCGGTCACGAGGGCGGTCGTGAGAACATCGCTCGCCGCCCCCTGCGACACGACCTCCCCCTTCGAGACCAGGGCTGCGTGAGTGGTCGACCCCGGCAGTTCCTCGAGGTGGTGCGTCACGAGCACCGTCGCGAGATCGGGTTGCGCGTCGTGCAGCAGGTCGAGGGTCTCGAGGAACTGCTCCCTGGCGGCGACATCGAGACCGGTGGAGGGCTCGTCGAGCAGCAGCAACGCGGGGTCGGGCAGAAGGGCTCGCGCGATCAGTGCCCGGCCGCGCTCCCCCTGCGACATGGTCGGCCAGGTGGCGTCCCGCCGCCCGCCGAGGCCCAGCAACCCGATGAGGTGGTCCGCCCTCGCGATGAGCGACGGCGACGGCTCCCAGCGGTTCATCATCTCCGTCGTCCCCGTCGCACCGGTCAGGACGACCTGCCGCACCGTCAGCGGCGAGCGCAGCGGATGACGAGGGTTCACATGTCCGATCGATTCGCGCAGCCGGCGGATCTCGACCCGCCCGAGCTGCTGACCGAGCACATGCACGGACCCTCGGGTCGGGTGCGCCTCCGCGCCGCACATGCTCAGGATCGTGCTCTTGCCCGCGCCGTTGGGTCCGATGAGGGCCCAATGCTCCCCTGCACGGACGGTGAGGTCGACGCCGGTCAGGATCTGGCGCGAGCCGCGGATGACGTCGACACCCCTCAGCACCAGCACGTCGGACGGGCGGTTCACGCGAGGCTTCTCCTCGGTCATGCCAGCGCGTCCCGCAGTGTGAGGAGGTGTGCACGGCTCCGCGCGGCAGCAGCGCCCTCGTCGCGGTCGACGATCGCGTCGACCTGGGCGGCGTGGGCGTCGTGGTCGGCATCGTCGCCGAACTCCCGTCGGATGCGGAGCATCTCGACCATGGCTTCACGCAGCCGGGGGGTGAAGCTGTCGAACAGGTCGAGGAGGACGGCGTTGTGCGACGCGGCGACGACCGCGCGGTGGAACGCGGTGTCGGCATCGACGTGACTGTCGATGTCGGACCTATGCGCATCGCGATCGGCCAGGGCGCGGCGGATGCTGCGCAGGTCTGAGGGCGTGCGTCGCGCGGCGGCGAGCGCGGCGGCTTCGGTCTCGATCGCGATGCGCGCTTCGATCACTGCGACGATGCCGGCCTTTCGCAGCACCGCGTCCCAGTCCTCGGGCGCATCGAGCGCGATGACGAAGACGCCTGCGCCCTGTCGTGAGGCCAGCACCCCGCGCCCGGCGAGCTGGCGGATCGCCTCGCGCACGGTGGAGCGTCCCACTCCGAGCTGCGGCGCGAGCGTCGTCTCCCCGGGGAGCTTCTCCCCCAGTGCCCATTCTCCGGCGCGGATCCGTTCCAGCAGGAGTGCCGCAGCCTGATCCGCCAGGGGTTCTCGCCTCACCTGTGCCATGCGCAATGCCAGCCTCTCGTCTACTTGTCTGAGGAGTTGTGTTACAGTCTAGCCATGTTCTCGTCAGAGCACCTTCTTCTTCGTCGCCACGGCGGGACGTAGCCGGACCGGCTCCCCGTCGTGGAGTCGAACGTGTGCCGGTCGCAGACCCTCGAAGAAGGACACCGCACCCGCCATGACCACGACATCGTTCCCCCACCCCTCCCCGGCCGCCGACCTCGGTACCGACACCGGCTCCGACCGGACGCCGACCTGGAACAGGCAGCGACGTTCCCCGATGCCGTCGCACCGCTACCGCGACGTCTACTCCCGCGTCGACGTGCCCCTCACCGAGCGGGACTGGCCGACACGGCGTCTCACCGCGGCCCCGCTCTGGGTGCCCGTCGATCTGCGGGACGGCAACCAGGCGCTCGCCGAGCCGATGGACCCCGCGCGCAAGCGCCGCTTCTTCGAGCTGATGGTGAGGATGGGCTACAAGGAGATCGAGGTCGGATACCCGTCGGCGTCGCAGACCGACTACGACTTCGTGCGGCTCATCGCCGAGAGCGACATCGCCCCGGATGACGTGACGATCGTGGTGTTCACGCCCGCGCGTCGCGACCTCATCGAACGCACGGTCGCCTCCATCCGGGGCATCGCCAATCCGGTCGTGATCCACATGTACACCGCGACCGCCCCGACCTGGCGCAGCCTGGTGCTCGGGCACGAACGCGAAGCGCTGACGCAGCTCATCCTCTCCGGCGGCCGTGACGTGTGGGAGTTCGCCGGAGACCTGCCGAACGTGCGGTTCGAGTTCTCTCCCGAGGTGTTCAATCTGACCGAACCCGACTACGTGATCGACATCTGCGATGCGATGACCGACCTGTGGCAGGCGACCCCCGAGCGCCCGGTGATCCTCAACCTCCCGGCCACGGTCGAGGTCGCCACCCCGAACGTGTACGCCGACCAGATCGAATACATGCACAAGAACCTCGCCCGTCGCGATGCCGTGATCCTGTCGGTGCACCCCCACAACGACCGCGGGACCGGCATCGCCTGCGCCGAGCTCGCGGTGCTCGCCGGCGCGCAGCGGGTCGAAGGCTGCATCTTCGGCAACGGCGAGCGCACGGGCAACGTCGACATCGCGACGCTCGCCCTGAATCTGCACGCGCAGGGCGTGGACCCGATGATCGACTTCTCCGACATCGACGAGATCCGCCGCACGGTCGAGTACTGCAACCGGATCGAGGTGCACGCCCGCCACCCCTATGTCGGCGACCTGGTGCACACGGCATTCAGCGGGACCCACCAGGACGCGATCAAGAAGGGCTTCTCCGAGCATCGCGCTCGGGCTGCGGCCGAGGGCCGCGACGAACGGGAGATCGAATGGCGGGTCCCCTACCTGCCGATCGACCCCGCCGACATCGGCCGCGACTACGACGCGGTGATCCGCGTGAACTCGCAGTCGGGGAAAGGCGGGATCGCCTACCTGCTCGAAACGGCGTACGGGATCGAACTGCCCCGCCGCCTGCAGATCGACTTCGCGCGACACGTGCAGCGGCACACGGACACGATCGGCACCGAGGTCACGGCATCGGAGCTGTGGAGGGTCTTCGGGGAGGTGTACCTCGGCACCGGTGCCCGCACCGATATCGCGCTCGTCTCGTACGACACCGCCGAGTCCGACGGCGAGTCCCGCACACGGATCACGCTGCACATCGAGGGGCGCGAGCACACGAGCACCCATGCGGCAGGTGGTCCGGTCGAGGCCCTCACTGCGGCACTCGATACCCGGGGAATCCGTGTCGACGTCGTGAGCCTGCACCAGACCAGCGTCGGATCCGGCGCCAACGGTGAGGCGCTCATCCTTCTCGAGCACCGCACTGAAGAAGGGGTCGCCTGGTCGGCAGGCCGCGGGCGCTCCGTCCTCTCCGCGAGCCTGTCCGCTGTGATCACGGCGTCGAGCCGCGCCGCATTCCCCGACGCGACGCCCGACTAGTCCGGGTCGCCGACGTGGCCGGGAGCCGTGAGAGAGAGCACACGCTCGACGAAGGCGGCGTACTCCTCCATGTAGTGCTCCAGGAACTTCTTCGTGCCGTCGTCCTCGGCCTCGCCGTCCGGGCCGAACATCTCCGGTCGATACGTCAGGTACGCCTCGGGCGCGTTGAGCTGTGGGGCGTTGAGGAAGCTCAGCACGCTGCGCATCGACGACTGCATGACGGCGGTGCCGATGGCCCCGGTGGAGGCGCCGATGATGCCGGTGGGCTTGCGCGCGAACGAGTTGTGACCCCAGGGGCGTGAGCCCCAGTCGATCGCGTTCTTCAACGCACCCGGTATCGAACGGTTGTACTCGGGTGAGACGATCAGCAGTCCCTCCGCCTGTTCCACCGCCCGCTTGAACGTGGTCACGGCGGCGACCGGATCGAGCTCGTCGTCGCGGTTGTACAGCGGCAGATCGCGGATCGGGATCTCGACCATCTCGAGGCTGGGAGGTGCCAGCTTCACGAGGGCGGTCGCGACGACGCGGTTGATCGAGTCATGGGCGAGGCTCCCGATGAGGTAGCCGATCCGGTGAGTCATGCGCATTCTCCCTCGTTCGTTCCGCCGTGGTCGTTGGCGTTCAGGCTAGCCCCGTATGCCGAAACCGCAAGCCCGACGCGGCTCACCGGTCTCAGTGCACGAGAGCCTTGAGAACCACGAAGACGAGACCGAACGACGCCGTCCCCAGGGCGCCGAGCACGCGCGTGAGCAGGGGGCTCCCCCGACGGAGGAAGGCCACATAGCCGAGGAACGCGAGGATCACGACACCAGACCAGAGCGCGAGGTCGTTCGCGAGCCCGTCGGGCATGACGCGGGTCGTGCCGGCCAACAGGAAGACCGCCGGCACGGTCGCCGAGCTGAGCATGCCGAAGGAGTGCTTCACCGACGCGGCGAACGCCGCCCGGACCCCGACGGATTCACCGTGCTCGCGTTCATCGTGATCGCTGACCCTGGCCACAGTGCCGGCATACACATGAGCACCCCAGAACACCAGCACCGTGACGGCGACCGTCACCAGCACGGCCAGTGATGTCTCCCCGTGCGCCGAGGACACGGCCACCAGGCCGCTGACGAGAATCGTGCCGTACACCGCGGCCTCGGTGCCGAATCCCGATCGCAGGGCCCTGTGCACGCGAAGGATCCCGTCATCCGCAGTCGTTCTCCGCCTGTCCATCCCCGGTGCTGCTCCTGATCCGTCGTGCCATCGCTACCTTGGAGCTCCCATCATCCCTCGACGCGCAACGGGACCTTCACATCGCCGCCCGCCTCCTCGGTGATCCGCTCCCCCATCTGCACGAAGGTCGGCGCCGAGATGAAGCCGCCGGCGAACAGCGCCTGCCCCTGCACGAAGTCGGCGGAACGGCGGATGGCGTCCTCGGAGGCGAATCCGAAGACGTCGGCGAGCTCGGCGAGGTCGCGGGGCGCGTTGACCCGCATCAGCGCGAGGTTGTCGCACTGCGAGAGCACGTTGGGGTGGATCTTCGTCGGACGCTGTGTGGAGAGCAGCAACCAGAGCCCGAACTTGCGCCCCTCGGCCGCGATCTGCACGAGCTGCTCGGTGAGGGCTCGTTCGACGGCGGTCTCGGGATTCGGCGAGCAGAGGTTGTGCGCTTCGTCGATGACGATCAGGACGGGCCGTCGTTCCTCACGGTGTGCCCAGAGATGTTCGAGCACGGCGAGGGCCGCGACCTTCGGCTCGGCAGGGTGCTCGAAGCCGCCCAGGTCGAGGACCGTGGCTCGTGGGCGTTCTTCGATCACGTCGATGACCGATCCCGCGCCGCGTGACCAGAGCGCCCACTCCAGCACCTGCAGGTTCTCCATGCGGTTCGCGAGCCGCACCCGGGCGGGGTCGCCCGAGGCTCGCAGACCGGGGAGCATATCGCGACCGTCGAAGACGTGCGCATCTCGTTCCTCATGGAGCAGAGCGTTGTACTCTTCCGCATCCGCGATCGGGTCCATCTGCAGAACGGCTGCCTTCGATGCCGGCACCAGATCGACGTAACGCACGTGCAGGCGCTCGCCCTCACCCGCGCCGGAGCGGAACACGCGGATGTCGAGTTCTGCCATGCGGTCGGTCTCGGATGCTCCTGCGGAGGCCCGTGTCTCCCGCAAGCGCGTGAAGTCGCTGTTCGGATCGAGGACGATCATCGGCAGCTCGGTGTGCAGGAGCAGCTGTTCCAGCACGACACCGAGCGCATAGGTCTTCCCGCTGCCGCTCTGCCCGACCCAGAAGGTATGCCTGTTGAAGCGCCGGGCGTCGAGGTCGACCGGAGCCCCCGGGTCCTCGAGCGTCGTTCCGATGGTGAGGTTCGTCATCACTCCGGTACACCTTTCCTTCATCCCGTCATTCCTCGCGGCGGGGCGAGCCCATCCTCCGAGACCGATGCACGACATCATCCTCGCCCGGCTCGCCTTCGCACCAGTGCCGACATCCGTGGCCGCGGATTCCCGTGCGCAGTCCCGACACCCGAGAAGGCCGATTCCCCTCCTGCCCCGACGTTCCGACACCGCTGCGCTCCACTAATGTGACAACGTGGGCGCGGAGTGGAGACGACGGGTGCTCGTCGTCGAGGATCAGGGTGCCCTCCGCATGCTGGTGTGCGATCTGCTCGAGCGCCACGGCTTCCAGACCGCAGCAGCCGCCGATGCCGCCGAGGCGACACTCCTCTTCACCGAATTCGACCCGGACGCGCTGCTGACCGACATCGATCTGGGCTCCCGCCCCTCCGGGGCGGAGCTCGCCGCGATGCTGGTCGAACTCGCACCGCACATCGCGGTCGTGTTCCTCAGCAGCTACCCCCGTGCCGCCGCCGGTGCCACGGCGATGGGGATCGAGCAGGCCGTGTTCGTCGCGAAACAGGACCTCGATTCCCCTGCGGCTCTGCTCTCCGCGCTGGAACGTGCTCTGTCGACACATCCGACACCTCTGCCGCCCTCGGCCGGAACAGGCGACCCCCTCGGCTCACTCACCAGGCATCAACTGGAGATCCTCGCGATGATCGCACGCGGATGGTCGAACGAGCGCATCGCCGTCGAGACCGGTGGCACGGTGCGCGCAGTCGAACGATCCATCAGCCGGTTGTTCGGAAGACTCGAGGTGACACGCGACCCGACCGTCAACGCTCGTGTCGCTGCGGCGGGACTCTACCTCGCCGCGTTCGGTCCCGCCCGATGAGGAACCTCCGCCGTGCGGCTGTCCGCGCCTTCGGCGGCGGCCGATTCCTCACCGTCTGGTCGATCGCCGCATCCCTCCCCCTGTCCCTCACCGTCATGGCGCCCGCAGGTGTCGGCATCGACACTCTGACCGCGCTTCCCGCCATGGTCGCGACCTGGCTCTGCTTCGCCGCGGCGCTCACGGGCATCGCCGCATGGGAACGTCGCGGCCGATCCCGGCGAGAGCGAGCAGCCGTCGTGACCGCCGGGATCGTCGTCTGCGCGGCGATGCGTCCGGTGATGCAAGACGGCTGGCTCCACCTCGCCGGCCTTCCCGCACCACCTTCGGGTCAGCTTCCGTACCGGATCGCGACGAACATCGTCGTCTGGATGATCGTGCTGAGCATCATCGCCGTGCTGGATTCCTCGCTCCGGTCACTGCGACGGACGAACGCCCTGCTGCGGTCCGTGGCCCAGGAGCTCGCCCGGGCACAGGACGATGCGCACGCGCTGGCGACCGATGCGCGGAACCTTCTCGACCGAGCGCAGTCGACCCTCGATGCGGCGATCATCGAGATGGAACCGACACCCACCGGCGTCCGAAGGCTCGGACACGAATGGATCCGCGAGTGGAGTCACCGTCTCGCCGAGCTCGCCGAGAAGAAGGAGGCCGGGAATCCGCGTCGAGCCCGCGACGGCTTCGGTGATCGCGCGGACCCGAGGTCTTCCCCCTCGCCTCGGCACGTCCTGTTCCGCCTCCCGCCGCCGGGTCTGGTCACCCTCATCTACGCGGTGTGCCTCCTCCCCTATGCGACCCGCACGCAGACGCCACTCGAACTGCTCATCGGGATCGCCGCCCTCGCCGCGGGAGGTGCGGTCGTCGACTTCCTGCCGCGACGCCGCGCGATCGCTCGGGTGCCCCACCACGCGTCCTTGCTCTTCATGATCCTCTCCTGCGTCGTCGGCATCGCGCTCGCAGCACTCGCGGCCGCGCAGGGGGTGGCTCCGTTGCTCGCCGCCGTCTCCGCCATCGCGTACATCGGGTTCGCGTTCGCCGCCGGAACGTGCGCCGGCGCGCTGCACCGTCTCCGCAGCGAACAGCACCGACTTTCGAGCGCCGTCGCCGACGCCCAGCAGCTCGCACGTGCCGGCACCCGCCCCACTCGCGACGGCCTCAGAGCCGCCGCCGACCTCCTGCACGCGGATGCGCAGGGAGCCTGCATTCTGTTCGCGCTCGCACACCCCACACCCGATCCGGACGATATCCGGCGGCTGCGGGCAGAACTCGCGACTGTCGTGAGCCGACTTCCCGAGGCTTTCGCCACGGCCGACGATCCCCGTGCCCACACTTCCCTCACCGCACTCTTCGAGACGTGGGCGCACGTCATCGAGCTCCGTGTCGACGTCGACGACGAGGCACGCGATGTTCTGTCCTCGATCCCCTGGGTGGTGCGAGACTGCTACGACATCGTCGCCGAGGGGCTCCTGAACGCCGCGAAACATGCGAGTGAGCGACGAGCGGAGGTGTCGATCCGTCGAGTGACGACCGGCGCCGGACCTCGGCTTCACGTCCGTGTCTCGTCGCCCGGGATCGCCGCACGCGGCACACGTCTGCGCGCATCCTCACGGATGCAGGAGCTCGGCGCCCATCTTGTCCGCATCCCCGGCGGTGTCGCCCTGGAAGCCGCGTTCGCGCTTCCGCTGCGCGCGGCTGTCGTGTCAACCGAACATCGCGACGGAGAGCACCCGACCCCGCCGTAGCGTCGTCTGCGCCCCACCGAAGGGCACACGAAGACGATCGGACGAGACGTGAGCCAACTGCATGACCTCCTCCCGCTGGCTGTGGGCATGCTCATCTCGCCGCTGCCCCTCGTGGCGATCATCGCGATCATCCTCGCTCCCCGCGGCCGGACGGCGGCGCCCGTCTACGCCGCAGTGTTCATCGCGATCTCCCTCGCGTTCGTCATGGTCGGCGCGCTCACCTCTGCCGGTTCCGCCTCGGGGTCTCCCTCCGCCACCGCGAAGACAGTCTCGTTCTTCCTCGCCATCGTGCTCGCACTCGGCTTCGCCGCGCTCGCCGTCGCGAGTTGGTCGTCTCGCCCCCGCCATGGCCAGCCACCCCAGACGCCGGCCTGGCTCGCGGCCCTCGATGCCGTCACCCCGGCGAAGGCGGCCGCGCTCGGCTCGATCATGGCGGTCACCAACACGAAGAACATCCCGCTCGCGCTGAAGGGCGGTGCACTGATCGGCGAGGCGCATCTCCCTCTGCTCGCAGCGGGAGGGCTCTGCATCGGGCTGGTCGTCGCCGGCACTCTGCCGCTGCTCGTCACGGCCGCCGTCGCCACGAGCAGATCGACGGTCGTCACGAAAGCACTCGAACGGGTCAAGTCCGAGATGATCGCGCACAACGCGATGATCATGACGGTGCTGTTCGCGGTTCTCGCCGCGAACGAGGCCGCCCAGATCATCCGTCACCTGTCCTGAAACACGACCATGTCAGGAGCCGCACGCATGTCAGACAACTCTCTCCCCGACGACGAGACGCGCGTCGTCACCGTCACGGCACCGGCCGGGACGTTCCGCGGCACGGACGCCGACGGTGCGCACTCATGGCGCGGAATCCGCTATGCCCAGGCGCCGGTCGGTCTGCTGCGTTGGCGTGATCCCGTCGCGGCGCCGAGCGTCGAGGAGGAGATCGACGCCACCGTCTACGGCAACGTGTGCCCGCAGCAGATCAACCCCGCCGTACCGCTGGGCGACGACGCGGTGATGGACGAGGACTGCCTCGTGCTGAACGTGTGGGCACCGTCGGAGCGACCCGGGAGCGCCTTCCCCGTCATGGTATGGCTGCACGGTGGCGCCTACACGTTCGGCTCATCGAGCCAACCGCTGTTCGATGCGACATCGCTCGTCACGCGCGGCGAGGTCGTGGTCGTGACGGTCAACTACCGACTCGGCGCATTCGGTTTTCTGGATCTCGCCGGACTCCTGCCCGATGAGGGTTTCGATCGCAACCTGGCCCTGAAGGACGCGCTGCTCGCGTTGCGCTGGGTGCAGGAGAACATCTCGGCGTTCGGGGGCGACGCGGGCAGGGTCACGGTGTTCGGGGAGTCCGCGGGAGGAGGGCTGGTGACGACTCTGCTGGCGACGCCTTCGGCCGAAGGTCTGTTCGCCCGCGCGATCGCGCAGTCCTCCCCCGCCTCGAGCATGTACGGGACCGAACGGGCGCGTGACGTCGCCGCGCGGTTCGTGCATGAGCTGGGCATCGATTCGACGGATGCTGCGGCGGTCGCGGGGGCTCTGCGCGCGGCATCCGTCGATGACATCGTGGCGGCGAGCATGGAGGTGTACGCGGCCGTGCCGGACGACGCACCGGGGACCCTCGCGTTCGCGCCCGTCATCGACGGCGATGTTCTTCCGGAGGCGCCGGTGACCGCGCTGCGCGAAGGACGCGGGCTCCGGGTTCCACTCCTGATCGGGACGAACAAGGACGAGGCGTCGCTCTTCAAGTTCATGAAGTCGCCTCTCATCCCGATCACCGACGACCGCATCCGACAGATGTTCACCGACATGGCCGAAGACAATCCGACGATCTCCCTTCCCTCCGCCGCTCAGGTCCGGACCGCCTACGAGAACGTGCGGCATGGCGCCGTGGGGCTCGGGATCGCCCGCGACATCGGATTCCGTCTGCCGACGCTGTGGATAGCGGAGGGTCACAGCACCGTGGCGGATGTGTGGCTGTATCGCTTCGACCATGCGGCGCCCTTTCTCCGTCTGATCGGTCTCGGTGCGACGCACGCGACCGAGCTGCCGTACCTGTGGGGCAACCTGTCGAGCGGCCCCAAGGACCCGACGTTCCGGCTCGGCGGCCGCCGAGCCGCGCAGGAGATCTCGGTGCGGATGCAGGAACGCTGGGCGGCGTTCGCGCACGGACGCACACCGGATGCGGCGACCGCGAAGGATGCGCCGACCTGGGCGCCGTATTCTGCATCGGATGCGGCCGGCCGCCGTCAGACCCTCGTGATCGAGCGCCAGGACACTCTCGTCGCCGACCTCGATGCTCCTCTACGCGCGGCATGGGGCGACGACGTGCTCGATTTCCGGTGAGCGCTCGTGCATCCGAAGGGCCGACCGTGCGGCGACGTACCATTGGCCGATGACGCGACCTCTCACCAACTGGCACACTGCTCAGGCCGAACATCTCACGGCAGGTCAGCGCGCGGCTGATCGGCTTCGGAACGGGATGGGATCATGGCCGTTCATCGGGGTGTTCGTGCTCTTCATGATCGCCTGGGCGATCGTCAACAGCACGGCCCTCATGTGGGATCCCTACCCGTTCATCCTGCTCAACCTCTTTCTGAGCATGCTCGCCGGGCTCCAGGGAGCGATCCTTCTGATCGCCGCGAAGAGGCAGGATGCCATCGCCGCTGCCCTCGCACAGCACGACTACGACACGAACCTCGCCGCGAAGAAGGAGATCGAGGACCTCATGTCGATCAACCGGATGCAGCTCGAACTCCTGACGGAGCTGCGCGCCGCGGTCACGAACGACGGAGACGGGGCAGCGACGTCCGCGCGCTGACCTGCTCGACGAGCAATGTCGGGAACGGTGAGGGAACCCTCGTCGACGGGGCATCTGCTCGTCCAGAGAGGGTGAGACCACGTTCTTCTGCACGCTCTTCTGCACGCTCTTCTGCACAGTCTTCTGCGCACCGGCCCGTGACCTCTCGTGCTCGGCAAGAGCATCAGCTCGTCGCACAGCGAAGCGGACCGGTGGACCGGGGACAGTCGGCGTGCGCGGCGGCGCCAGACATGCAGAAGGCCCGGAGACTCTTGCGAGTTTCCGGGCCTTTCTCGGTCGGGCTGACAGGATTTGAACCTGCGACCCCTTGACCCCCAGTCAAGTGCGCTACCAAGCTGCGCCACAGCCCGTTGTTCTGCGCTCTCGCGCAGGCAACTCCCCTATCTTAGCCGTATCTCCACCCCCTCCGCGAACCGAGGCGTTGCGAGTGTCGGATGCCCGGCGTAGCGTCACGGCATGGTGACGATCACGACCGAGGCGGCAACGACCGCTCGTTGGGATGACGTGCAGCACGCGCTCACCGGAGGCGGGGATGGAGCAAGCTGTCAGTGCATCTGGCCGGTGCTCAGCAACAAGGACTGGAACACGACAACGACTCCGCAACGCATCGAGATGTTCCGCGCCGAGATCGACGACGGCCCGCCGCCGGGAATCATCGCCTACGTCGACGGCGAGGCCGCAGGTTGGATCCGTATCGGTCCCCGCACCCGCCAGGCGCGTGTTCCCCGCACCCGCATCATCGCGGCGGCCAGCACCGAGCCGTTCGACGACGAATCAGTGTGGGCCGTGACGTGCTTCGTGGTGCGCCGAGAACACCGCGGTGCCGGGCTCAACCTCGAACTCCTGCTCGCGGCGGTGGATTACGCCCGCGGCTCCGGGGCCCGCCTGATCGAGGGGTATCCCGTGGACACCGGGGCCGAGAGGAAGCGCACCAACGACCTGTTCCACGGCACCCTGGGCACGTTCCTCTCCGCCGGCTTCACGGAGAAGACCGAGCTCAAACCTGGTCGCGCGCTGGTCACCCTCGATCTGACCCCATGATGACGATCGCCCAGAAGCCACTAGCGTGAAAGGCATGACCGACGAGAACGCGACCATCGACGATCCCGAGCTCGGAAGGTTCGCCCGTGCCCGTTCGGTACTCACCGACGGCACGGTACTGACGCACGATTGGTTCGTCGGCACCACCTCCGTCGAGGGCACCGAGGTCGAGCTCATGCTGGAGGGCACGAGCTCCGACGAGGTCGCACCGCTCCTTCCCCGCATGCGTGACGCGGTGAAGCGACTGGACATCGTGCACCGGATCGCCACCGACGCGGTCGTCGCGAATTTCAGCACGGGTGCCCCTGAACCTCAGGAACTCGACGAAGCCGCCTCCGACCTCACGATCGAGGCGATCGAGGCGGCTTCCGACGGCACCGTCATCCTGCACCTCACCGACAACTGCGGAGAGCACTTCCCCGAAGGCTACTGGCCGGCCGTGCACCTCAGTGTCGACGACAGCGTCACGCAGGTCGCCGTCGAATCGTGAACAGCGGGATGACGCCGGGGCCGACGCCGGGGACGGCGATGCCCGTCGCCCCCAGTCAGGGCGAACCCTACGATGGCGGGATGCAACGTCGCTCCCCGCGCCACGCTCTCATGTGGGCCTTTCTCCCGTTCGCGGTGATGTCCCTCCTGCACGTCATCCTCCTGACCATCGACAACCCGCTCGCTGCGCCCACGAAGCTGCTGCTGATGCCGTTGCTGGCCGTTCCGGTGCTGGTCTCCGCGCGACGCCTCTCCCCGCGGATCACGCTCGTCCTCCTCGTCGCGGCATTGTCGTTCTCCTGGCTCGGCGACGGTGCCGGCACCTTCTTCCCTCAGGGCCCGGAGCTGCCTCTGATGCTGACCTTCTTCGGCATCGCCCACGTGGCATACATCGTGCTGTTCGCGCGCCACCTGTCCGTCCGGCGCATGCCCTGGTGGGCGCTGGTGTACGCCGCCTGGTGGGCGGGCATGATCACGACCCTGGGTTCGCACACGGGCGATCTATTCATCGCCGTCGCCGCCTACGGGCTCGTGCTCGGCGGAACCGCGGCATTCTCAGCGCGCTGTCACCCCCTCATCGCGGTCGGCGGGGCCTTGTTCCTCGCCAGCGACACCATCCTCGCCTTCCGCCTGTTCCTCCCCGATTCGCTGCCGTCCTGGAGCAGCCCTGCAGTCATGCTCACCTATACGATCGGCCAAGGCCTGATCGTTGCCGGCGCCCTCGTGACGCTGCGGAAGAGGAGCACTTGATGGATGCCGCCCGTGTCGACAGCTGGCTCTGGGCCATCCGCGTCTACAAGACGCGGTCGGCCGCGACGACCGCATGCCGAGCGGGGCATGTACGGGTGAACGGAGACAAGGTGAAGGCCGCGCAGCAGGTTCGCATCGGCGATGAGCTGCGCATACGCATCGCGGGATTCGATCGGATCCTCATCGTCCGTCAGCTCCTGGTCAAGCGCGTGGGGGCTCCGGTGGCCGCGCTCGCCTACGAGGATCGCACTCCCGAGCGCGAGCCCCAGGCAGCGCTGGGACTCCGCGACCGCGGGGCCGGACGCCCCACCAAGCGAGAACGCCGCGACATCGACAAACTGCGCGGGCGGAACGACGAGAGCTTTCACTGATATCCCGGCATGCACCGCCATCACACCTTACGATATTCGAAGCTTTGTTCTAATCTGGAGGTATGCCACTCTCGACTGATCTCGACCTCGATCTCGAGGAACGACGGCGCGTCTTGGACGCGTGGGTCGACACGAGACGTCGGATCGCCGCACTCGAAGCCGAGGCCGCAGACCTGCTGACGGAGCAGATCGCCATCCTCGACGCCGATGTCTCCGCGAGCCCTTTTCATCGCGAGGCGATCCATCGCTCGATGATCGCGGAGTTCTCCGCTGCCGGACACGTGTCGAAAGGCTCGATGGAGTTCGCCTTCGCCGATGCCCACGCCCTTCACACCCATCTCCCGGCCGTCCGTGCCGCATTCGCCGACGGCATGATCAGCGTCGGACATGTGCGAGAGATCTCCAGGGCCTGCGCGGTCGTCGCCGAAGCGATCCGCAACAGGAAGGCCGATCCCGCGGTCATGGAACTCTTCGAAACCGCGGCGCTCGTCGTCGCCGAACGCGACACGGCCGCACGCACACGCGCCCATGCGCGCCAGGTCGCGGCTGCCCTCGTCGGCGAGACGCTCGTGGAGAGGCACCGCCGCGCTGCAGAAGAACGATGTGTGACGGTGAGGGCACTCGACGACGGCCTGGCACTTCTCACCGCGGTGCTCCCCGAGTGGATCGCCGCCGCGATCTCCGACCGGCTCAACCGGATGACGCACGAAGTCGTACGGGCTCGAGACACCCGCGAGATCCTGCCCCCACCCCGGTGGTTCCACGATGCGGCTGAGCACATCGATGAGCCTCCCCTCGATGAGCCTCCCCCCGCCGCCCCATCGGTCGACTTCGTCGATGGTGGCGTGATCCGCGGTGCTGATGGTGACACGTTCGCGACAGATCCCGAAGTGACGCACTTTCCGGCCGACACCCGAACATGGAAGCAGACCGAGGCGGACCTGTTCTCGGACCTGCTCCTGACCGCAGATCCGAGCACCGCACACGGCGACGCCCTCGACGGCATCCAGGCCCGCATTCAGGTGACCGTCGCGGCGACCACGCTCGCCGGCGTCGACGACCGCCCTGCCGAGCTCGACGGACTCGGCCCCCTGAGGCCCGACATCGTCCGGGAGCTGGCGGGGCGCAACACCGGCTGGACCCGTCTGTTCCTCGACCCGACAGGCATGGTGGTCGAGACAGACACCTATACGCCGACCGAGGGGATGCGACGGTTCCTGCGCGCGCGTGACCGACACTGCCGCTTCCCGGGGTGCCGCATGCCGGCGCACCGCAGCGAGATCGACCACAACCACGATCATGCGAAGGGAGGGAAGACCAGGCTCGACAACCTCGGCCACTTCTGCCGGGGCCACCACACGCTCAAGCATCCGGACATTCCCGATTCGCATCGCTGGACCGCTCAGCAGGAGAAGGACGGCAGCATCACGTGGCACAGTCCGCTGGGCCGCGACTATGCCGACCCGCCGCCCCGACGCGTGATGTTCGTCTGAATCACGACGTCAGGACCACAGCGCGCAGGACCCGCGCTAGGACCACGGCGCGCTAGGAACAGCGCGCAGGACCCCAGCGCGCGGGGCTTGGGGCGAAAGTCAGCCGTTGGCCGCGAAGAGATCGAGCAACCACCCGGCCGAACGGATGTGCGCGGCTCCGGCGCTCTCGGCGCGATCGCGGAGGCCCCTGTCGCTCGTGACGGTCACGACCAGCTGCTGCATCGCGACACGGCGCTCGACCTCGGCGACGATCGCGTCATCACCCGCGGCTTCCGCGCGGATCACCGAGACCGTGCCGGCTTGGTCTTCGATACCTCGCGCCTGCCCCTCGACCACCATCGACACGTCGGGGAACCACTCATCGCCTGCGAGTTCCAGCGCGTGCGCGGGGACCGCCAGTCCCTCCAGACGCGCACGAAGACGAGCTGCGGCGCCCGCACGGTCTTTCCACCACCCATCAGGGACCGAGCCGACGACATTCGCGGCATCCACCACGATCGCCGGCCGTACGTCGAGCAGTTCGAGCAGCGCCGGCCACGACGAACCGAAACCGGGGTGCAACGGTCGTGACGACACCTGATCGACCGGCACCCACTCGAGCGCGACGCTCTCGGGGTCGCTGATCACCGGCTCGAAAGGCTCCCCGACATCGGCGACGACGGTCGTGTACGACCAGATGCCCAGATCGAGAACGCTCGTGAACCGGGCGCGCACGGCACCGTCCGGCACGCCCGCCTCTTCCTGGGCCTCACGGATCGCTCCCGCGATCGCGCTCTCCCCCTCGTGGAGTGCGCCGCCCGGCAAGCCCCAGGTTCCACCGAAGTGACTCCACGCGACACGATGCTGCAGCAGGATGCCACGTGCGGGGTCATAGGCGAGAAGCCCGGCAGCACCGAAGCGCCCCCAGTACTTCTCCCCCGACTCCGCGATCACCCAGGCATCGCCGGGGTTCCGCGGCCCCTCGGGGCGACGCGGTTCACCGAAAGCAGGAGGTACGACAGTCACCCCTTCAGCCTTTCACAGCATCGGGGTCACAGCACCACGGCGCGACATGCGCCGGAACAGATCAGCGCTGACGCTTCTCGCGCACGCGCATGTTGATCACGATCGGCGTGCCCTCGAACGAGTAGAGCTCGCGCAGACGCCGCTGGATGAACCGGCGGTACCCGGGGTCGAGGAAACCGGTCGTGAACAGCACGAACGTCGGCGGGCGCGTCGACGCCTGGGTGCCGAACAGGATGCGCGGCTGCTTGCCACCGCGCAGCGGGTGCGGGTGCTCCGCCACGAGTTCTGCGAGGAACGCGTTGAACTTGCCCGTCGGAATACGACGGTCCCAGTTCTCCAGGGCCGTCTCCAGCGCGGGCACGAGCTTGTCGAGGTGACGCCCGGTCTTCGCCGAGATGTTCACCCGCGGGGCCCAGGCGACGTGCGCCAGATCCTGCTCGATCTCACGCTCGAGGTAGCGACGGCGGTCGGCGTTCTCGAGATCGTCGTCGTTCAGACGGTCCCACTTGTTGAAGGCGAGCACGAGCGCGCGGCCCGACTCCAGCACGAGATCGATGATGCGTACGTCCTGCTCACTGATCGACTCCGAGACGTCGAGCACGACGACGGCGACCTCGGCCTTCTCCAGCGCGGCCGAAGTGCGCAGCGAGGCGTAGAAGTCGGCCCCCTGCGCCATGTGCACGCGACGACGAATACCGGCGGTGTCGACCAGACGCCACATCTTCCCGCCGAGTTCCACGACCTCGTCCACCGGGTCACGGGTGGTGCCGGCCAGATCGTTGACGACCACGCGCTCCTCGCCTGCCGCCTTGTTCAGCAGTGACGACTTGCCCACGTTCGGACGACCGAGGATGGCCACGCGGCGCGGTCCGCCGATCTCCTGCTTCGCGACGGCCGAGACCTCGGGAAGCTTCTTGAGCACGGCATCCAGCAGGTCGGCGACGCCGCGTCCGTGGATCGCCGACACGGGCCATGGCTCGCCGAGGCCCAGGCTCCACAGCGCTGCGGTCTCCGGCTCCTGGCGGGCGTCATCGATCTTGTTGGCGACGAGGAACACCGGCTTGCCGCTCTTGCGCAGCAGCTTCACGACGTGCTCGTCGGTCGACGTCGCCCCCACCATCGCGTCGACGACGAACAGCACCATGTCGGCGAGGTCGATCGCGACCTCGGCCTGCATCGCGACCGAACGGTCGATGCCGCGCGCGTCGGGCTCCCACCCGCCGGTGTCGACGAGCGAGAAGCGACGGTCGGCCCACTCGGCCTTGTACGTCACGCGGTCACGGGTGACACCGGGGGTGTCCTCGACCACGGCTTCGCGGCGGCCGAGGATGCGGTTGACCAACGCGGACTTGCCCACGTTCGGTCGTCCGACGATCGCCACCACGGGAAGAGCCGGGCTGTAGTGGATGCCGTCTTCGCCGAGTGTGATGCCCGCGAGGAGTTCCGCGTCCTCATCGTCCAGCTCGTAGTCGGAGAGGCCGGCGCGCAGCGTCTCCGCGCGCTGCTCGGCGAGATGCTCGTCGAGCTGGTCCATCTTCTCGGCGAGCTGGTCGGGGCCGCCTTCGTATTCGTCGTCAGCCACGGTGTGCTCCTTGGATTCGTTCGATCACCGTGAGGACGGCGTCGATGGTCTGGGGGAAATCGAGTTCCGTCGAATCGACGACCTCGACGCCTTCTGCGGCGTTCAGGAAGTCGACGACGGCGCTGTCTGAGGCGTCACGCTTGTGCAGCGCCGCGGCGACAGCAGCCGCGTTCTCGCCGGCGAGTTCACCGGCACGTCGTGCAGCCCGTACCTCGGGAGCTGCGGTGAGAAGGATCCGCACCGGAGCGTCGGGGGCGACCACGGTCGTGATGTCACGGCCCTCCACCACGACGGCGGGGTACGACGACTCCGACACCAGACGGCGGAACAGCTCGTTGACCTGCGCGCGAACCTCGGGCACGCGCGCCACGCCGCTCACCGCGCCGGAGACCCTCGGGTCTCGGATGGCCTCGGTGACCTCGACGTCGCCGACGAGCACCGTCCGCTCGTCGGGGTCGAGCCCCAGCGTCAGAGGGAAGTCTGCCGCCGCAGCGCGCACGGCCTCAGGGTCTTCGGTGTCGGCGCCCCGATCGAGCACATGCCAGGCGAGTGCGCGGTAGGCGGAGCCGGTGTCGAGGTAGCCGAAACCGAGTGCGCGGGCGACGGCCTTCGAAACGCTGGACTTGCCCGATCCGGCCGGCCCGTCGATCGCGATGAACTTGTGCGCGTCGGTCACCGAAGCGTCCGCAGCAGAGGTCGAGATATCAGTCATTCGTGCTCCCAGCGATGCGCCATCCACGTTCCTGCAGCCCGGTGATCGCGCCATGCAGCGCCGCGGGATCGACGCTGATCTCGGCGAGGCCGAACTGCGCGCCGGGCGAATGCTCGAGGCGGAGGTCCTCGACGTTCACACCGAGCTCGCCGAGCTCTCCGAACAGCCGGCCGAGCTGACCCGCGGTGTCGTCGACCATCACGACGAGGGTTTCGAAACGCTGATTCTGTCCGTGCTTGCCGGGGAGCCGTTCGACGCCGTCGTTTCCCTGCCGGATGGTCTCGGCGACGATGCGGCGGGCCCCCGGAGCGCTCGGCGCACGCAGGGCATCGGAGATCTCGCCGAGGTCGGAGGCCAGCGCATCGAGGATCTCGACCACGGGTGCCGCGTTCGCCCCGAGGATCTGCACCCAGAGCTCGGGGGCGGATGCCGCGATGCGTGTGGTGTCGCGGACGCCCTGGCCTGCAAGGCGGAGCGCCCCCTCTTCCGCTTCGGCGAGGCGACCGGCGAGCAGGCTCGCGACCACCTGGGGCACGTGCGAGGTCAGCGCGACCGAACGATCGTGCTCCTCCGGAGTCATCTCGAGGGGCGTCGCTCCGACGTCGAGCGCGAGGGCCTCGACGAGGGCGAGGTCGGAGGCTCTCGTCTCCTCATCACGGCACACCACCCAGGGGCGCCCGATGAAGAGGTCGGCACGCGCTGAGATCGCGCCCCCGCGCTCACGACCGGCGAGCGGGTGAGAGCCGATGTAGCGGGTGAGGTCGACACCGCGCGCCTGGAGTGCACGGAAAGGCTCGAGCTTCACGCTCGCGACGTCGGTGACGACGGCCTCTGGGAACCGTTCGAGTTCGGCCTGGATCACGTCGGCAGTGACATCCGGCGGCACCGCGACAACGACCAGGGACGGCTGATCGTCCTCGTTCGAGATCCTTCCGGCGCCGTAGTCGACGGCGAGACGCAGTTGGGCGGGCGAGGCATCGGTCAGGACGACATCTACCCCCTTCGCGCGGAGGGCGTGGCCGATGCTCGCGCCGAGGAGTCCGGCGCCGACGATGCGGACGGTACCGGAGAGGCGCGGCGCGACGACGCCCGCTCTCCGCCCCGTGGGCGCACTCGTCGTATCGGTCATTCGTTCTCCTGCTCGCCTGGCGCCTCGGCGACACCGGAATCACGGCGCGACAGGGTCAAAAGCGCGCCGAGTTCGATTTTACTCAGTTCCCGCGTCTTCCCGGCCGGGAGGGTTCCCAGGTGGAGCGGACCGAACTGCCGGCGGACCAGTTCGGTGACGGGGTGGCCCACCGCCGCGAGCATGCGTCGCACGATGCGGTTGCGACCGGAGTGCAGCGTCAGCTCCACCAGGCTCTCCTCGCGGGAGGTGTCCAACAGCCGTGCCTTGTCGGCGGCGATCGGTCCGTCCTCCAGCTCGATGCCCTTCGTCAGCTTCGAGATCGTCTGCGGCAGCACTGTGCCCTCGACCTTCGCGATGTACACCTTCGTCACGCCGAAAGACGGGTGGGCCAGCACGTGGGCGAGCGCGCCGTCGTTCGTGAGGATCAGCAGACCGCTCGTCTCGGCATCGAGGCGGCCGACGTTGTAGAGGCGCTCCTCGTACTTCTCGGTGAAGCGACGCAGGTCGGGGCGGCCGCTCTCGTCCTTCATGCTGCTCACCACGCCGGTCGGCTTGTTGAGCATGACGTAGCGCTTGGAGACGTCGAGCTGGATCGCGGTACCGTCCACGTCGACGAGGTCGCGCTCGGGGTCGATCCGTCGCCCCTGCTCGGACACGACGATGCCGTTGACGCGGATGCGGCCCTCGGCGATGTACTGCTCCACCACGCGGCGGGAGGCCACGCCTGCCGCGGCGAGCACCTTCTGCAAGCGCACGCCCTCGGGCGCGGCCTCGGAGTCTGTCGAGGCGTCGAAGCCTGTCATCGGATGGTCCCTTCGTCGAAGCCGTCTGCACCGTCATCGAGCAGCGGGGAGATCGGGGGCAGCTCGTCGAGCGAGTTGATGCCCAGGTGCTGCAGAAGCGCGTCGGACGTGCCGTAGTTGATCGCGCCGGTCTCGGAATCCGCGAACAGCTCCGTGATCAGCCCGCGGGCGAGCAGCGTGCGCACGACAGAATCGACGTTCACCGCGCGGATGGACGCGACCTGGCTGCGCGTCACCGGCTGCTTGTAGGCGATGACCGCCAATGTCTCGAGCGCGGCCTGCGACAGTCGCGCCGGGGCCTGCCCTCCGACGAACTCGGCCACCATGGCATCGAGATCTTCGCGGACGTACAGTCGCCACCCGCCGCCCACCTCGCGCAGCTCGAAGCCGCGCCGTGGTCCCGCGCCCCGCCCGTCGTAGTCCTCGACGAGCATCTCGAGCGTCTGACGTACCGCTGGCACCGGCGACCCGACGGCGGCAGCCAACGCGACGAGGCCGATCGGCTCATCCACGATGAAGAGGATCGCTTCGACCCGCTCGGCGAGGGGAATCTCGGGTGCCGTCCCGGCAGGGTCCGAAGTCTGATCCTCCGACACCGTGAGGTCGGTCCCCGCCACAGCGTCGGTCTCCGTCACAGCGTCGGTCCCCGCCACAGCGTCGGTCCCCGTCACAGCGTCGGTCCCCGTCACAGCGTCGGTCTCCGTCACGTCATCGGTCATAATCGGCTCCCAGGGTCGCCAGCGTCTCGTCCGACCAGGAGTCGGCGGCCCAGCGGAGCGTCAGCTCGCCGAGCGGTTCCAGTTGTTCGAAGGACAGCGCCGCGTGCCGATAGAGCTCCAGCACCGAGATGAAGCGCGCGACGACGATGCCCGGCTCCGTGACGCCCGCGACGAGCTCACGGAAGCTCACCGACTCGGTCCCACGCAACAGTGTCACGACGATCGCCGCCTGCTCACGGATGCTGACCAGCGGTGCGTGCAGATGGTCGAGCCCGACGTGCGGGATCTCCTTGGGTGCGAACGCCAGCAGCGCGAGCGCGGCGAAGTCGTCGGCGCTCAGCGACCAGACGAGCTCCGGAGTCTGCCGCCGGTGCTTCTCCTCGAGGGGAACGGCACGGACGTGTCGGCGATCCTCGCGCTGCAGGCAGCGAGCGAACCACGTCGAGACCTCCTTGAAGGCCCGGTACTGCAGCAGGCGGGCGAACAGGAGGTCACGCGCCTCGAGAAGGGCCACCGCCTCGGCATCCACCAGCTCGCCCTGCGGCAGGAGTCCCGCCACCTTCATGTCGAGCAGGGTCGCGGCCACGACCAGGAACTCAGAGGCCTGGTCGAGGTCCTCATCGTCGTCGAGTTCCCCCAGATACGCGATGAATTCGTTCGTGACCGCGCTCAACGACACCTCGGTGATGTCCATCTCATGTTTCGAGATGAGATTCAGCAGCAGGTCGAAGGGGCCGTCGAAGTTCGACAGCGACACCCGGAAGCCTGCCGTGTCTGTGGCCGCGGCATCGCCCGCGCTCTCCTCGAGCGTTGCGTCGACAGGCCCCTCGCTAGGCGACGGCGCCACGGGCGACCAGCTCCCGCGCCAGCCGCAAGTACGCCTGAGCGGCGGCGTGCTCGGGGGCGAACTCGGTGATGGGCACGCCCGAGACCGACGCGTCGGGGAACTTCACGGTGCGGCCGATCACGGTCTCCAGCACATCGTCGCCGAATGCCTCGACGACCCGCTCCAGAACTTCGCGGGAGTGCAGCGTGCGCGGGTCGTACATCGTCGCCAACAGGCCGTCCATCGTGATCGACGGGTTCAGCCGGTCACGGACCTTGTCGATCGTCTCGATCAGCAGCGCCACACCGCGCAGGGCGAAGAACTCGCACTCGAGGGGGATGATCACGCCGTGCGCCGCGGTCAGCGCGTTCACGGTGAGGATGCCGAGGGACGGCTGGCAGTCGATGAGAATGACGTCGTACTCCCCCGCCACCTGGCGCAGGACACGTGCGAGGATCGTCTCGCGCGCGACCTCGTTGACGAGGTGGACCTCTGCGGCAGAGAGGTCGATGTTGGCCGGCATGACGTCGAGACCCTCGACGCTCGAGTGCACGATCGCATCGTGCGCGTCGCGCTTGGTGTCCAGCAGCAGGTCGTAGATCGTCGGCACATCGTGCGTCGGGATGCCGAGGCCGGCCGACAGGGCACCCTGCGGGTCGAAGTCGACGGCGAGGACCTTCCGGCCGTACTCCGCGAGGGAAGCGGCGAGGTTGATCGAGGTCGTCGTCTTGCCGACGCCGCCCTTCTGGTTGCACAGCGCGATGATGCGCGCCGGGCCGTGCGACTTCAGCGGCTCCGGGATCGGGAACCCGTGATAGGGGCGGCCGGTGGGTCCCATGGGGGTCTCGTCGGCCTTCTGCGCCTTCGCCCTGGACTTCGCCACTTTCTCAGCCACCAGTTCTCCTGCTCCGTCGTGCTTGGTCGATTGTACCGGCCGGGCCCCCGCTCAGCTGCCTCGGCACGCGGCAGACGCCAGGCCGGCGCCGCGAGGTCACCGGGCGCGCGGGTGCGACGTCGCGTAGATGTCGCGAAGGGCGTCGACCGAGACGTGCGTGTAGATCTGCGTCGTCGCGACCGAGGAGTGTCCGAGCAGTTCCTGCACGACACGCACGTCGGCACCCCCTTGCAGGAGATGCGTCGCGAACGAGTGCCGCAGCGTGTGCGGCGATACGTCCACGGTGATCTGGGCGCTCTCGGCTGCCGCGCGGATGACGAGCCACGCGCTCTGGCGGGAGAGCGGGGCGCCTCGCGCCCCGAGGAAGAGCCGAGCCGAGGCGCGACCCTTGGCGGCGAGGGCGGGGCGCACACGGGTCAGATACGTGTCCACGGCGGCGCGCGCGTAGGAACCCAGCGGCACGATGCGTTCCTTGGATCCCTTCCCCCGCAGCCGCAGCACATCGCCGTGCGCCAGGTCGTCCACATCGAGGTCGACCGCCTCGGACACGCGCGCACCGGTCGCATAGAGAAGCTCGAGCAGAGCGCGATCACGGATGCCGAGCGGCGCCTCGGGAGACGGCGCGGCGAGCAGACGCTCGACCTGTTCGATCGTGAGGGCTTTGGGCAGCCGTCGCGGCGCCTTCGGCGGGCGGAGCCGACCACTCGGGTCGTCGGCCTCTATGCCCTCTCGTGCGAGGAAGCGGTGCCATCCCCGCACCGACGACTGCAAGCGTGCGAGGCTCGTCGACGCGGGTGGCGGCTCCGCGGAGGCCCGTTCCGCGATGAACCGGTCGATCGTCGCCGGCGTCACCTCGCCGGTGTCGTCGATCCCCTCGGCGACCAACCACTCCCGGTATCCCTCGAGGTCGCGCCGGTAGGCCGCGATCGTGTGCGCGCTCAGACCACGCTCGATCGTGACATGACGCAGGTAGGCGTCGAGGGCGCGCTCGAGCTGCATCCTCAGCCCCGGTCGCGCAACCTCTGCGAGGCCGCCAGCACGCCGATCGCGAGGATCCCATTGCGCATCCGACCCTCCATGACCGCAGAGACCGCATCGGCCAGCGACACCCACTCCACCCGGATATCCGCTTCCTCGTCCTCGCGATCGTGCGGCGCACCGGACGGTCGGACGCCGGTCGCGAGGAACACGTGGATGATCTCGTCGTTCCCACCGGGCGTCGTCCACGAGGAGACCAGTGGCTCCCAGTGGACGGCGACCAGGTCGGCCTCCTCGGCGAGCTCACGCCGGGCGGCCTCGAGAGGCTCTTCGCCCTCCACATCGAGCAGTCCGGCCGGGAGCTCCCAATCACGATGGCGGATCGGGTGGCGGTACTGCTGGATCAGCAGCACCCGCCCCTGTTCGTCGAGGGCGACGATCGCCACCGCGCCGGTGTGGGCGACGTACTGCCGCACGATCTCGCCGTCGCCATAGCGCACGCGGTCAGAGCGCACGTCCCAGACCCTGCCGCGATAGACGAGGTCGCTCTCGAGAACCTCCGGCTCGAAGGTCTCGTCCCGGAGGCTCTCCGTCGACTCCGTCATCATCGCTCGATTGCTCGATTCAGTCGTCCGCGCTGACGTCGAACAGCTCGCTCGCGCGGTGCCGATCGATCGCCGCGCCCACCAGCCCGCGGAACAGCGGGTGCGGGGCGGTCGGACGCGAACGCAGTTCCGGGTGCGCCTGGGTGGCGATGTAGTACGGGTGCACATCGCGGGGCAGCTCGACGTACTCGACGAGGTCGAGCTCCGGGTTGAGTCCGGAGAACACCAGCCCCGCCTCGGAAAGACGGTCACGGTAGGCGTTGTTCACCTCGTAGCGGTGGCGGTGACGCTCGGAGGCCTCAGGGGCGCCGTAGAGCTCGCGGGCGAGCGAGCCTTCCGCCAGGGCTGCCTGGTACAGACCGAGGCGCATGGTGCCGCCGAGGTCGCCACCGTCGAGGATGTCGACCTGCTCGGCCATCGTCGCGATGACCGGTTCTGCGGTCTCCGGGTCGAACTCGCTGGACGAGGCCCCGACGATGCCGGCGACGTCACGTGCGTACTCGATGACCATGCACTGCAGACCGAGGCACAGGCCGAGCGTCGGGATGCCCTGCTCGCGCGCGAACTTCAGCGCGCCGAGCTTGCCCTCGATGCCACGGATGCCGAAGCCGCCGGGCACGCAGATGCCGTCGAGCTGTGCCAGCTGCTCCTGCGCGCCTTCCGGCGTCTCGCAGAGATCGGAGGGGATCCAGCGGATGTTGACCTTGGTCTCCTGCGCGAAACCGCCGGCTTTGAGCGCCTCGGTCACCGAGAGGTACGCGTCGGGCAGGTCGATGTACTTGCCGACCAGACCGATCGTCACCTCGTGCTTGGGGTTGTGCACCGCGTGCAGCACCTTGTTCCAGCGGGTCCAGTCGACGTCGGCCGCCTTCTGGTCCAGGCCCAGCCGTCGCACGATGTACGAGTCGAGCCCCTGCTCGTTCAGAGTCGAGGGGATGTCGTAGATGCTCGGCAGGTCGACGGTGTTGATGACGCCTTCGACGTCGACGTCGCACATGAGAGCGATCTTGTTGCGGTTGCTCACGCTGACCGGACGGTCGCTGCGGAGCACCAGGGCATCGGGCTGGATGCCGACCTGGCGGAGCGCCGCGACGGAGTGCTGCGTCGGCTTGGTCTTCTGCTCCCCCGACGCGCCCATGAACGGGACGAGCGATACGTGCACGAAGAACACGCTGTCGCGTCCGAGCTCGTGACGAAGCTGGCGCGCGGACTCGAGGAACGGCTGCGACTCGATGTCGCCGACTGTGCCGCCCACCTCGGTGATGATCACGTCGGGGCGCGGGTCTTCCGAGGCCTGCAGGCGCATGCGGCGCTTGATCTCGTCGGTGATGTGCGGGATCACCTGGACCGTGTCTCCGAGGTACTCGCCACGGCGCTCGCGCGCGATCACCTGCGAGTAGATCTGACCCGTGGTGACGTTGGCCGCCTCGGACAGGTTGATGTCGAGGAAGCGCTCGTAGTGTCCGATGTCGAGATCGGTCTCGGCGCCGTCGTCCGTCACGAACACCTCACCGTGCTGGAACGGGTTCATCGTTCCCGGATCGACGTTCAGGTACGGGTCGAGCTTCTGCATCACGACGCGCAGACCGCGGGCCGTGAGGAGGTTTCCGAGGCTGGCTGCCGTCAGCCCCTTGCCCAAAGACGAAACGACACCACCAGTCACGAAGATGTGCTTGGTCGTGTCGTTCTTGGGTCCCGCAGAAGAAGAGTTCATCACGGGCTTCGATCCTATCAGGAGGTGGGGACGCGGAGGCTGAGAAGTTCGCGGGCGTGGGTCAGGGCGGCGTCGGAATCGGCGAGTCCTGACAGCAGACGAGCCATCTCGGCTTCCCGTTCCTCCCCTTCCAGACGGCGCACGCTGGAGGCCGTGACCGCACCATCATTGGCCTTCACGACCGACAGATGGTTGTTCGCGAAGGCCGCGACCTGCGCGAGGTGCGTCACCGCGATCACCTGCGACTTCTCGGCGAGTCGGGCGAGTCGCCGACCGACCTCGATCGCCGCGGCACCGCCGATGCCGGCGTCGACCTCGTCGAAGACGAACGTCGGAACCGGATCGGTCGCGGCGATCACCACTTCGATCGCCAGCATCACTCGCGACAGCTCTCCGCCGGAGGCTCCCTTCGAGACCGAGCGCGGCTCGGCTCCCGGATGGGGGGCGAGGAGGATCGCGACGTCGTCCCGGCCGTGGGCGCTCTCGGCGCCCTCGGAGACCGAGACCTCGAGGCGCGCGTCCGGCATCGCGAGCGCACGCAGTTCTTCCGTCACGGCAGCACCGAGACGAGAAGCCGCCTCTGCGCGCGCCGCCGTCAGCGCCTCGGCGTGGGCGTCGAGTTCGACCCGTGCCGCATCACGCTCGGCGATCAGTCGTTCGATCCGATCGCCGTCGTCATCGAGTTCGGCCAACCGAGCGGATCCGGTCTGCCAGACGGTCAGCGCCTCGTCGAGCGAGCCGTGTGCACGGATCAGGGTGCCCAGCGCAGCGCGGCGTTCCTCGACAGCGGCGAGCTCGTGCGGACCCGTCTCGTCGAGATCGGCGAGATAGGCGGAGAGAAGGCCTGCGGTGTCGGCGATCCGATAGCCGATGTCGGCGAGGTTCTCGCTGATCTCGGTCAGCTTCACGTCTGCAGCGCGTTCGAGTACTCGACGCGCCTCCGCGACGAGAGCCGAGGCATCAGGTTCGCCCTCTTCGCTCGAGAGCGCGCCGTGCGCGAGCGAGGCCGCTAGACGCAGCTCCTCGGCGTTCGCGAGACGTTCGGCACGCGCGGTGAGCTCCTGGTCCTCCCCCGGCTCCGGAGCCGTCGCCTCGATCAGCGCGAGGGCTTCTCGCAGCCGCGACGCCTCTTCAGCGCGACGTTCACGGTTCTCGGTGATCTCGGATATCTCGGCGTCGAGTGTCCGCCAGCGTGCGAAGGCCCGGGCGTATTCGTCCACGGCCTCAGCGATCGGGGCCCCACCGAAACGATCGAGCGCATCACGCTGCGCGACGGCCGAACGCAGTCGCAGCTGCTCGGCCTGGCCGTGCACGACCACGAGCTCGTCCGCGAGCGAGGAGAGCACACCCGCGGGGGCCGCGCGCCCACCGACACTGGCACGGCTGCGCCCTTCCGAACTGAGCGTGCGAGACACGTAGAGTTCCGCGCTGCCAGCACCGACAGGCTCCAGCTCGCCACCGGCCTCGGCGACGATCTCGGCGACGGTTCCGCTCTCGGGGACGATCCAGACGCCCGCGACCGATGCCTGCGCCGCGCCCGCACGCACGGCTCCGGAGTCGGCGCGCTGGCCCAGCAGCAGTCCGAGCCCGGTGACGACCATGGTCTTTCCGGCGCCGGTCTCGCCGGTGATGGCGGTGAATCCGGGACCCAGCGGCAGCACGGCATCGGCGATGACGCCGAGCCCCTGCATCCGCATCTCCTCGATCACGACGTCGCCCCCGGCGCCTGTCCGCGCCACCCTTCGACGGGAAGCTGGAACTTGCGCACGAGTCGGTCGGTGAATGCCGTGGGGTGCAGACGAGCCAGCCGCACGGGACGCGAAGAGCGGCGCACCACCACGCGTGCGCCCGGCGGCAGGTCGTGCGAGCGGCGGCCATCGCACCAGAGGATGCCCGAGCCGTCCGTGCGTTCGAGCATCTCGATCGCCACCGAGGCATCGGGGCTCACCACGAGCGGCTTGGCGAACAGGGCGTGCGCCGACAGCGGCACCACCGCGATCGCCTCGACACTCGGCCAGATCACCGGTCCCCCGGCGGAGAAGTTGTAGGCCGTCGAGCCGGTCGGGGTGGAGATCACCATGCCGTCGCATCCGAAACTCGACAACGGCCGGCCGTCGATCTCGAGAACGATCTCGATCATCCGCTCACGACTGGCCTTCTCGACCGTGGCCTCGTTGAGGGCCCACGTCTCGTAGACGACCGTGCCGTCGACATCCTTCACACGCACGGACAGGGCGAGCCGTTCCTCGACCTCGTAGTCGCGGTCGATCACACGACGTACGGCTTTGTCCATGTCGTCGCGGTCGATCTCCGCGAGGAAGCCGACGTGCCCCATGTTGATGCCGAGCACCGGAGCCCCGCTGTCGCGTACGAGTTCCGCTGCGCGCAGAATCGTCCCATCCCCACCCAGCACGATCGCCAGTTCGAGGTCGGCCGGGTCGACGGAGACGCCGAGTACGTCGGTGTCGGCGAAGAACGGATCCACGGACACGAGTGCCTCGTGATCGTCAGCGGCCAGGACCGGTCGCGCTCCGGCCTCCCGAAGGGCGTCGATCACCCGCCGGGCGGCGTCGACGGTGTCCACACGGCCCGCGTGAGCGACGACCAGGATGCTGCGCTCGTTCATCGTCCTCCTGCCAGTCGGTTGATGCTGTCCAGCCATTCTGTCGGATTGCTGCCTCGACCCGGTGCGAGGTGCACGAGATACTCGGCGTTGCCGTGGGTTCCGAGGATCGGGGAGGGAAGGATGCCGAGCATCCCCAACCCCACGTCCCAGGCGCTCCACACGATGCGAGCCACGGCATCGGCGCGTGTTGCGGGGTCGGTGACCAGTCCCCCACGGACGGCGGTGCGTCCGACCTCGAACTGCGGCTTCACGAGAAGCAGGACGTCGGACTCCGATGGGACCACCGCGGCGACGGCCGGCAACACGAGTTCGAGAGAGATGAACGAGAGGTCACCCACGACCAGATCGGGGGCTGCGACCTCGCCCGTCGCCTCGGCGAGGTTCTCCCGTGTCATGTATCGGACGTTGTAGCCCTCGACGGACACGACGCCGGGATCAGCGGCGATCGACGCGGCGAGTTGTCCATGCCCGACGTCGACCGCGAGCACCTCACGTGCTCCCCGCTCACGGAGCACCTGGGTGAAGCCGCCGGTGGATGCGCCCATGTCGAGTGCCAGCCGCCCCTCGACCGGTATCGCGAAGCCGTCGAGGCCCGCGATGAGCTTGTGCGCGGCACGTCCGACGTAGTGGTCTGCACCGGCGATGGTGATCTCCGCCGCATCGTCGACCGCCGTCGAGGCCTTCACGACAGGTCGTCCGTCGACGCTGACGAGGCCCTCCGAGATGAGAGTGGCCGCGTGGGTGCGCGAACGGGCGAGTCCTCGGGCGGCGAGGGCAGCGTCGAGTCGCGTCATCGGGATCCCGAGGTCTCCCGCTGCTCGAGCTTCGCGCCGCTCTCGAGGCGACGGGAGAGCTCGTCGTGGAGGGCCGAATACGCATCGGCCCTCGCCGGGAGCGGCTGCCCCTCGATCAGGCGCAGTCGACTCCACAGGGCATCGGTCGGCGCGCTCGTCGTCTCATCGCTCACGGTTCTACTGTACGCGGCCCGTCCGACGCGGAAGGGCGCCACGCGAGCACCGTCAGGGACGGTGGAACGGGTCGTCGTAGAGGCGCTCCGGAACCCTCAGCACGAACACGGGGGTGCCGGATGCCCAGATGGCGGCGGCTCCCGCGCGCAGCAGGTCGATCTGCTCACCGGAATCCGCCACGATCTCGACGTCGGCGCCCGAAACCCGCACCGCCGCACCGTTCACGCGGAAGACGCCGTCCTGCTCGGTCACCTCGGGATACGGGGCATGCAGTTCGCGCAGGTCGCCGAGGATGTAGGTGGGACGCGAGCCCTCCGGGGCGGCCAGCACATGCTTCGGGCGGTCGATGCCGGTGAGCACCAGGACCGATTCGATGCCGACCCTGCTCGCCCCCATGATGTCGGTGTCGAGACGGTCCCCGATGAAGAGGGCCTTCTTCGCGCCGAAGCGTGCAAGGGCCTCCTGGAAGATCGGCTCCTCCGGCTTCCCCGCGACGGTGGCGAGCCTGCCGATCGCCGTGTGCACGGCGGACACGAGCGTCCCGTTGCCGGGCGCCACTCCCCGCTCACGGGGGATCGTCCAGTCGGTGTTGGTGGCGATCCACGGGATGCCGCCTTCGTCCTCGGGAAGCTTGAGAGCGAAGGCCGCCTCAGCGAGATCCGTCCACGCGACCTCCGGAGCGAACCCCTGCACGACGGCGCTCGGCGCATCCTCCGCGCTCCGTGTGACTGTGTACCCGGCTTTCTGCACCTCGTCGACGAGACCGTCACCGCCGATGACCAGGATCGTTGCCGGGGCGGGCACGATCTGAGCCATCAGCCTCATCGCCGCTTGCGGGCTCGTGACCACGTCGGATGCCTGGACGCGCAGCCCGAGACTGCTCAGGTGCGCTGCGACCGAGGCATCCGTGCGTGCCGCGTTGTTCGTGATGTAGCCGAGTCGAGCCGACTTCGCCGCCTCGTTGAGGCTGTCCACCGCGTAGGGCAGGGCCCCGGGGCCGGCGTACACCACACCGTCGAGGTCGGCGAGTACGGTATCGACTCCGTCAAGCGGAGTGCGAGGCGATCGCTTCCGAGAGAACAGCGCCACTACGCCTCCGGTTCCGACTCGTCGTCCTCGCCGAGGAGCTCGCGCACCTCGTCTTCGACGGTCGGTTCCTCAGCGACGATTGCGGCTTCGTCGACGTCGGCAGACGCATCGGACGCTGGCTCTTCCCGATCCGCGTCATCTGCCTCCAGGCGCGTATCCGCCGCGGAATCATCGTCATCCTCGTCGGGGAACTCTCCCTCGATGAGGCTGTCTTCGATGAAGATCTCCTCGTCGCCGGCCTCATCGACCCCTAGCACCTCAGCGGCGACTTCGGCGCGGTGCGCCCAGAACTCCGCCTCCTCGGTGCGCCCGAGGTCTTCGAGCACGGCAGCGCGGGCGGCGAACAGCGCCGGGCTCCATTCGAAGGCCCGATCGGGATCGAGCTCCGGGATCTCCAGCTCGCCGAGTGCGAGTTCGAGATCGCCCTGGTCGAGACGGGCACCGGACATCGCGATCGCAAGCGCGACCCGGACCGGAGTCTCGAGCGCAGAACGATCGACGGCGCGTCCGGTCTCGAGCGCACGATCGGAGCGACCGATTCCGCGCTCGCTGTCAACCATGAGAGCGATCTGATCGTCCTTGCCGGAGATACGACGGTAGGTCCGCAGTTCGCGGAGCGCCAGGGCGAAGTCTTCCGTCGCGTAGGCGGTGATGCCGAGGGTCTCACGGACGATCGCGATGCGGCCAGCGCGGCGCGATGCGGCCAGCGCGTGCTCGTGGGCGAGCGCCGGGTCCTCGTCGATGAGACGAGAGGCCATCGCCAGGTGCCGGGCGACGTGTTCGGCGTTCTCCTTGCTCAGCGTCTTGAGCTCATTACGCGCTGCGCCGTTGAGGTCGCGAGCCGTGACGTCGTCGGGGATCTGCGGCTCATCGAACCGCGGACGCTCGTTCGTCGCCTGAGCAGGACGCTCTCGCCCCGCTCCCCCGCGCTGCGGGAATGAACGTGAACGATCGCGGTCGCCGCCTTCGCGACGCGGGGAGCCACCGTCACGGTTGTACCCGCCCTCGCGACGGGGAGCTGCACCGTCGCGACGCGGGGCGCCACCGTCACGGTTGTAGCCGCCCTCGCGACGGGGAGCAGCACCGTC